>MGSU01000104.1 GCA_001799195.1 Deltaproteobacteria bacterium RIFOXYA12_FULL_61_11 | reverse complement strand
CTCCACGCCCTCTTCGTCGCCCTCGCCGCGTGGAAACTGTCCACCTGGTGGTGGTTCGCGGTGCGCGTACCGGGCTTCTATCTCTTGTTCATCCCCTTCTTCTTCCTGGAACGGCACCTCGCCCTCCCATGAACCACGAGAGGTAGGTCCTCCATCATCGCGCTTCCCTTGAGCTCGAAAGCGGTGTACTGCATTGGCCACATCGTCCTCGAACAGGTTCCACGACCTCCCATGAACGAAGCTTCGCCGGCCATCCGCCGAGCCGTATTATCGGCCGCTATCCTGGGTTCCTTCGTCACCCCCTTCCTCGGTTCCTCAATCAACCTGGCTCTACCCAGGATAGGCAGAGAATTCTCCCTCGATGCGGTCGCTCTCGGTTGGATCTCAACCTCGTACCTCCTGTCGGCCGCGGCCTTCCTCCTGCCCATGGGCCGCCTGGCCGACCTCTACGGTCGCAAGCGCTTGTACCTGATCGGCATCGCCCTGTTCGTCGCGGCCTCGGCAGTTACCGCCCTGGCCCCGTCCTTAGGCTTCCTCCTGTTCGGCCGGCTGTTCCAAGGGTTGGCCAGCTCGTTGTTGTTCGGAACCGGTATCGCCCTGCTCACCGCGGTATTCCCCCCCGGCGAACGCGGCCGCGCTCTGGGACTCACCGTGGCTTCGGTCTATGCCGGGTTATCCCTCGGACCGGTCCTGGGAGGTCTGATCACCGAGCACCTCGGCTGGCGTTGGATCTTCTGGTCCATGGTACCCCTTGGTAGCGCGGTGTTCTTTTACCTCGCCCGCAAGGTCGCTGCAGAGTGGAAGGGGCCTCCGGGGCAGGGCTTCGATCTGGCCGGCACCTTCAGTTATGTCCTGGCCTTGGCGGCTCTGGTCTTCGGTCTCAGTCAACCCCTCGCCACCCACGGTCAGATCTGTCTCGGCCTCGGACTTGCCGGCTTGGCGCTCTTCATTGCCATCGAAGCCAAAACTCCCCATCCTCTCCTTCCGCTCGACCTTTTCCTCCGCAATCGCGTCTTCGCGTTCTCCAACCTTGCGGCCTTCATCAGCTACAGTGCGACCTTTGCGGTAACCTTCCTGCTCAGCCTCTATCTCCAAGAGGTACTCGGCCGTTCGCCGCACCAAGCCGGCCTCATCCTGGTCGTCCAACCGGTACTCATGGTCCTTTTCTCACCCTTCGCCGGCCGCCTCTCCGACCGAGTCGAGCCGCGCCACGTGGTCAGCTCCGGCATGGCCCTCTCGTGTATCGGGCTTTTCATTTTCAGCAGGTTGCACGGCCAGGTTTCGGTCGGGTGGGTCATCCTCGGGCTGGTACCCCAAGGCATTGGGCTGGCCCTGTTCTCCTCGCCGAACGCCAACGCGATCATGGGCTCGGTCGGTCCGAAACACCTGGGAGTGGCCGGAGCAATGATCGGTACCATGCGTCTGACCGGCCAACTCACCAGCATGGCCCTGGCAATGCTGGTCTTCTCGCTGAAACTCGGTCGGGAGAAGCTCGGCCCGGACAACCTCGACGCCTACCTGTCCGGGCAATCCCTCATCTTCCTCCTTTTCACGGGGCTCGGTCTTTTCGGAATATGGTGTTCCCAGCAGCGCGGAGGCAAGAGGCCCCCCCAGGGCCAGGAACTGCCCCAGGCTCCTCCCCCGGCCACCGATTGAGGGTTGCACATCCTCGCGCTTTCCGGTAGACCAGAACGCCGGATCGACCACTCACCGCAGAGGAAACTGTCGAGTATGCAGATATCTTCAATACTCGGGCTCGTCGGCAGCCTGATGGTCTTCCTCGGTTCCATCTATCTCAGCACCGACAAATGGCAGAGTTTCATCGACTGGCCCAGTTTGACCATTGTCCTCGGCGGCGTCTTCGCCTCGTCGTTCATGAGCTTCCGTGGCCGCTACGTGTTCAAGGCCGTGGTCGCCGCTCTTATGACCATGAAACGCCAACTGATAAGCCCTCAGACGCTGTGCAACGACGTCCGCCAGTTCGTGACCTGGTCGCGCATTTACAGCAAGGCCGGCCTGGAAGGTCTCGAAGCCGAGACCCGCGGGGACGTGTTCTTGGAGCGGTGCATCTACCTGGCGAAACAGGATTACCCCGAGGCCGATTTCCGGAAGATGGCCTTCGACTTCATCGAGAACGATTACTACCGCCAGCTCGTTTCGGCCAACATCCTGAGCAGACTGGGCCAGATCGCTCCTGCCTTCGGCATGGTAGGCACCCTGATCGGCCTCATCATCATGCTCCAGTCCATGGGCAGCGATCCGAGCGGGATCGGCAAGGGCCTCGCCGTGGCCCTGATCACCACCCTCTACGGGGTCATCCTGGCAAAACTCTTCTTCGAACCCTATGCCGGCAAGGTCAAAGAGATCCTCGGCATTGAACGCTTCCGCCGTTCGCTCCTGCTCGAGGGTTTTGCGCTGCTGATCGCCAAACGCGATCCGTACTTCATCATGGACCGCCTCAACTGCAAGTTGGATCCGAAGTTCATCTACGATTTCGAAGCCGAACGCGACGCCGAACGCGCCAAGCAACAGCAATCCGACAAACAGGGCAAGGTCGAGGACGAGGGCTGACGTATGAGCGAGGACCAACTCGCCCGCATACCCGTGGACGAAGGTGAAGCCGGTGTCGACGACTGGCAGATCACCTACGGGGACATGGTGACCTTGCTCCTCTGTTTCTTCGTTCTCCTCTTCTCCATGTCCACCATCGACCCGGCCAAGTTCGAGATGACCACTGCGGCCCTGACCGAACAGATCTCGGGAGAGAAGCCGCTCATGCCCATCGCCGAGGTCATCGCCGAACTCCGCGCCGCAGTCCAACGCAACAAGCTGGAAGAAGAGGTCACGATCTCGTCCGACGGCTCGGGGGTGGTCATCGAATTCGCCAGCAGTCTCCTTTTCGACAGTGCCCGGGCCGAGCTCAACCCGCGCGGTCGGCCCATCCTCGAAGAGACCATCCGCATTCTTGCGAACCTCAAGTACGAACGCTACGGCATCGAGGTCGAGGGACACACCGACGACGTGCCGATCCGCACCCTGGCCTTCCCGTCCAACTGGGAACTCTCCGCGGCCCGGGCCTCGAGCGTGATCCGGCTGTTCATCGAGAACGGCATCCACATCAAGAGACTGCGCGCCACCGGTTATGCCTATACCTTGCCCAAGCTCCCGAACCGCGATCCCCAGGGCAAGTCGCTTCCCGAGAACCGGGCTTCCAACCGCCGCATCGTCATCCGGATGTACCCCCAGACCTACCGGACCCTGTCGACCGAGTTGCGGGCCGAGGTCGAGCGTCTCAACCTACTCCGGGGTTCCGAGCGCACCTTGGAGTCACCCATCGAACCGCACCCGACCCAACCAATTCCTCCGGAACTCGAACTCGACAGCGATATGAAGGCTGCTCCCGGGCTCGAGAATCCTTCCCCATCGGCACCAGGGCGGGAGGCAAAGCCCCCGGGTCGCGGGAACGGTCGTCCGAAGCAGCAACGCGAGTCCGAACGTCCAGGTCCACGGTGAACGAAACCTCCCCTCGCTCGCTCGCCACGAGGTTAGTCGAGCGCCTGCGCAGCGCCGGGCACGAGGCCTTGTTCGCGGGTGGTTGTGTCCGCGACCTCTTGCTCGCCCAAGAACCCAAGGATTTCGACGTGGTCACCTCGGCGACCCCTGAGCAGGTCCAGCACCTCTTCCGTCGTACGCGCGCCGTGGGAAAAGCCTTCGGAGTGATCCTGGTCTTCTCCGGCGATCAGGAGTTCGAGGTCGCGACCTTCCGGTCCGACGGGGCCTACGGCGACGGCCGACACCCGGATAGCGTGACCTTCGGCACCATAGAGGAGGACGCTGCCCGACGTGACCTCACGATCAACGGCCTCTACTTCGACCCGCTCGAGGAACGCGTGATCGACCTGGTCGGCGGGCTCGACGATCTCCGCGCCAAGGTGGTCCGGGCGATCGGCGATCCGGGCGCTCGCTTCCGCGAAGATTCTCTGCGGCTCCTGCGCGTGGTGCGTTTCTGCGCTCGGCTGGATTTCCGGCTCGAGGACCGAACCGCGGAAGCCGTGCGCCGGGATGCCCCACTCCTCGCCCGGGTCTCGGCCGAACGCATCCTTGACGAACTGACCCGCATCCTCACTGGGCCGAACGCCGGGAGGGGGCTGACCCTGCTCGAGGACCTGGGGCTCCTCTCCGAAGTCCTGCCCGAGCTCGCGCGCTTGCGGGCAGTCGAGCAACCCCGGCATTGGCACCCGGAGGGAGATGTGCTCACCCACACCCTGCGCATGGTCTCGATGCTCCACCAGCCCAGTCCGGTCCTGGCTTGGGCGGTCCTGTTGCACGACTGCGGTAAGGCCCTCACCTCGACCGGAGGTCCTGTGCCGCATTTTCCGGGTCATGCCGAGGTCGGTGCCGACCTCGCCCGGACGATCCTCTTGCGCTTGAAGGCCTCGAACCACCTCGTCGAGGGCGCGGCCGAGCTCGTCGAACTGCACGACCGGTTCATGCAGGTGCGCGAGATGCGCCGTTCGACCCTCCTGCGCTTGCTCGGCCGACCGTGCATCAACGAGCTGCTCGAACTCCACCGGCTCGATTGCGCCAGCTCGGAACGCTCCCTCGAGACCTGGCAGTACTGCAAAGAAATCCTGGCCTCGTTACCCCTCGAACGGCTGCGTCCCGCTCCGCTGCTCGATGGACACGACTTACAAGGGATGGGTATGCGGCCCGGCCCTGCGCTCGGTGCCATGCTGCGCGACCTCGTCGATGCCCAACTCGAGGATCGCGTGCGCGACCGGCAAGAAGCCGAAGCCTTCGTGCGATCCCGGTTCGACCAGGGCTGAAACCTCGCCGCCCGACCTCCCGAGCTTCGTAACCAAGGTTCGACTGTGCAGGCTCGGGGTACCTCAGAGCAGCGAACGCAGGTACTCGATGATGTCCAGGGACTCGAGCATCGGCACCCCATCCACGACTAGGCAGGGTACCTGGTCCTCACCATGATTGAGGCGCAGCAAGACCTCGCGTTGGTCCGGTTCGGCGAGGATGTCTCGCAGGACGACCCTCTGTAGTAACACCGAGCCCTCACCTTCGAGGAAGCGCAATACCCGCCGACAATAGGGGCACGCCGGGAAGTAGTAGAGGTCCATGAGACCCTCCTGCTTCTGATCGCGATACTACCCCCGGAAGTGTCACCTCTGGGAGTTGGGAACCATAGCCATGAGGTACGCTCGGTCAAGTATCTTATGAGAGGGCGAGTGCAGGATGGGGGCATGTCTGCTCGAAGCCCCAACGGTTTTCCCGGCAGGCTGTCACTGCTACCGATTGAAGGTCTCTTGCGAAATTCATTTTCCTGGCAACGCGAAACAATGGTGGGACTATCTCGGTGGCACCCTTCCTGCTGTAGAGAGGTACTCGGTCCACTTCCTCGAGGTCCTCGATGCCCGAGACGTGCCGTCGCCTCATGCTCCTCGTCGCCGCTCTCCACCTGGTCGCCCTTGCCAACGTGGCCTGCCTGGGCGAGCCGGTGCGCGAGGTTCCGCTGCGACACGAAGGTCCCATAACAGTGATGACCTTCAACGTCCGCCACGGCCTGGCGGTGAATGACGGGCTCAACCAATGGATCTTCCGCCGCGACTTAGTCACCCTGGTGGTCGAGGAAGAAGCGCCGGCCATCATAGGGTTTCAGGAGGCACACCCCTTCCAACTCCACTACCTGCAAGACCATCTGCCCGATTACGAGTCCTATGGGGTTGGACGGGAAGCGAACGGCAAGGGCGAGATGGTGCCCCTGTTCTGGGACCGCGAGCGCTTCGAGAGGCTCGAAACCGGTACTTTCTGGTTCTCGAACACCCCGGAGAAGCCCGGTTCGAACGACTGGGACAACGCGCACCCGCGCATCTGTTCCTGGGCGCGCTTGCTGGACCGTTCGACGCAACGGTCGCTCTATGTCTACAACCTGCACCTCTCCACCGCTTCGGACGAGGTCCGGGAACGCAGCGCCGTCATGCTCTTGGAAATGATCGTCGCGAGGGATTTCCCCGAAGACACGGTCTTGGTGCTCGGGGATTTCAACGCCGCCGAGGACAGTCCGGCGATCAGCGTCCTCGACTCCGCCGAACTGGGGGAGGACGTGGTCCTCTACGACACCTACCGGCGGCTCTATCCCGAGGTCCCGTCGACCCGAACGGGCCACGCCTTTTCCGGCGGCACCGAGGGCAAGAAGATCGACTACATCTTCGCCAGTTCGGACTTCACCGCGACGGCCTCGGACATCATCACCCGTTCGTATGACGGTCGCTATCCCTCGGACCACTTCCCGGTCGTCGCCACTCTGACCTGGTGAGGCTCGCTCAGCCCAGGTCCTGCGGGTAACTGGCCAGCGGTCCCAACTCCCTTTCGACGGCGTCGAGGATCTGGTGCCGGGCCATGGCCTGCATGATCGCGTTGTGGTCGCGGAAGAGGGGCCGGTCCTCGTCGAGATGGGCGACGACCTCTCGCACCGCGGCATGCGCCGCACGCGTGCCCCGACCCATGCGGTAGTCGCGAAAATCGACCCCTTGGGCCGCGGCGAGCAGCTCGATACCCAGCACGCCGCAGGCATTCTCGAGGATCTGCCTCGTCTTGAGGGCCGAGTTCATGCCCATGCTGACGAAATCCTCCTGGTCGGCGGCGGCCGGCACGGACTGGATGTAAGCCGGGGTGGAGAGGAGCTTCTGCTCCACGGTGAGCATGCCCGAGGTGTACTGACTGAGCATCAACCCCGAGAACATGCCCGCGCCCTTGGTCAGGAAGGAGGGAAGCCCCTGGCTGAGCGCCGGATTGAGCAGGCGGTTGAGGCGGCGTTCGGAGAGCACACAGACCATGGCCACGGTCGAACCGAGCACATCGAGCGGCAGGCTGATCGGCGTGCCCTGGAAGTTCGCACCGGTGAGCACCGTGTCTTCCGCCGGCAGGAAGATCGGGTTGTCGCACACCCCGTTGAGTTCGATTTCGAGCTGCTCGCGGGCGTGGCGCAACGTGTCCCGGGCCGCACCGATCACTTGCGGTGTCGAGCGCATGCTGTACGCGTCCTGGACGCGCACCTTGTGCCGGCCGGAAAGCAGGTCGCCGTCTTCGAAGCAACGTCGCAGGTTACTGGCGCTGACGACTGCCCCCGGGAAGCCGCGCAGGCGGTGCAGGCGCAAGTCGAAGGGTTTCATGTTGCCGATCAGGGCTTCGATGCTCATGGCCGCGGCAATCTCAGCCTCTTTCAGCACCCGCTCGATATCGCAGATGGCCAGACAGCCGATACCCAGGATGACGTTGCTGCCGTTGATGAGACACAGACCATCGCGCGGCCGCAACACCTCGGGCTGCAAACCGGCCCGGCGCAGCCCCTCACCCGCCGGCAGGCGTTGACCTTTGTAGAAGACCTCGCCCTCTCCCATCACGGCCAGGGCGATCTGACTCATCGGCGCCAGGTCGCCGCAGGCGCCCACACTGCCCTTGCTGCAGACCACCGGGGTGACTTCCGCCGAGAGCATCGCGCAGAGCATCCGGGTGATGGCCGGACGTCCGCCGGAATGCCCCTTGGCATGGACATTGATACGGCCGAGCATGGCGGCTCGAACGATCTCCACGGGGAACGGTTCGCCGATGCCGGCGGCGTGGTTGAAGATCAGGTACTTCTGAAAATCCTCGAGCTGACGGGCGTCGAGCACCACCTCGGCGAGTTCGCCTATCCCGGTGTTGACCCCATACATGATCTCGCCATGCTGCAACTTGCGCTCGAGCATTTCCCTGCAGCTCGAGATCCGCGCTTCGGCCTCGGCCGAGAGGCGCACAGTGACGCTGCCGCGCGCAACCATTTCCACATCATGCACCGTCAGACCGCTCCCGCTGACCATGAGTTCCATGAATACCTCCTCGCTCCACCCCGTCCGTGGGGTTCATCCTCGCGCCGCAACCTAGCAGAAGGGGGTAATCGGCGCAAGGAAGTCGTTACCGCGCGAGGAAGGCCTTGGTGCACCTCTGAGCTGTGGTTTCGACCTGCGGAAGAAGGGTCGTCCGTAGTGGTGATAACGATCCATGACAATCCCCTTGGGGGAATGCGGGTTAGAGGCTTTTTCCGGAATTCTGGACCAGGTAGGGATTGGTCGTCACCGGTCGCTGGGGCAGATAACCGTGCGCCGGGTCGCGAGCGACCATGTCCTCGAATAGTATGGCCTGCGGCAGAATGAAACTGGCTGGCATGCCGAACCGGGTATCGCCCAGGAGGTGAAATCGATTGTGCAACACCAGTTCCTTGCTCATGCCGGCAATGCGCCTGAGTATATTCAGGGTGGGAAGAGAAAGGGTCAGTGGCCCCACCGGTCTTTCTTTCCCGTCGGCCACGGAAACGAGCACGGCTACCACGCTCTGTCCGCTCAGTTGCTCATTCTGGGAGGATTCGTTGGCAAAGGCGTTCAGTTCATCCGGCAACAATTCGATCGGGGGGGCGAACTTACGGACCACGAGAACAGCCGGCAATCCCTCCTGGCTGCCCAGTTGGCGCAGGGTCTTCCGCAGAGTCGAATAGTCCTTACCCGCGTTGCTGGATAGGGAAATAACACTCGGCCCCAGGTCGTACCTTGCCGGACCGCAGAGGCAGATGACCGGTCGGCAGTGTCCGTTGGACACAGGTGCGGAAGAGGTGTGTGAGCGGTCGCTGAGAAAGGCCCGTAACATGCCATCGTTGACAAGAGTGACTTCCTGAGCGGGCACACCCTCCTCGTCGTAGCGATAGGATCCGAGCACGGGAAGACCCATGTAGCGATCCAAGCCTGGCAGGGCCTTGATCGAAGTACCTCGGGGTAGGATTCGCGAATTCAGTCGCTCTTCCAGTTCATTACGTTGTTCCTTCTGATAGTACTGGGCTTCCCACTTGTTGGTGAAAACCGGAAAAAAACTGGCCAGAAGACCGTCCTTATAACCGAACAGGCTTTGGGCCACGAGATCGGCGATCGCTTCGTCGGCGATCAGGACCGGACCGAAGTAGCTTTTCCCCAGATCAGGGGCTCGGCCAAGATCGACGATCCGCTGAGCCAGTTCTTCGATGGCCTTCGTCAGAGCGGTCCGATCTGGAAGGTCCTCGACTCTGCTTGTGGGGATCTGGATCCGGTCCCAGAGCGGCTTACCGTCCTGCGTCTGACTGAACGCGGTGGCTTCGATCATGGCCAGGGAAAATGGCTGCACAATGCGAGTTCCTTCGCTGTTGACGATGTACTCGTCACCCCGGTAAAGGCTGAACTCGACGTGAGACAAGTTGATGCTCGGATAGTTTTTAAACACAGCGGAGATGAAGCGCACCGTTTCCTGCCAGTAGCCCCGGTCATAGGTGCTGGAAATCGGGGGCAGTTCCGCCCGGACCGGTTCGGCGACGGAAAAATCGTCCTGCCCAGAGCGCTTGGCCTCGGCCTGCTGGCTCTGTAAAGACGCTTTCTTTTTAGCGTATTGTTCCAAGGCGATCTTGTAAGCCTTATCCGTGGCTAACCACAAGGCGCGCCGAAGACCGAGATAGTCGGCCTCAATGGGCAGATCTTCCAGTCCCTCGAACAAGGTATCGCGGTACGACCAACCACCAATAAGGTGTTCGTCGTTGAGATGGAAGTTGCCGACCATCAGGCGAACGGACAACTGGCGCATACGGCGATGTTCCAGCGGCCGCAGTTCGCCACGGATACCGTGAAGGCGCTCGAAAACGAGATCGCGCACGTTGTAGGCGATAAAGCACGGTTTTGGCTGATCGGCCAAGACCAGACGGTCTTGGTTCCGTTGTATCTCGTCGACCAGGGCTCTGGTCATAGTGCCTCGATCCGAGGTCCACCCCGGTATGGCGACCAAGAGAATGGTAATAGAAAATAGTAGGCCAGCACTTCGCATGAATGATACCTCGTTGAGCTAGAACAAAGGGTTGCCGTCGTTGACCTCATCGGGACGGGGCAGCAGGGGCGGACGTTCCTGGGACTTGGATTTTTTCTGCACCTCGACCTGCCCGATCAGGATGGAGGGGGCAACCGCGGCAACCGGCACTGCACCGGATTCTGCGCCACAGTGACCATTGAAAATTCCGATGTCAGAGCCCGCGGCCTCGATCGAAGTGATTGAGGTCAGAGGAGTTCCGATTAAATCTACTCCACGGACCAATTCGTCGTTCCTGCCGTCAGTGAAGACCCGGTAAACCTCGGTAGGGATGAGGTTGACCGAATTGGCCAGGTAACGACCGGTCACGGTGAAGCCACCGGCGATATCATCGAACCGTAGGCAGGAGGTTTTTCCGGCTTGTTTGCAGGCTTGGAGTAGTCGTTCTCGCAGTTGGGCCTCGCTGAGCGGATGGGCGCTGCTGACAATGAGGTTGGACTGCCGAGCCACTGGCCTGTAACCGACTTCGGCGCGACCATGCCCGTTGGAATGGGGAAAATTCTCGATCGGCGAACGGGACATCATAAACCCCTTCAGAATACCATCTTCGACCAGGGGGACCGATATCCCGGGCATCCCCTCGTCGTCGAACAAATAGAACCCGGCCAGGTCGGAGTTGGTCGAACGTTTGCGCAGAGGATCTGCGAACACGTGGAAATCCGGGGGTAGGATTCTCTTACCGACCATGTTTTTAAAGGTCTGACCTTCCTCCTCGCTTTTTTGTCGGTGCCCCTCGAGTCTGTGGCCGAGAATTTCGTGAAAGATCACCCCGGCTGCCCTGCCCGAAAGTATTGCTGGTCCGAGGAAAGGATCGACCGGTGGAGCGTTTCTCATTTTTTCGAGCAGGGCCACGAGGTTTGTCACCTCCCGTAGTATCGTGGTCGCATCAGGCAGACCCGAGGGCGAAAAGCTGAAGTAACTGCGGTAGCTCGGCAGTTCCATGCCATCGTCTGCTTTGGAAAAAGCTTTCAAGAACAGACGGGTGCCCTGTTCATTCCAAGCCAGGCGCGTTCCCTCGCTCGAAACGAAGGTGTTCCTGACCCGGATCAAGGAAAAGGTTGCCTCACCACCGAAGATCCGATGGCCCTGCAAAAAGGGTCGACTATAATTCTTGACCCGCTTTTCCCAACTCCTGCGTAGAGTGGTCCAGTCGGGTTCATCCGCCTCGGCCTGCGCCAAGGGGACGGGTATCGTTTCCTTGCTGAAATCAGAGGCTTTGTCCTCGGCTTCGACTTTGATCGCCACGTTGGTTTTGATCTTGGTGTAGAGACGTACCGCCTGTCGGTAGAGTTCGTTGGTCTTCCACCAGAGCAATCCCTGCAGGACCTGGGCATCGTTGTTCAAGGGGAGTTCGACCACTGTTTCCTGGCTGTCGCTGTATGCATCGTAGTCATAGTCGCCGCGCATTTCGTGGGTGTTATCCAGTTTGTAGTCGCCCACCCGCACCGAGATGCTCAGGGTTTTCTTGCGCGTGTCATCGGACCTGACCAGCACGCCGAAGGAGGAGCGAATTTCCAGTTTGGCCACATCATTGACTCTGTAGGAGAGATAATACGCTGGAATGGCTTCCCGTCGCAGTTGCTGCATTTCACGTTGCAGTTCATTGTTCAGGATGGCAATCAAAGGGTCGCTTTCGCGCTCAGCGGCCGTGGCCGTGCAAGCAAAGATCCACCCTAGGAACAACGCAACGCAGATTCTGACCATAGTGCTATCCTTTTCCCAACGTGGCTGCTTGATGGGTCTGATCGTTATCATTCGAGATAACAGATGGGCTTGCCGAGGCCAAGAAAAACCGAAACCAAGCCAAGACCAAGTTAGCCAAGACCAAGTTAGCCAAGACAGCCAAGACGACAGCCAAGACCAAGTTGGACTTTAATAAAACCGAAACCAAGTTAACACCGAAACCAAGTTGGACTTTGATCGAGCGAAGCTCCTCCTTTTGTGTTATCAGCACCGTGACAGCGTTGGGTATTTTTAGAAATGACCAAGGAAATGAACAAAAAAGGCAACCAGTGATCTGCAACTACTGTCTTGTGGGCGCACCTCTCCCGTCCTCGCGCGGCGCTGAAAAGACGGCCGAGATTGGGGCTCAGTCTTTTTGCGACGCGTCGGTGTGGCTGCGGGGAGGCAGACCTCCACGCGCAGGACAGGAAGCAGCGGCGTCGGAAGTGGCAAGCTTTCGGACCGTGTATAGCTCCCGGTTATGGTCGCGGACCAGCGCCAAAAGCTGCTCGGTACGCGACAGGCAGTACTGTACGGATCCGAAGAAATACCGTGGTCCTGCCAGGACCTCCTCGTCTTGGGCCTTACCTTCCAAGCGTTTGGCTTCG
>MGSU01000103.1:278-12297 GCA_001799195.1 Deltaproteobacteria bacterium RIFOXYA12_FULL_61_11 | reverse complement strand
TGGTTGACCGGGGAGAGTTGCAAGAACTGCTGAACGCCTGGCTCCAAGGTACGGGAATTCCGTGGGCCTGTCTGCACGACGCCGAGGCCCACCGGCTCTCACTCCCCACCTACCCCTTCCGCCGGCGACAGTACTGGGTGTCCGAACCTCCAGCCCCCCACCCGCAAGAGGAACCCCCCAGAGCGGTGCCCACCGAGCCTATCCTTTATTATAGGAGGCTCTGGACGGAGGAACCGGCCCCGACCGTTGACTTCAACCCGGAATACCCGGTGCTTATCCTGCTCCAGCGCCGACGCTGGGAAACCGGCGGTCTCACCCTCCCCTCGGCTCTCAGTCCCAAGGTCCTCCCCCTGGTTCTGGGCACCGAGGACCGCGACCTCCCCGGTGGAGGCTGGGAGCTGGACCGCCACGGCTCCGGCACCATACCCGAGGTTCTCGCCGGCGGACGCCTCCGGCTCTCGGCGATCGTCGATGCCTGCGACCTCGACCCTCCGGTCCAGCGCGCCTGGCCGGAACTCGCCCTGCGCGTGCGGTTGTTCCAGGGGCTCCTGCGCCGACAGGACCCGAGCAAACTCAGACTATTGCATCTCTCCCGGACGGTCGGACTCGACCCCGAACAGCTCCTGATCCCTCTGACCTTGGCCCCGCTCGTCCGCGCTCTCGGACAGGAACTCCCCTGGCTCGAGACCGCGAGCCTCTGCTTCGAGGACCTCGGCGACGCGGAGGTAGGCCCGGCGATCGTCCGCGAGCTGACCCGTACCCTGGCCTCGGATGAGCTGCGCTTCCTCGGTACCCGGCGCCAGCGCACGAGGGTCTCCGTCCTCAACCCCGCAGAGGCTCCACCGCCGTTGCCCTTCGATCCCGCGAAGACCCAGGTCGTGAGCGGCGGAGTCCGCGGGTTGGGGCTGCGGCTGGCCGACCTGTTGTTCGAACTGGGTTGCCGCAACCTGATCCTCCTGGGCCGCAACCCCTTGACCGAAGGAGCCTCTGCACTTCCAACCGGGCGAGAGGACGAACAGACCGTTCGTACCCGGAACGCCCTCGAGGTGATCGCGAGCTTGCGCTCCCGAGGTGCCCGGGTCGAAGTGCTCACCGGATCCCTCCTCGACATCGACCTCCTTCCCCGGGGTCTCGACGAGATCCTCCAGGGGCAACCGCCGCTCGGAGGCTGGTTCCATTGCGCCGGCCTGCTCGACGCCAGGCACCCCGCCTTCGTCCACAAACCGCTCGCCGAACTGCGCGCGGTGTTCGAACCCAAGGTCCTGGCCTTGCCGCGCCTCGCCGCCTGGCTCGAGGAACGGGGAGCGGCCTTCTGTCTCTTCTGTTCGTCCATCTCCAGTTTCTTACCCGTTCTCGGCAGCGGCCTCAGCGACTATGCCGCGGCCAACGGCTGCCTCGACGGGTTCGCCGAGGAACTCAACCGGCGCGGCTCGGTGCGGTATCAGGCCGTGAACTGGTGCGGTTGGCGCGGCACCGGATTCCAGAAAGACCTGCGCTGGCTCGAGGACCGGGGTGACGCTTCGGTGCATTCCCTCGACGACATTCTTGGTCAATGCAGGCACCTGCTCGGGAACGTCGGCCAGAACCGGGTGGTTCCGGTGCAGGCTTCGAAAACCACCTTGCTCGCCCTACTCGAAGGAGCCTGCCAGGAGAACTCCACGCCGGTCCTTCCCGCCCCCTCCTCCTCCTCGGCTCCGGAACAACCCGTCCCATGCCAGGAGTCTCAAGGGGCTCGCGCCGAACGACTCCGCGCCCTCCTGACCACCAGTCTCGCCGGAGTACTCGACCTCGAACCCGACCAGGTCGAGGGAGACCTCCCCTTCGTCGAACAGGGCCTGAACTCGGTCTTCGGGGTGGAGTTCATCGAAACGCTCAACACCGCGCTCGGCCTCACCCTGAGCACCGGCGTGATCTACGACCATCCCACGCTCGAGGCCCTGCTCGGGCACCTTCTCTCGGTTGCACCCCACCTCGAACTACCCGTAGAGGCGCCTAGCGCAACGATCGATCCGGTGGCCGCGTACTATGATCGTATCGCCACCCTCTACGCCGATCGCCTCGAGCAATCCCCTCGGGATCACTACCTGACTTTCGCTCCGCTCAGAGAAGACCTACCCGGTTTCTCCTGGCTCACGACGTACCTGAGGCCAGGCCATCGCCCCGAACACGACGTTCTGGTGAGGACCCAGCAACTCGAACTGCGCCAGGTCCTGCTGGCCGACCTCGATTTCACGCAGATCCACGCGGTCCTCGACCTGGGCTGCGGTTTCGGCGGCGACCTCTTGCGCCTGCTCCGCGAGCACCCACATCTCACCGGTGTCGGCTATACCCTGGCCCCCCGGCAAGCCGAGGTCGCGCGAGCCCTCCTGGGACGTGAACTGGACCCAGCCCGCTTCTCCATCGAGGTCCAGGACAGCAGCAAGGCCGACTTCCCCGGCCGCTTCGAGCTGTTCCTGGCCCTCGAGGTGCTCTGCCATATCGAGGACAAGGCCGCCCTCCTCGAAAACCTCGTCCGGCACCTCGCTCCGGGCGGACGGCTGGTCGTGGCCGATTTCGTGGCCCTTACCCGGGGCCCCTTCCTGGACCGCCGACTCGGGACCTTCATCCCGACCCGCGAAGGTCTTGCCGGACTGTTCGCCGAAGCCGGGTTGCGCCTCGACAGGGTGTTCGACGCGAGCGAAGGCGTGGCCAGGTTCTTGCGCGCACCCTCCGGAACCGAGACCGCTGAGGAACTCGGCGAGTTGATCCGGGCGAACCACGAGGCCTGGCGGCATGCCTCCCACTCGCTCGAACGTGGTTGGTTGGCCTACTATCTCTATGAGGTGACCGCCGCCGAACTCGGGGCAGCGCCGCTGTGCAAGATCAACCTCGAGGCGCTGACCTCACCCCAGCCTTATCCGGAAACCCTGCGGACCTTGTCCGTGCAACCCCAGCCCACCGAGCCTGCCGATCGCGTCGAGGTCCAACCTGTTTCGAGCAGGGACGACGGCGAGGACCTCGTGGCCATCACAGGCCTGGCTGCCTGCTTCCCGGGTGCTCCCGACCAGGCTGCCTTCTGGGCGATGTTGGCAGAGGGGCGCAGCTCGGTCGGTGAGATCCCGCCGGAACGCTGGTCCCTCGACGGCTTCTACGATCCAACCGGGCTCGTGCCGGGCCGTTCGGTCGGTCGCTGGGGAGCCTTCCTGGAAGGGGTCGATCGCTTCGACAGCCTTTTCTTCTCGATCTCGCCCCAGGAAGCCGAGCTGATGGACCCCCAACAACGCCTAGTCCTGCAACAGGCCTACCGCGCCCTTGAGGACGCGGGCTATGACCGCCGGCGCGTGGCCGAGGCAAAGTGCGGGGTCATCTGCGGGACCATGGGCAACGACTATCGCAACCTCCTGGCCGGGGACGAGCGCCGGACCAGCGCCCAGGCCATGACCGGCAATTTCCCGTCGATCATTCCCTCCCGGGTCGCCTATCACCTCGACCTGCGCGGAGCCTGCCTGACCGTGGACACCGCCTGCTCGAGCTTTCTCACCGCCGTGCACCTCGCAAGACGCATGGTGGGCTCGGGCGAAGCCGACCTGATGGTGGTGGGAGCGGTGTCTTTGTACCTGGATTCCCTCCACCATCTCCAGATGAGCGACGCCACAATGCTCTCCCCCGAGGGCCGCTGCAAACCCTTTGACCAAGCGGCCGACGGCATCGTGCCCGGAGAGGGCGTGGGAGTGGTGGTACTCAAACGCCTGGCCGACGCGCGCCAGGACGGCGACCGCATCTACGGCGTGATCCTGGGTTCGGGACTCAACCAGGACGGCAAGACCAACGGCTTGACCGCGCCGAGCGGGCTGGCCCAGGAACGCCTGCTGACCGGAGTGTACCGCTGCGCCGGGGTCGATCCGGACACCGTCAGCTATATCGAGGCCCACGGAACCGGGACCCCGCTGGGTGACCCGATCGAGGTCGAAGCCCTGACCCGCGCGTTCCGGGCCTCGACCCAACGCACGGGTTTCTGCGGCCTCGGTTCGGTCAAATCCAATCTCGGTCACACCACGGCGGCGGCAGGAGCCGCAAGTCTCATCAAGGTGTTGCTCGCCCTCGAACACCAATCGCTCCCGGCGACCCTCCACTACAGCGGCCCGAATCCGCGTATCGACTTCGACCACAGCCCTTTCCGGCTGATCACCGAACCCACACCCTGGCCGCGCCTGCCGAGGAACCCCCGGAGAGCGGGCATCAGCGCCTTCGGCTTCAGCGGTACCAACGCCCACATCCTGGTCGAGGAAGCCCCGGAACCGGACCACCCCGACAGGAGAGAAGCAGCCTGCTACCTGGCCTTGTTCTCCGCCCGCACCCGCACGGCCCTCCTCGCCTGGCTGCAGGACCTCCTCCGGCACCTCCACGCCCACCCCGGGCTACACCCCGGGGATCTCTGCCGTACCTTGGCCCGTACCAGGGCAGGCCACGAGTGCCGGGCGGTCCTGAGCTTCACCGGCTCGGCCGAACTTCCGTCTTTGCTCGCCGGACTGCGGGAACAGGACCTGACCCAGGTACCTCGGGAACGTTTGCGCATCGCCGCGGGTGCACGCCTGCGCGTCAAAGCCGAGGCACTATCCTGGCAACAGGCACCGGAATTGCGCGCGGAACTGACGCGGCTCTCCACGGCCTATCTGGGCGGGGCCTACCTGGACTTCGAGCCGGCTTACCGCGCGGCAGGTTATCGCTTGTGTACCTTGCCCCCCTATCACTTCGAGGAGCGTCGGCTCTGGGCCGCGGTCTCCCCCCCCCACAGCCGCGACAACGCGCAGAAGGACACTCCTCCACCTCCCCCCCAGAGTATCGAGACCACCCTGGTCCGGTCGGCCGGAGCGCTGCTGGCCGATGAACACCTGCTCCTGGGTCGCCGGGTAGTCCCCGCGACCGCGCTGCTCGAACTGTTCAGGGCCGAACTGCACAGGCTCCTCGGCCGCGAACCCTCGAGGCTGCAACGCCTGGAACTCCGCGCTCCGCTCGAGGTTCCGCACGACCAGGTAACGCTGCGGCTGGTGGTCGAAACAACCCCCGAGGGCCACCGGGCGACGCTGTTCCACCCGGTAGAGGACTTCAGCTACGCGGCCATTTTCTTGCCCGCCCAGCAGGACCTCCCCCCCCTGCAACCCCTCCCACGTCTCGAACCACCCCTGCGGCGGCTCGAGGGAGGAGCCCTGTCCGCCCTGCTCGACGCTTCGCCCATCGCCTACGGAAAAACCTTCCGTTGCCTCGCGTCCGTGGAGGCCGCGGAGCGCGAGGTAGCAGTGCGGTTCTTGCCGGGAACCCATCCCCCGGCCGCGCTGCTCGATGCGCTGTTGCACGGCACCCTGCTGCTCCCGCGCCGGACCGAGGAGGGAGCGGACGATATCTTGCTCCCGACCGGCCTCGACCAGGCGACCTTTTACGGGCGGCCCGAGGACGCCCATTCCGGCTGGGTGACCGAACGCACCGGACGAACCCAGGGCCGCAGCTTCGATGCGGACGTACTGGATGCCGGAGGCCGGGTCCTGGTCCGGCTCGAAGGTTGGACCTTCCTGCCGACGGGCCGCCGGAGCGAACCCCGCCCACAACCCGCAGTGGACGCACCCTCCACACTGACCCGGTGGATCCTCGACTTCTTCCACCGAGAGCTCAAGCTCGAACCCGGGGACCTCGACCTCGCCACCGACCTCGAACTCTTCGGGCTCGATTCCATCCTCGCGGTCCAGTTGCGCGAGAAACTGAACGAAACCTTCCCTGACCTCCCCCTGCATCTCCTCCTTGAGGTGAGCACCCCGGCGGCTTTGATCGAGTATCTCGAGAAACACTATACCGAGCAGGTCCGAAGTCTCTACCCGGCAGTTCCCGCAACCCCACCCCCGACCGAGATACTCCCGGTCGCACCCCTGCGGTTCAACGGCGGAGCCGAGACCATCTCTCCGCGTCTCTCAGCAGCTCCGTCCCGACCTCTCCCGGTGGTCTCTACCCCGACCAAGGGAGCTCCCCTGGCGATCACGGGTCTGGCTGTGCGCTTCCCGGGGGCGGACGACCTCCGGGCCTGGGACAAGAACTTGTCGACCGGCAGCCGAGTCCTCGGTGCTCCCGCTCCGGACCGCTGGCCAGGCCAGACCGCCTTGCTCCCGGCTACAGCGCTGCAGAGGGGGCTCTTCCATGCCGGGTACCTTGAGGATCCCTACCGGTTCGACCCGCTGTTCTTCGGTCTCACCCCGGCCGAGGCCGAATTCATGGACCCCCGCCAACGCATTCTGCTCGAGGTCGCCTGGCATGCCATCGAGGATGCCGGGCTCGCAGCACTACCCACAACCTCGGGCTGGAACACGTTGCCCCGACGCACCGGAGTTTTTGTCGGAACCCTGGAGAGCGATTTCTCCACCGAACGAGCGACGAGCTGGGAACGCCAGGCCTACCTCGAACTGTCCAGCTCCGGGTGGGCAATAGCCAACCGGCTCTCCCACCTGCTCGACCTCGAGGGACCGAGTTTGTGCGTGGACACCGCCTGTTCAAGCAGCGTGACCGCCCTGCATCTCGCCCGTCTCAGCCTCCTCAACGGGGAATGCGAGGCGGCACTAGTCTGCGGGATCAACCTCTTGCTGCACCCCGAACGCTTCCTGGCCTATGACCGCCTGGGCGTGCTGGCCGTGAACGGCGAGAACCACGTACTCACCGGTTCTTCGCGGGGCATGGTGCTGGGGGAAGGGGCGATAGCCTTGCTCCTGCGTCCTCTTGAGCATGCCCTCGAGGCCGAGGATGCCGTGAGGGCGATCCTCTTGGCTAGCGCGGCCTCCCACGGCGGAAAGACCCGGGGTTTCGGAGGCGCCAACGAGGCCGCCCAGCAACGACTCGTCCGCACCTGTCTGAACGAGGCGGGCATCGGGCCAGCATCGGTCCGGTACCTCGAGGCCCAACTCACCGGCAACCCGACGGCCGACCCGATCGAATTGGCCGCTCTCGGAGCCGTGTACGGAGAAACGGCGCCGCTGCTCGGCTCGGTCGAGGCCAACCTCGGCCACCTCGAGGGAGCCTCCGGCCTCGCCGGTCTGGCCAAGGTCCTGCTCCAATTCGAACGTGAGACCCTCTTCCCGGTGCCGGGCGGTCGCGACAGTACCCCTTCGTGCGTGGGCGGCTTCACGGTTCCCCGCACGCTCCTCCCCTGGGAACGCTCGGACGGCGAGGTGCGCAGAGCGGCAGTCCATTCGGTCGGAGCCGGAGGCAGCACGGTCCACCTTATACTCGAAGAACCTCCGGTGCAGCGCACTTCTGGTGGAACGAGGGCACGGGTACCGCAACTCCTGCCGGTCTCGGCCCGCACCCCACGCGCGCTCGAGGGTTTTGCCCGCACGCTGGCCGCGGAACTCCGACACTCGACCAACTCCCTCACCGAGGTCGCAACCACCCTGCAACTCGGGCGCACCACCCTGCCGCATCGGTTGGCCCTGGTCACCGCCGACGCCGAAGAGGCCGCACTCTCCCTCGAGGCCGGCGCTGAAGGACGTTCTCACCCGGCCTTGCTGCGGCACGACCTGCACGAAGCTGCCGAAGATCGAACCCCCTTCGAGTCCTCACTGCTTCCCGAGGAAGCCCCGGCCCTGCGCAGGCTGGCCCAGGCCTGGCTTCGCGGAACCTCACCGGCTTGGTCGGCTCTGCGCCAAGACCTCCCTTGCGCGCGACCCCGAATCCCCGGGTATCCCTTCGAACGCCGCCGACTGCGCATACTGCTGCCAGCTCCCGTTCCGGCAGTCCCCTCTCCGCTGCGACAGGAGCCCGGGCTCGGACAATCGGCTCCGCTGAACCGTACGCACCGCGAGAAAGTCCTGGCTTTGCTCACCGAGGTACTCCACTTCGGACCCGAGGACCTCGAGGCAACGGGGAACTTCGAACAACTCGGCCTCGATTCCCTGCGCATGCTGGCGGTCCTCGATCGGCTCGAGACAGCCTTTTCCCTGACCGTCCCCCCGACCCTGCTCCTGGATTGTCCGGACCTGGCGAGCTTGTACGCCTGGCTCGCCCCCCGGGTGGACCGGACCGAAATCCGGGAGCCGACACCGCCGACCGCCGACCTTCCTGCCCGAGCCGGCGGCCTCCACTCCCAGACCTCCACGGTGCATGAACCCATCGCGGTGATCGGCGCGGCCTGTTTCCTCCCCGGAGCCGAGAAGCTCGAAACCTTCTGGGCCAATCTGCTGGCCGGGAAAGAACTGATCACCGAGGTTCCCCCAGACCGCTGGGACGTCGCGAGGTACTTCGACCCGGACCGGGAGCGCGCCGGCCACAGCTATTCGCGCTGGGGTGGCTTCCTCGAGCGGCCGTACGCGTTTGATCCCGACTACTTCCGCCTCTCGGAGCGCGAAGCACGATCCATGGACCCGCAACAACGCCTGGCCCTGCTCCTGACCCAACACCTGTTCGACGCCGCCGGTTACCGCGGAGCAGAACTCGAGGGCACGGCGACCGCCGTCTTCCTCGGCGCCCACGTGACCAGCTACAACGAGCAGGGGTACCTCGGTCCAGACGCCGAGTACTGGGTCCGCTCGTCCATTCCGAACATGATCGCCGCTCGGCTCGCCGATCAGTTTGACCTGCGCGGCCGCTGCGAGGTGATCAACACCGCCTGCTCATCGTCCCTGGTCGCCGTGCACCAGGCCATGCGCAGCCTCCTGACTGGAGAGGCCGAGCTGGCGATCGCCGGGGGCATCAGCCTGCTGCTCGACGAGCGCAGCTTCATCGGTTTCAGCAAGGCCAAGGTGCTCTCGCCCACCGGACACTGCCGGGTGTTCGACCGCCGAGCCGACGGTATGGTGCTCGGGGAGGGCGCGGGTCTAGTTCTCCTGCGCCCTCTGAGCAAGGCCCTCGCGGCCGGGGACCGGATAGAGGCGGTGCTGCTCGGATCGGCCGTGAACAACGACGGCCGCACGGTGGGTTTGACCACCCCAAATCCGGCGGCGCAGGCCGAGGTTCTACGCCGGGCTCTGGCCGAGGCCGGCATAAGGCCCTCGGAGCTGCACTATCTCGAGGCTCACGGAACGGGAACTCTGCTCGGAGACCCGATGGAACTGAGGGCAGCAGGCGACCTCTTCCGCCAAGACGGCGCTCCCACGGGGAGCTGCGCGGTCGGCTCGGTCAAAGCAGCCATAGGACACCTGCTCACGGCTGCCGGTATCGCCAGTCTCCTCAAGGCAGTCTTGATCACCCGTGAGCGCACCCTGCCACCGACGATCAACTGCGAGCAACCCCACCCGCGCTTCGCCTTCGACCGCTCGCCCTTCTACCTGCCTGTTCGGCCCGTGGTCCTCGCCCCGGACAGTCCGGTGCAGGTCGGGGTTTCTTCCTTCGGCTTCGGCGGGACCAACGCGCATGTCGTCCTCCGATCCGCGCCTCCCGACCATCGCCCCACGCGGCAACCCTTGCCCGCAACGCGCTTCGAGCTGCGTTCATACTCAATGGAAGAAGCCGAATCGCTCGCCACACCGGTTCCGCCCCCTCCGGGAGGTTCAGAGGAAGAGGACGCAGTGCTGCTGCGCCTCTTGCAACAGGTCCGGGACGGTGAACTCTCCCCCGAGGACTTCGAGGCCTTGGTCCTCGACCGGAAGCCGGAACGGAAGGAGGAAGTCCCATGATCCCGAGAACCGACCGGAGGGACCTGCTGCACCGCTTGGCCGCCCGGGAACTGACCGCGGCCGAGGCGCTCGCGCTGCTCAGGATCGGAGAGGGAGTGCAACCTGCTCGAGCAGACCTCCCCGGAGGTTTTCAGCGCGTCTATCGCTACACCGATCCCCTGCTCCGCGACCACACCGTCTACGGCAGCCGAGTCCTGATCGGCGTGGCCCATATATGCCTGGTCCTCGAGGCGGCCCTGGCTGCCCGGCCTCGCTCTTCTTCCCTCGTTCTGCGCAACCTCCTCCTCAGCTCTCCGCTGAGATTGGAACCAGGCCAGACGGCGATCCTCCAGGTCCGGTTCGAGCCCAAGGACGACCAGCTTCGCTTCATGACCTCGTATTCCCTCGGTTCAGAGACCGAAAGCCAAGAGACCTGCACCGGGAGACTCTCCTTCGAAACGGTCGACCTTCCCAGCCGCGACCTCGAGGCGCTGCGCGGTCAGGCCATCGCGGTGCTCGACGGTCAGGAGGTCTACAACAAGACCGCCGCCGGAGGGGTCATCGTGCATGGCCCAAGCCTGCGGGTCTGCCACGAGCTCGCGCTCTGGTCGGACGGTGCCCTGGCGACCTTGACCCTTGTCGGTGATCCGACCTCTTCGGCGCTCTCTCCCCTCGCCCCGCAGATGCTCGACGGTGCGATTCTGGCCGCGGTCGGGCTCCTCCTCCAGCGCGGGACCGACTTGGGCTCGGCTTTCGTCCCGCTGCACGTCAAGACCGTGGAATTCCAGCAACCGTCTCGCGCCGGCGCCACTTTGTTTGCGGTGATCGAGGCGGTCCACCTCGGCGAGGAACTGTTCCAACTCGACTTCACCCTACACGAGGCTACCGGGAGGGGAGTGCTGCGTTGCAAGGGACTGAGCCTCAAACGGCTGAGTTCCCCCCAGGCCTTCGGCCTCGACACCGTCGAAGCACTCACACCGGCTCGGGTTCCCGAAACGGTCCCAACCCCCAGCGCTTCCGGCTCCCCGGACAACGCTATCGAGCGGTATCTCGCCAATCTCCTGGCCGGACTGCTCGCGAGGCCGGCCGCCCAGTTCCCCCGGCAGAAGAACTTCCTGGACCTCGGAGTCGACTCCAACGCGCTGATCCAACTCGCGACGACCCTGGAACAGCGCCTCGGGGTGGAGTTGTATCCAACCCTCTTCTTCGAACACAAGAACCTCGCCGAGCTGACCCGTTATTTCGCGGCCGAACACGGTGAGCGTCTCGCCGTGCTCCTGGCCGAAGCCGAGCCCTCGAGCCCGGTACCCGCCCCTCTGCCGGCCCGGCTCAACCCGCAGAAAGTCCCGGTGCCGATGCCCGCAACCCTCCCGCAACAGGTAGCCCTGCCCCGGAGCCCTATCGTCCCAACGAAGCTCCCGGAGCACGATGTCGCGGTGATCGGACTGGCCGGACGCTTCGCCGGTTCTCCCAACGTACAGACCTTCTGGCGGCATCTCGTAACGGGCACCAATCTGATCACCGAGGTCCCCCTCGACCACTGGGACTACCGGCCCTGGTTCTCCACCGAGGAAGGCCGCCCCAACGCAATCTATTGTAAATGGGGCAGCTTCCTCTCGGATGTGGACCGTTTCGATTCCCTACATTTCTCCATCTCCCCGCGCGAAGCGCGTTCCATGGACCCGCAACTGCGCCTCTTGCTGGAAGTCCTGGAAGAGACCATCGAGGACGCGGGGTACGGCCAACGCATGCGCGGGAGCGACACCGGGGTCTATGTCGGGGTGTGTTGCTACGAGTACTACACCGAAATGGTCCGGCACCACAAAGTCTTCGGCCCCTACGACGGAACCGGCACCTCGGCGGCGATGCTGGCCAACCGGCCCTCGTTCTACCTGGATCTGCGAGGACCTTCTTTCATCGTCGACACGGCCTGCAGCTCCTCGCTGATCGCCCTGCACCAGGCTTGCAAAGCTCTGGCCGACGGCGAGTGCTCCACTGCTGTCGTGGCCGGGGTCAACCTCAGCCTGTCTCCGCTCAAGTATGTCCATTTCTCCAGCATGGGAGCCTTGTCCAGGACCGGCCGCTGCCACTCCTTCGACAGCCGGGCCGACGGCTATGTGCCCGGCGAGGCGGTGGCCGCGATGCTACTCAAGCCGCTCGCCAAGGCCCTTGCCGACGGAGACCATATTCACGGAGTCATCAAGGGGACCTGCATCAACCACGGCGGCTACTCGAACTCGGTCACCGCGCCCAATCCGACCCAGGAGGCCGAGGTGATCGTGGGAGCCTGGCGCCGCGCCGGCGTCGACCCCCAGCAGCTCGCCTTTATTGAAGCTCACGGTACCGGGACTCCTCTGGGGGACCCGGTCGAGGTCACCGGGCTGAACGCCGCCCTGCGCAAACTCGACCGCCGG
>MGSU01000103.1:0-264 GCA_001799195.1 Deltaproteobacteria bacterium RIFOXYA12_FULL_61_11 | reverse complement strand
CCTCGGCTCGGCCAAGGCCCACGTCGGTCACACCGAGGGCGCGGCCGGCGTCACGGGCATCGTGAAAGCCTTATTGACCCTCCAGCACCGGATGGTCCCGGCCATGCCTGACTTTCGGGAGCCCAACCCCTATCTCAAGCTCACCGGAACGCCCTTTGTGATCAACTCCGAGAAGGTGATGTTGGAGTCCCCTGCCGGTCAACGCCTAGCCGCGGGGGTCAGTTCCTTCGGTTTCGGCGGAGCCTATGCTCACGTCGTGCTGGA
>MGSU01000102.1:9375-12325 GCA_001799195.1 Deltaproteobacteria bacterium RIFOXYA12_FULL_61_11 | reverse complement strand
CCCCGAGTTGGTGGAACTCTACTCGGACACAAACCTCGACATGCTGCTCTCACCGACCGCGTGGATCGCAAATTCCAGTACCGGCTATCCGTATCTCGACGACCTGTTCTGGAGCCTTGTCGGCACCGAGACTGTTATCGGCATCCTCGATACGGTCTACAAGGACCTCGCCCGCGAGTTCGATATCGACCGCCGAGTCAAGAACTACGAGGCCTTCCTGACCTACCTCCAGGGTTCGAAGGTCACCGACCGGCAGGGCAGCCTGACCTCCGAGTGGTGGCAAATGCGCTTCCGCAACCGCAACAGGAATTCGATCCTTAGCGTGCTGTCCGACTTCTGCGCCGTGTTACCCAAAGACGCTCGCGCAGCCCTAGCCGACACGCCGAAGGAGAAGCGGTTCGCCCTAATCCGGGAGAACCTGGTGCGACAGCTTGAGCTCACCGACCAGTTCGTCGTCCAGTACGCCGACGAATATCTCGACAACGAGAAAATAGAAGCCCAAGAAGCCCACGAGAACTCCGAACGGCTCCTCCGCTTCTTCGACACCCTGGTCGCGGACCGCCCCTATCTTGCCAAGTACGCCCATTGCTCCGACGATCCCGAGAAGGTCGCGGTCAAGGACAGCGGGTTCGACAACTACCTCAACCGGCAGAGTCATCCCTACCTCCACAGCGGCCCCGAGCTCCACGGGACCCACGTTTCGGGTATCATCGCCAGGCAAAGCAAGAAGATCGACATCGTCCCCGTGCGCGTGCTCACCGCCTCGACCGTGTACCTCAAGGAGAAGGGCGATCGCCTGCGCAAGGAGTTCCTCGACGGTTTCAAAGCCTGGCTCAAACTCGAGGCGGTGGATCAGGCCGTCCTCGCCTTGGCCACCAAACGGCTCGGCAAGTCCCTCGCGACCGACGAGCTCAGGGCCTTGATGGTCACCTTCCTCGACAAGCAATTCAAGAACATGTACCTCGACTTCGCCTTCTTCGACCAGATCAAGCAAGCCATCCGCTATGTCGGCAAGCAGCAGGTGAAGATCGCCAACTTGTCCCTTGGCACGAGCTTTCAGAAGGCTGTGTTCAACCCGGCTCCCGGCGGCTTCGACGCCAACCGCGACAACTTCCTCAATTTCCTGGTCTACGAGTTCTTCAAATACAGCGTAGCCCAGGTCGTCCTCGAGCACGCAGCCGGCACTCTCTTCGTCATCGCCTCGGGCAACGACGGTGCCTGGATCGACGGTCGCTCGCGCAGTGGCCTGCCCTGCGACCTCAGCTCTCCCGCGATCGCCCAAATCGAGCGCGAACGCGGACTCGAGCCGGTACCCAACAATCGTCTCGATAACATCCTCTGTGTGGGGAGCATCGACCGCAACGACGAAATCTCGTCCTTCATGAACCTGCCCCTGACCTCGGTGCCCTTCGTGCTCTCTTATGGCGAAGCGATACTGGCACCGGTTGCCTACGGTACCTGCGACGGGAGTTCCCAGGAAGTGCTCGACCTCATGGGCGAGCTCGATTCGGTGTTCTTCCCCTATGCCGCTACCAGCGACCCGGACGACCTGGAGAACACGCGCCGGCTGCTCGACTACATGGTCCGCATGGGCTGGGTTTCGCCCAAAGAGACGGCCGCGCTAACCGACCTCCAACTCAAGCGCTTGGTCAAACGCACCTCGATCATCCTGAATAAATTCACCGGCTCTGTACCCGGAGACCTGAGTTCGGCGGTGGTCATGAGCCACTGCATGCGCGGCAAACAGCCGCGGGCACGCCTCAGCGGCACCTCGATGGCCACTCCGTCGGTCGCTGGTTTCATCGCCTCTAGGCTCGTACCCGAGGTCAACAAACGCGGACTCAGCCAAGCCGACCTCTACACCTCCGAGGAATTCCGCCCGGCGAAGCTGATCGAACTGATCAAACAGCAGAGCCCGGTCTTCGGCGGTAGCTCGATCATCAAAGATGTGACCAAGGTCACCGCGATCAAGGAATGGAAACCGAAGGCGGGACACAAGGTTATCGGGGTCATCGAACTGCCCACGATCTTCCAACAGTAACGCGCGACCGAACCAACACCCACCACCTATCCAGCCCCCGACCGCACCGTATCCGAGCTACTCTCCCAGTCCCAATGTGGGGTTCTGTTGGGACCCTTGTCTTGGCATTCGCCATCGTCTACTATATAGGAATACAATCGCAGTACTGAGATGCTCGTTCCCGGTCATGGGATGAGCCCCTCGTCATGCCGGTATTGAGCGGTGGGAACCGCTCCGACCAAGGAGGTCGAACCATGTACGCCATCCTCACCGCCGTACTCAGCCTCGCCGTCCTGCTTACCGCGTGCAACGATGACGACAAGGTCGCTAGGCGCACGGTGGATTCGCCGGTCGTGACGGTGGACCTCGGGTCAGACGAGCCCGATCCCTCCTCCGACCTTCCCCCTGTCCCCACCGAGCGCTACTACACGATCAAGCTCAAGAACGGCATCACGATGCTCGTCCCCAGGTCCGTGGTCGAGAGCGAGGACGAACTGTCCCTGCGCCAACTCACGGCGGAAGAACTGACGGCTGAACTCGGCCGCACCGGGCAAACTCTGCAGTACGGACCTGACGGCGCCGAGCAGGTTCTTGCTCTCGAAGGACGCCTCGGGAAGAAGGCGGATTTCACCATTGAGGGCCTCAGCTTCATCCTACCGCGCAGCGCTCTGCCCGCGAACGGCCTTCCCTCCAATGCCCTACCGGCAAATGCCTTGCCGGCCAATGGCATTCCCTCCAATGCCATCCCGGCCAATGCCCTGCCCTCGTCGGCCCTTCCCGCTTCGGCCCTGCCGGCCTCGGCTCTGCCTGCCTCGGCCTTGCCCGCCTCGGCACTCCCCTCGTCCTTCTTCCTGACCGCACCTTCCGACACGCCGATCCCCGCGGACAAAGCCATGTTCGGCGCGCTGAACCTGGCTCATGCCACCACCA
>MGSU01000102.1:0-9359 GCA_001799195.1 Deltaproteobacteria bacterium RIFOXYA12_FULL_61_11 | reverse complement strand
ACGCTGCATCCCCGCCGGTCTGGGCGAGGACGAAATGACCGTCTATTGCAGCCTGCGCGGCCAATTCTCAGCGCTGGCCGTGCGCCTCGTGCTCGTCAGCGGCCAGGCCGGACAATTCTACCAACTCACCCTCGACGACGTGCCCATGGTCTTCTTCCCCGAGCGCATCGACCTGGTCACAAAGGAAAACCGACCGCCGGTCATCGCCACTCCCGAACGCTGCGAGCTGCCGGTCGGCGTGGTCAGTCAACTCCCCCTGCAGGCCTCGGACCCGGACGGCGATTACCTCCTGGCTGAGGTCGAGGGTCTGCCCACTTTTGCCGAACGGTCCCGGGACCATCTCCTGTTCAGCCCGTTCGACGAGAGCCCGGGTACAACCCTGAACTTCGAACTCGCGGTCCGCGATGCCGGTATCCCCCAAAAAATAACCCAAAAAACTGTTACTTGTACGCTCGTCCCGCCGCCTGATGACCTGGTCACCCTCTCTCTCGTCACGCGGGGGGGGTATGTTAATCACTACCAGGTCGAGGCAGTAATCGAGGCCCGATACCCGGTGACCGAGATGCGTCTCGCTGCCTCCGCCGACCTGCTCGGCCCTGCTGCCTGGCAACCCTTCGCTACGTCCGCGGTCGTCGACCTGGGCGCGGCTCCTGACGGACCTCATACCGTGCTCGGCGAATTCCGCTTCGAAGGAGGCCACAGCGTGCAACGTCGCGCCGAGGTGATCCTCGATACCCAGGCTCCGTCCCTGGACCTAGCTGCTGCTCCCGCGGAAAGGACGCGCGAGACCTCCGCGCTGTTCACCTATCGTTCCGACGAGAGCGTCCTCGCGACCTGCCGCATCGACGATCTACCCTTCCTGCCCTGTCAAGCCTCGCAACTCTTCCCGGGCCTCGGCGAGGGCGAGCACAGCTTCGAGTTGCGCCTCGAGGACCCAGCCGGGAACCTGACCTCGCTCGACCCGAGCTATCGCTGGACCGTGGACCGGACCGGGCCGGCCTCGCCCGTGGTCACCAATCCGCCGGGCACAACTCCTTTCCAGACCGCCATGCCCACGGTGCAACTCGCCGGGGTCTGCTCCCCAGAAACGGCCCTGCTCGAACTCAACGGCAGCGCCGCCGGTCTCGACAACCGCTGCGCCTCCGAACAACGCTGGGCCGGCTCCGCTGCGTTGGCTCCCGGCACCAATGAATACGAACTCGTGGCCTACGACAGCCTGGGCAATGCCTCGTCGCCCGTGACCATCGTCCTCGTCCTGGACACCTCCGCGCCGACCTGCGCGCTCGTGCCCCCGGCCTCGCCGAGCCTCCTCCGGACCCCGACTCTGCACTGGAACGCATGCGCCGACCACTATGAGCTGCAGCTCGGCAGCGACGAGCTCTTCACCACCGTGCTGCGAACCTATCAGCCACTCATCGGTACGTCCTTCTCCGTGCCCACGACCGAACCCCTGCCCGAGGGCGAGCTATGGGTGAGGTTGCGAGGCTTCGACCTGGCCGGCAACGCCAGCACCTGGTCCCTGCAGCCCCTGACCATCGACCTCACTCCGCCGGTCTGTTCCTTGCCGCCCTTGGTGTCACCGACCAACAACGACCGCCCGATCTTCACCTTCAATGCCTGTGCCGACCTCTATGACGTCGAGTTGGCCAGCGACCCGTTCTTCGCGCCAGCCTCCATCGTCCACTTCTGGGCCGATACGCTCTCGACCAACCTCAGCCTGGAAAATGATCCCCTGACCCTCGACGGCGAATACTACTTACGCCTGCGCGGCAAGGACCTAGCCGGCAATGTCGGCGCCTGGAGCCAGCAGAGCTTCGTCTTGCAGCTCCACGGTCCGGTGTGCGTGCTCGACCCACTCCCGACCCCCTCGAGGGAGGTCCTCCCGACCTTCACGTGGAACGCCTGCGCCGCGTGGTACCAGTTCGAGGTCGCCGCCGACGCCGATTTCACGACCATCCTGCAGTATAACACCCTCACCTCCACCTCATCGCCCCTCGCCTCCCCTCTGCCGCGAGACGGAACGTATTACGCGCGCCTGCGCGGCTACGACAACCTCGGCAATGACGGAACGTGGAACACCCAAGTCTACGAGCTGGACCGCACCGGACCGAGCTGCGCGCTCAACGCGCCGAATTCACCGACCAACGTCCCCCGGCCGACCTTTTCCTGGAACGCCTGCGCGACGAGCTACGACCTGACCGTCACCACTACCGCCGGGACGCTCATCCACCAGTTCACGGGCCTGACCGGCACCTCGGCGGTCCTCCCCGTGGACCTATCGGCCGACACGAGCTACTCGGTGGCCCTCGTCGGTTACGACGGCCTCGACAACGCGGGTCCGGCCTCGCTGCGAACCTTCCTCTTCGACTCCACCGGTCCGAATTGCTTCCTGCCGACACCTCCGGCCAGGCTCAACGACCCCACCCCGACCTTCTCCTGGCCGATCTGCTCCGGCGCGGTCAGCTATGTCCTCGAACTCGCCGCCGACCCTGCTTTCACCCCCACGCTCTACCAGTACCTCGGCCCAGCGACCTCAACCACATACCTCCAGGACCTGCCCCAAGACGGCCCCTATTATGTCCGCCTAGCCGGACTCGACTCGCTCGGCAACCGCGGTACCGAGGACGTCCACGCCTTCGAACTCGACCGGATCGGCCCGACCTGTACCCTGGTACCACCGCTCTCTCCGAACGCCGAAGCCCAACCGACCTTCGCCTGGAACGACTGCGGTGAGGTCTCGTACCAGCTCCAGCTCCTCGGGCCGACCTCAAACCTGCTCTTCGACCTGCCCGGCCTGGCCGGCACCTCGTATCCCTCCGGACTGACCTTGACCGAGGAAGGCATCTATACCGTGCGCCTGCGCGGCAACGACGGCCTGAACAACGGCCCCTGGGACAGCAGGCAATTCTCCCTCGACTTGACCGGACCGACCTGCGCCCTCCCAGCGCAGACCTCGCCGACCAACGAGGCAACCCCGATCATCAACTGGACCACGTGTAGCGGAGCCTCGGAGTACGAACTCGAGGTGCGCCTCGGCGGTACTCCGGAACACACGGTCTCGAACCTGACTACCACCACGTATCCCCTCCCGCCCCTGGCCGAGGGAGACTACACCGTTCACCTGGCCGGTGTGGATGAGCTCGGCAATCGCGGGCCCTTCGCGGTGCTGCCCCTCAGCATCGACCTCACCCCGCCTACCTGCACCGTGGCCTCCTTCGCCACCCCGACCCGCGATGACACGCCGAGCTTCGCCTGGAACGCCTGCGGTGTGCGTTACGAGTTGCTGCTCCTCGATCACCTCGGTGGCGAGGTGATCAACGAACCGGGGTTGATCTCCACCTCGTACCAGGTCGTCAATTCCTTACCCGACGGCACCTACGAGCTCCGCATGCGCGGTTTCGATCAAGCCGGCAACCCGAGCCCCTGGGACAGCGTGCCTCTCGAGGTCGATACCACCGGGCCGATGGTGGCCTTCAATGTCCTGCCCTCTTCGCCCGGCAACGACCAAGAACCGGTCTTCGGGTGGACCTCGGTCGACGCAGACGTCTATGAAATCACCTTCTTCGGCCCGGGAGGGGGGTTGCTCCAGCAAGAGAGCGGAAGCCCGGCGACCAGCTATACCAGTCCTACCCTGACCCAGGACGGCGAGTACCGCCTGGAAATCACCGGGATCGACCTGCTCGGTAACCTCGGCGCTACCAAGACGGCCTACTACGAGCTGGATCGCACCGGCCCTAACTGCCTCCTCACCCAACCAACCACCCCGACCAACCTGGCCACACCGACCTTTATCTGGACGACTTGCGGCGACAGCTACGACTTCGAATTGACCGGCCCCGGGTACTCCCACCAGGTCTTCGGGACGGCCGCGACGCCGTACGACCTGCCCCCGGTGAATGCACTCACCGTGGACGGCTCCTACACGGCCAGGGTGCGCGGCTACGACCAGTACGGCAATCCCGGCGAATGGAGCAGCAAGGCGTTCAACTTCGACAGCACCGGTCCGATCTGCATCTTGGATCAGCCGGTCAGCCCGACCAACAACCCGAGGCCGACCCTTACCTGGGGGACCTGCGGAGCAGCCAGCTACAAGGTCACCGTCTTCAGCGATCCAGCTCGTCAAAACTTGCTCCAAGAGAGCCCCCTCGGCCTGATCGCGCGCACCTATACCCTCGGCGAGGATCTCCCGGATGGTCCCGCCTACCTGCGCCTCGTCGGTTTCGACAGCCTGGACAACCCAGGACTTCCTTCGGAGCGTGATATCAGCGTTGACACCAATGGCGCCACGAATTGTCTGCTTACCGCCTACCCTATGGGGAGTACCAATGACCGAACTCCCTCCTTCTCCTGGGAGAATGCCGGAGCAGGCATCACCTATCACTTCTTTGTCGATAACAACCCAGATTACTCTTCTACCGAATATTTCCAGCAGGAAACGACTCTCGACGCAACCATCCCGCCCGGGGAAGCCCTGGCCCTGGATGGAACCTATCACGTGAAACTGACCTGCACCGATGGGCTCAACCCAGTCGACGCACCGGAAATCACCTTTACCTTGGATACCCTCGCGCCGACCTATCTCCTGGCAACGCTCCTCAGCCCCTCGAACGACCCCACGCCGACCCCAGCCTGGTCCGGCACCGCCGATTTCTATGACCTCGAGGTCCGCGATACACTCGGAGCCATCGTGTACTCCGTCGATGGCTTGACCGGCACCCAGCACGAACTCCAGAGCGACCTACCGGGCGACGGCACCTATACCGTGTTGCTCACCGGCAGGGATCTGGCCGGCAACGTCGGCACGCCGGTGCAGCAAACCTACCAACTCCTCTCCGTCGGTCCGAGCTGCGTCCTATATTCGCTGCCCTCGCCGACCGCCGACGCCACGCCGGACTTCTCCTGGCCCGTCTGCACCGAAGCGGTCGAGTACCGCCTCAGCGTGCTCGACCACGGCGGAGCGACCGTGCTGGGTCCGCAAAGCCTGACTGGCCCCGCGACGACCTCCTATACCTTCCTGAACACCCTGCCCGGGGACGGACCCTACACCGCCGTGCTGGCCGGCAAGAACGCGCTCGGTATCTGGGGGCCTGACAGCACGATCAGTTTCGCGCTCGATACTATGGGTCCGGACTGTGCCCTGAACCCGGTCACGCCCAACCCGGGTAACGACAACACGCCGTCTCTGAGCTGGACCTGCACCGGGGGCGCCTCCACCTACGACCTGCGCGCAACCTCGACTCCACCCGGCAACGGTTTTTCCCTCACCGGTCTGACCGGCACCTCGCATACCACGGTGGCCTTGCCCGACGGCCTCTACACCTTCGAACTGCGCGGCGTGGACAGCCTGGGCAATCCCGGTCCGTGGGCAGCGCAACCCTACACCCTCGACACGGTTGCCCCTACCTGTAGCCTGTACGATCCTACCCCCGGTACGCGCATAGCCGATGCCACCCCCACGCTGCGCTGGACCGGCGTCGCCTGGCACTACGACCTGGTGCTGGACGATGCCCCGGATTACCTCAGTCCTGCCTTCGCGCAGTACGACCTGACCTCCCTCACGGCCACGGTGGGATCGCCGCTCATCCCGGACGGTCCGTGGTACGATCGCCTGAGCTGCCGCGATGAGGCCGGGAACGCCGGCCAAAGGCAGAGCGATTTCGTCCTCGACACGACCGGGCCGACCTGCGGCCTCGGCAGCCAGCCGACCGCGACCAACGACCGCAACCCGACCTTCACCTGGCAGCCCTGCGGTGGTGACACGGTGGAATACCTCTTCCAGGTGGCGAGCGACAGCTCCTTCACCATGATCGTTTACCAGCAGCAAGACGCTGCGACCACTGCCACGGTGGCTCCGGACCTCGCCGACGGGCTGTACTACTACCGCCTGGCCGGCCTCGACGACCTTGACAATCAAGGGCCTTACGCCAACCGCCAGATCAGGGTCGACACCATGCCTCCAAACTGCACCTTCGCCGCCTTCACCTCGCCCTCGACCGAAACCCTGCCGACCTTCTCCTGGTCGGGATGTAGCGACGCGGTCAGCTACGATGTCGAGCTGCGGAATCCGGCCAACACCCTTATCAAGCACCTCGATGCGACCGCGGCAACCAGCTTCATGCCCGACAGCCCGCTCACTGAAGGGGTCTGGACGGTCAGGCTGCGAGGCTACGACGCACTCGGGAACGTGCAACTCTCCTGGAACGAGAAGCCCTACGAGGTAGATCTCACCGGCCCGACCTGCGCCATGGATGCGCCGACCACCCCGACCGGAGATGTCACCCCGGCATTCACCTGGCTGGCGTGCGCTGCAAGTTATCTCGTTGAAATAGCAACAGACAGTGGTTTCACCTCGGTGATCTATACCGAAGCGGATGCCGATCCCAGCAGCACCGGCCTGAGCGTGAACGATCCCGGTCTACCCGGCGAGGGCACCTACTACCTGCGTTTCGCCGGGCTCGACAGCCTGGGCAACCGCGGAGCCTGGGACCTCCATCAATTCGCGCTGCAGACCACGGGGCCCACCTGCGTGCTCGACCTCCCGCTCTCGCCCTTCACCCAAGAACCTAGTCTGACCTTCACCTGGAAGAGTTGTGGGGCCGACCACTACCAGTTCACCCTGGACGATGAGGCAAGTTTTACCCCACCCCACCAGTTCGACGATTCATCCCTGGGCGGCGCGGTCACTTCCCAGAACGTTGCTGTCGGCCCGGACGGAAGCTATTCTGCCCGGCTGATCGGTTACGATGCTCTCGGCAACCCCGGCCCGGCCTCGACCGTACAGGTCACCCTCGACCGCCAAGCTCCGGAGTGTGTCTGGGTGGCGACCCCTCCGGATCCTACCACCAACCCAGAAGTGACCTACGGTTGGAATTGCGGCGAATCGCTCCGGAGCAGCGACTGCCACCTCACGCCCGTGGGAGCTGATCCACTGTACTACCACTGTACAAGTCCCTTCACTTCCACTCCGACAACCCCGGCCCGGGACTATCGATTCCACCTGCGCACCGTCGACCAGGCCGGTAACGAGGCCGTGCTGACCCACGACCTGACCGTGACCAGCAACCTGGCCGTGGTCGACGCCTCGTGTGACCTCGACCGCGGCGCAGGAGGTCGACCCATCGCCTGTACTGTCCTGATCGAGAACGACGGTCTTGCCGACTATCTGCCGGGCACCAACTGCCAGATCAGGATCAACGGAGAACTCCTCGACGACTGCGTCCTGCCCGACGTCTACCACGGTACCCAAGTTACCGTCACCTGTGACGAGGGCACCATCCCGGGGTGGCTGGGCGAGGGCGAGTATACCCTCCAGGCCTCGGTCAACGCCGATCTCTCGCGGCCCGAGACCTCCACGGCCGACAACCAGTCGGCACCGCGGACCTTCACCGTGCTCGACACCTATATCCAGTTCTACGGAGCTGAAGGGGGACAATACCAGGCCACGGCCCTGTTGCAACGCTCCGACGGGCTGTTGGCCCTGCTCGGCACCAGCAACGAGAACGATCCCTCGGGAGACGTGGTCCTTTACCTCCTCAATCGAGACGGTACGTTGCTCGAGGAACAGTTCTACGACAACGGCGAGGAACAGGCCGAGGCCTTGACCGAACTCTACGGCCCAACCCCCGACCTCGCCCTGCTCTCGACTTTCGGGGATCTCTCCCTGCATATCAATCCCATGGAAATCCAACTCCGCCGCGTCGACCAGAGCGGGGATCCCTCCTGGTCGCAGACGAACAACCAGAGTGGGAAACAGGTGGTCGGTTGCGGCGTGCACGAGACCGACAATGGCACCCTCGTGGTGGTGGGCGCGGTGCGGGAGACGAACGGCACGAGTCTCTTCACCGTTCTCTATAACAGTACCACCGGAGCCCTGATGTCGGGAGGTACCGAACGTTCTGTCACCGGGGGGTATTTATCCGCGTGCGAGAGCACCTCCTTGCACAGCACGGACCCGGGCACGATCCTGGCCGTCACCACGAATAATTACTCGTCGTACCAGTCCCAGGCCTGGAGGATCGAGGATAATGGTACCTCTATCCTTGCACCCCTCACTATCTCCGCGACCTACCCGGAGAACTTCAAAGCCACGGACGGGCTCTTGTTCAGCGCCGACTATTCGGACATGCTCCTTACGGGATCCTGGTGGAATTCCCCCCCTACTCAACTCTGGGTGCGACGGACGACCAGCCCCAATGGCCCCTGGGAACACACCTATGGCGGGACAGGCTACGACAGCGGTGTTGCCCTTGTGCACCACGACCCCGATGATCCAGAGACCGAGGTATTCGTGGTTGCCGGTACCTACGACCGGACCTCGGGACCGGAGCTCGGACCTGCCGGATGGCTGTTGTGGCTCGATCCGGCCGACGGCGCGATCCGCCTCGAACGAACCTACGAGCAACCGGGCAAAGCCATAAACAGTAAAGACCTCGTCGCCTACGACCGTGGGGGGTACCTCCTCCTCGGTCACGCGAAAGACACGACCCTCGACTATACGCAGATCGTCCTCATTAAGACCGACCAGGATGGCTATGTGGAAGGCTACAATACGCCCTGAGGTCTTCTCAATACATTGCTTATAGCTTGTAAGGATCCAGCCATGGTGGGGTAAGGGGTCCTGTCGCCTCTCACCCCCACCATGCTCATCCTTGCGCGTGGCGGGGGTCCCCCGTCGGCGCCACCCCAAGGTGGTGACGAATAACCTGCAATCCACCCCAAGACTGAAGGGTACCCCCGCTCCCGATGGATCCTTGACAAGCACCCTCGTGCTCGGCAAAGGTGCCCGCGACTTCTCCACCCCGGGTCACCCGAAGGCCGGCCGATGTCGATGTGGTCCTCCCTCCCTCGTCCCTTCTTCGCCCTCGCGCCCATGTCCGGGTTCACCGACAGCGCCTTCCGCACCCTGGTCTCGAGGCACGGAAAACCCGATCTCATGGTCACCGAGTTCGTGACCACGGCCGGACTCTGCTCCCTGGGCCGGGAGAACCTGCGCCGCGAGCTGCGCTTCGAGGCATGCGAACGGCCGCTGGTGATCCAATTCTTCGGCCGCGACCCTGAGCATTTCCGCATCTGTGCCGGGTTGGCCGCCGAACTGGGCTTCGACGGGATCGACGTGAACCTGGGTTGTCCGGACCGCAACGTGCTCAAGCAGGGCGCGGGCGCGGCCCTGATCGAAGAACCGGAGCTCGCCTGCGCCATCGTGCAGGCGACCCGCGAGGGTGCGCAGGGGTTGCCCATCTCGGTCAAGACCAGGGTCGGCTTCGATCGGCCCGAAATAGAGCGTTGGATTCCCCAGCTTTTGGACACCGAGCCCACAGCCCTCACCCTGCACGGCAGGACCAAGCGGCAGGGCTACCTCG
>MGSU01000101.1 GCA_001799195.1 Deltaproteobacteria bacterium RIFOXYA12_FULL_61_11 | reverse complement strand
TCGGATGAGGCTGACCACGTCCTCGACGTTGAACAGGAAAGCGCGGGGATCGGCGATGCGGTACTGGACCACCCACTCGACATCGGCGACGTTGAGGTCGCCGGTGAGGATGATCGCTTCGTCCTTATCCGCCCCCGGACTGAAAGAGCTGCGCACTCCTGCCTGTTCGGTGACGAAGCCGAACTCTTGTTTGAGCACCCTCTTCGTCGGGATCTTCACGATCTGGTCGATCCCGAGCGGGATCTTGAAGTGGAGCCCAGCGCCCTCGATACCGATGAAGCGGCCGAAGCGCATCACCACGGCTTCTTCCTCGGCGTTGACCGTGTAGAAGCCGCCGTTGATCATCAATAAGACCAACAATGCGCCAAATCCGAGCAGGGCCGGACGCCACCAACCCGAGGGTAACTTGAGGGTCGGGAGTTCGAACCCGTCTCCTCCGGCACGTCGTTGATCCCAATTCATGAATTCCCTCCAGTTCGTTCGCTGTCCTGCCGTCGGGGATCACACTTCCTCCGGCGGGTTGCACCCTAGCTTCTCGAAGTGGGAAAGGCAAGATCGTAGTCCCGGCTCAGCGCGCTCTCGTTGATAACGAGCAAGAACCGGAATCGTATCAGCGCAGTGTAGATATGGTCATATTTCTTGCCAATTACTGCATTATTGGCTAGAATAATAACCATTATGGCGAGAAAAACCACCCTCCCCCTGCCGTCGCTGCAGCGGCTCATGAAGGAACTGGGCGATAATCTCAGGCTTGCTCGGTTACGCCGGCGCTTACCGGCGCACCTCCTCGCCGAGCGTGCCGGTATGTCCCGAACAACCTTGCGCGCCATAGAAAAGGGCGAGGCAGGGGTAACCATGGGTGCTTATGCAAATGTGCTGCACTGTCTCGGCCTCGAGAACGACCTGATCCTGCTTGCCCGTGACGACCTGCTCGGCCGCAAGCTCCAGGATGCCGGTCTGAGTACCAAGCCCCACACCTCGAAGAGCAAGCGCTCATGAGCGAGAGGGACCAGCGCAAGGTTGAAGTCTGGGCGGATTGGACCTGGCTCGGCGCGCCCATCTTCATGGGCACCCTCACCGCCGCCCTGGTCCGGGGACGGGAGGTCTTTTCCTTCGAGTATGCTCCCGCCTGGTTGACCGGCCCTCATGCCCAGCAGCTTGATCCCGCGCTCAGGTTGTTCGCTGGTCCCCACTATGCCCCGGTCATGCAGGAGAATTTCGGCCTTTTCCTGGATTCCTGTCCTGACCGCTGGGGTAGGGTGCTCATGGATCGGCGCGAGGCGCAACTGGCGCGTGATGAGAACCGCAAGCCACGAAAACTCATGGGCTTTGATTACCTCCTCGGGGTACACGACCTCCAGCGCATGGGCGCTCTGCGCTTTCGGACTGCATCTCAAGGTCCCTTCCTCGACGACCTGCCGCATTTCGTAATCCCACCATGGACCTCGTTGCGAGAACTGGAACAGGTCTGTTTGCTCCTCGAGGGCGAACACGCAGTTGATCACCCTGCCTATGCGCAGTGGCTCGCGATGCTCATCGATCCAGGCGGGTCACTCGGTGGTGCAAGACCCAAAGCCAGCGTCGTCGATGCCCAGGGTTCTTTGTGGATCGCCAAGTTCCCAAGTCGGAGAGATACCTTCGATATTGGTGCTTGGGAAGCGGTCGCCCATGCCTTGGCTGGGCAGTGCGGTGTGCACGTCGCGCCGAACCAAACCCGCACCTTTGCCGGAAAACACCACACCTTCCTCGCACAACGCTTCGATCGAACCAGCACGGGCGGCCGCATGCACTTCGCCTCGGCGCTGACCCTGCTGCAACGAAGTGATGGAGATGATGCCGGAACCGGTGCATGCTATCTGGAGCTGGCCGACCTGCTCCTGAGATCAGGAGCGCATCCGGTGCGTGACCTCGAAGAGTTATGGAGACGCATCGTCCTGTTCATCGCGATTTCCAACACCGATGATCACCTGCGGAACCACGGCTTCCTGCTCGAACCGACCGGGTGGTCCCTGACTCCGGCCTATGATCTGAACCCCGACCCCCATGGAGCAGGGCTGCGTCTCAACATTACCGAGACCGACAACGCCCTGGCGCTGGACTTGGCGCGCGAGGTTGCGCCCTATTTCCGTATCGCGAGGTCTCAGGCCGAGGAGATCATCACCGGAGTCATGACCGCTGTCGGCCGTTGGCGAGCCGTAGCAAAAGCCCAAGGCATCTCGAGGGATGAACAAGAGCGCATGGCCCCGGCCTTCACAGCGTTTTCCAGGCATGAGCCTCAGTGACCTCAGCAGCATGCTGTGGAAACGGGAGGGTCTTGCTCAGCGCGCTTCCTCGAAATACCCGACCGCGGCCGCCGCGATGTTGGCCTCGCCGTCGAAACAATCGGCGCCGGGGAACCCGGCCTTGGTCGCGCGATCGGCCCAGTAGAGGCGATGGTGCTGGAAGAGCCCGCAACAACAACCCTCGGGGCTGACCGCGCGCGGATTGCCCCGGCTCTCGGCATTGATCTTGTCGACGCAATACTCGATATCATCGGGCCGACCAGGCCGTTCGCTGAAATATTTCACGCAGAGGGGTCGCCAGGCCTCGGCACCAAGGGTTTGCCAATCAGGCTCTGCGGCGATCGGTGCCGGAGGATCGATCGGGTCGGCTCCTCCCTGCTGGCCAGCCTCGGTCAAGCCGCGGGGGATGCAGACCTCGAGGGTCGTCGCCTTCGACGAGGCCTTGGGTTGGGGACTGCAAAAATACCCGGGTCGGCAACCGTCGTTGTCCGGGTAGAGATTTCGGGCACACTCGGCGAAACAGAGCCCCTGGTCGAAGGCCATGAAGGCCGAAGGCAGGATGCACTTCACGGGGACGAGGTCCGCGCCTTCGCCCTGGGGACAGGCATCTTTACAGGACTTGGAACACATGCCGTTGGGAAAACCCTCGGCCGCGGTGTAGCAGTGCTTCTTGTCGTAGAGGCACTCGCCGTGCCCGGCGCAAGATCCGCCGATCCAACCGGGATTGAGTCGTCCGTCGTCCTCGGGCTGGACCACGGCCGGGGTCGCCTGGGGTTGAGCCGGCTCCTCGGGGGCTGCTAGGACCGTGAGCGGTGGTGGTTCGTCCTGAACCGCGGTTACCCCAGCGCCGGAAGGATCCTGGGGTTCGGTCGTGGGATCCGTGGTAAGCGGATCGGTAGGGGGGAGGTGCAGACCGGGTTGCGACGCGGGACCGGGGAGGGGTGTTCGAACTCGCTCGTTCTGTCCCGGAGCGGCACAACCATGGAAGAAGAGCGCCAGAACGGCGAGTTGCCACCCGGTCCGTCGGATTGCCGTGTCCATGCCCTGACCTTGTTCGCGCTTCCTTTCCCGAATACTACCGTGCGAGACGGGCGCTGTCACTGGGTCTGGCGACTTCCTTGTAGTCTCTTTCGCCGAGGGGCTCCTTCAATGGTTCCTCCCACGGAGTACCGTGGACCAAACCCGCGTCGTGCGACTTTGTTGCCGCAACGACTAGGTGACGGAGCAGGAATTAGTAAATAGAACATAAATGTTGTTTACAATTTGCAATCAAGCAGATTGTAGAAATCATATTTAAAATTTTGATAATGATTATTTAAATTAGTATTTAGATCGATAATAATTGTTAAATTAAGTGAAGAGGTAAAATTATGGTAAATTTTTTGCTTTCATAATGTTCATTGCATGCTGACTGACCCAGGAGGTTCTCATGTCCATTGCTTCCGCCCGTGCCGTCATTTTGAGCACGATCTTCGGCGCCTTCCTTGGTTTCAGCGCCAACTCGGCCGAGGGCATAGACACCATGGTCCTTGCGAAAACCGCAGAGCTGCATCGCTTCGTCCGTGGCAGAAACTTCAACGTCATGTTCTACGAGGAGTACCAGGAAATCTCAGGTAAAAAAATTGCGAGTACCCTGCCCAAGACTATTATGACTCCCTCCGAAGTTCTCGCTTGGCGCGACAGTAGCGGCTTCGGTGGAGAGGATTTAGCCCTGAGCGAAGATGAGGATCTTCGTCGAGTTGGTGATCTCCTCGCCGATGTCTACATCCTAGCTGCCCGAAGGAGCGATCCGCAGAGATATTCCTCTGAAGAACTCGACACCATGATCCGGGAGTTCCTCATGCTCGCCACCATCGGCAGGAGCGATGAACGGATGGACTGGATGGTCACCACTATCGTTGCCCACACTCGCGAATTGTCGAGCAAGCGGACTCGATTCGCTTTCCTTCCCACTCTGGCCCGCCTAGTCGAAGTAGACCAGACCGGCTCGGAAGTGCTACTCGCAACGATCGTCGAGTTGACCCTGGCGCTCGACGAACCGCACGCCACCTGGCGGTCGCTGCGAGCGATCATGTGGAATACCGTCAATCCGATCTTCCAGCGTGGTTGCGTAGACCTCAAGGCAGCATCGAGCGCTTGCACCCAACGCGACAAGAACATCTATACCCTGCTAAAACCCTCCCTGAGCAAGAAAAATAAAAAGACCTGGAGCGAGTATCCTTCCTTCGTGTGGGAGGGAGAACGCAATGTCTATTATTACGACTACTGCGGGGAAGGTCGCGAGTTCGGCCGTGTACTGTACGAGTATGTCGGTTGGATGAGGTTGCACATGATAAAACCCTGTTGGAAGGATTGAACCGATCACTCGAATCCGGAGGTAAGGGTATGAATACACGGCAAGTACTATCGCTATGCATACTTTCACTCGCATTTGGGGCTTTGACTTGCCCCGAAGCGTCGGCCCTCAACCTCCTCTCCTGGAAAGGAAAAGGACTTGAGAAGTTCGAGCATCTCGCTGGTGCCGTCGCCGACAATGAGCACGTTGCCGGCCTTAGCATGTTCGACGTCGATTCCCAGGGTAATGTCGCGGCGTGCATTCTGGGTACACGCCAGCTCAATGGTGAGGACGTGGATCCTGTCTGGGGGAGGGAATGCGATTTCCGTAGCAGCGTCGGTATATTGCTCAATGCTCATTTGTATTTCATCGAAGGTGACAGAGAACTAGTCAGACGAAAAACCTACACCGGGAGGAGCTATACCGACCTGGGAGGACCAAGAAAAGACACGCGATTGCTCTTTGTACCGTACAACCCTCGGTGGCGTGAACCAAAGGATCCCGCTGCCGACGATCCCTCCTATCGCTATACTCCCTATAATAATGATGCCTGGCGTGAAGCATGGTTTGCTGGACGTACCCTGGGCGCATTCATCCCTGCTTCTGAAGAGGTGCTTTTCACCCACGATGGAACACAGCTTTACGTTACACCGCTCGACCACGGACTCTGGACTGGTACTTCCCAGGCATCGCCACTTAAGCGTACACCTGTTGTGGACCTGAACGACGAAGATTGCATTTTCCAAAAAAACCTATCAGGAGACGGCGACCGAGCCCTGGCCTGGGTATCTTGCCAGAGCGAGCAACGGCTCGTAGCTTTCGAAAGCAACGGGACAAGCGAAATAGTCGCTTCTTTCGAGCATGATGACCATCCCCATCTGGCAAAGATAGCCTCCTTGTCGACACAATATTACAAGATAATCCGTCTCGGGCAGCGCCGCCTCTTCGCGCTGGCCTATTCAGTCCTTTGGTACGGGTATATCGGTTCAAAACCATATGCTTACAACGGGGCAGGAAAACGTGAGGGTTATTCCCATTTTGTAGATCTGTATGACCTCGATCAAGGCAGAATGATTTCACGAACCATGGTGGCGAATGATAGGGATAGCACCCTGATGACAAGACTTCCAATGGGATCATTCGCTTATCATGAACCCTCGCAAACCATGCTCTTCGCCCTGCCGGCTCGTATGGTAGCTATCCCAATGAAAAAACTTCTCAAGGGTAATCTCCCCAAGCTGTTCGATGATACCAACCATCCACGTCTCCCCTTCCCCTCTAGCCCAGAGGAGGACTGAGGGTACACCTGGGTTGTACCTCGCGGAATAACCCAGCGCCGTTGCTGAACTCGGAAAAATATCTGACACGCCAACCACGACCCACGCGCCCACCACGGGCATCACCGGCACTATCGGTCATTGTTTGAATGACCATGGCGAATGCGTCGAGGTCCTGTATTATCTTCCCGAGACCGAACTTGCACCACTCGTCTGTCCGGCATAGAGTGCGATTCCCGGCACCACCGTGGGAGCTTCTCGATGCGCAACCTGAGCCTCCTCACCGTCGTACTCGTTCCTCTCGCGCTCCTCGCCGCCGAGGAACAACCGGCGTGCGAGTACAAGCTGTTACTGCGAGCATCCCTCTTCGCCGAGCCGGGATCCGGCATTGCCACGGTCCTGGCCGCGATGGTATCGACGGCGAAGCTCGAGGGGCTGGACTTCAAACCGACCTCGCAAGGGAAGGCCTCGAAATATCGCACGCTGCGGTACCTCGATACCGCGACCGCGCTCTTGACCGGCCGCGGTTTCGTGTTGCGGCATCGAGCCGAGCAGGGGGCACAACACGGCGAACTGACCCTGAAGTTTAGTCATGCCGACCTTGCCCAGGTTGCAGCCGCACCGGTCGAACCGATCCCAGGCCTCGGCGGTTCGGTCAAACTGGAACTCGATCGTTGCTTGACCACGCTCACCCCGCCGACCTTCGGGGGCAAGTATGCCCGCAGCGGCGAGGCCGAGCCGCTCCCCCCGCCACCGCTCTTCTCGGCTGCGGTCGCGGTGTTCCCCTCGCTGGCAACGCTGGGCGGCGCAGACTCGGCGCTGTCGGCCCGCAGCGTCGACGAAGAGGTAGTCACCTTGGGGAAACTCAAACTCCCTGCCGACAGCAAGGTCCAGACGGCTCTCGCGTTGTGGAGGAAACCCGGTACCAGTGCGGTGCTGATCGGCGAGCTGTCGTTCAGGGCCTCGGGGTCCGAGGGCGCCATCGAAGCCGGAGACCGGGTCCTCGAGCGTCTCGGAACGGCGCTGGCTAACTACGTCGTTCTCGGCTGTTCCAAGACCGCGGCGCTGCCCTGAACCCTCTCATACTCCGACGGGAGAGAGACCCCAAGCGCGGAAGGGATGTTTCCTGAGCGTGGAATTGTAGTAGCGCACGTCGCCGGTGACCTCTTCCCCCAGCCAGTCGGGCCGGTCGAAGGACTCGGCCTCGTCCTGGAGTTCTAGCTCGGCCAGGATCAACCCCTCGTTGGCCCCGAAGAACCGATCGACCTCGTAGGTGTGACGGCCGACCGCGACCCTGGTCCGGGTCTTCTCGATCACTCCGGGTTCGCAGATCGCCAGCAATTCCTCGGCTTCTGCGACCGGCAATTCCCTCTCCCACTCGAAACGGCTGGCTCCCGAGGCATTGCCGATGCCCTTGATGGTGAGGAAGGCATGCTCGCCCTCGAGTCTGACCCTGACGGTGCGTTCCTTCACCGAGGAGAGATAGCCTTGGACTATCCGGGTCGTCGGTCCCAGGGAGGGCACGTCTACTCCGGGCCGTACCAGGAATTTGCGCTCGATCTCCTTGCCCATACATACCTCCAGCCCGGCAGGTTGTTCAGTCCAAGCGCCTACTGGAGGAGGGTGGGGAAGTCAATGGACAGAAACCCCTTGGTCGTGGAGGATGGGCTCAAACAATGGTTTTTCTTGCCTTCGTGCCCAAGTTCAGTATTGTTATTTGAATAAGTTGATCTTTTACGGGAACAAGAGTGCCCATGTCCACCCGGCTCAGGTTCCAAGGCGTGCTCATCCTGAGCGTTCTCCTGTCCGTCGTCCTGTTCTTCCGCGCTCATTCCTCGGTCAAGGAACAGCGCAGCGTGCCGGTCCATCCTACGGCCGATGCGATCGAACCCGAGGACATCCTCGCAGAGGTTGATCCCGAACAGCTCCTCTCGCTGCTCGAGCCTCCTCGGGATAGTGCCCTACCGGCCCTCCGAGTCACCTCCAGCGGCCGCGAGTACCTGCTCCACTCGAACCTCCGACCCCGACTCCAGCTCGCGGCCCTCGACCTCCTCGCACGCAGTGGAACGCTAGCCGCGGCGGCCGTGATCCTCGATCCCGCGACCGGCGATGTCCTAGCCCTGGCAGAGGGAGGCGACCCTGAACTGATCGATCAGCTCGATCCCCTTGCCGGTGAAGCAATTGACGCAATGCCCGAGCACCTGGCTCTCGCTTCCTGTTTTCCGGCCGCGAGCCTCTTCAAGTTGGTCACCGCCGCAGGTGCAGTGGAGAGTCGGGGACTCGACCAGACGACCGTCCTCAAGCACGTCGGCCGGAAACATACCTTGTACCGGTTCCAGTTGCGGGAGCTCGAGGAGCGGTACGGCGACCAGGTCGACCTGGCCACCGCCTTCGCCCGCTCGATCAATCCGGTGTTCGGCAAGCTGGGGATCTTCTTCCTCGGGCCGGACCTACTCACCCGGTATGCCCACGAATTCCTCTTCAACCGAGACCTCCCCTTCGAGTTGCCGGTCGGCGTGAGTCAGTACTCCATGCCCGAAGAAGAGTTCGCCCTGGCCGAGGCAGCGTCGGGTTTCAACAAGAGTACTACCCTGTCCCCCCTCCACGCGGCCCTACTCGCGGCTACAGTGGTCAATCACGGACTGATGATGAAGCCTCGCCTGCTCACCGGTTTCTCCGATCCGGAGGAGAAGCTCCTCGTGCACACCCCTCCCTCGGTCCTCGCCATGCCCATCGATGCCGATACCAGCCTCACCCTGGCTGCCCTGATGGAAGAGACGGTGAGGAGCGGGACCTGCCGCAAGACCTTCCGGAGGCGCTTGCGCCGTTTCGAGCAAGCCGGGATGACCTTCGGGGCCAAGACCGGTACGGTCAACGACCTCACGGACCGTTACAAGATCGACTGGACCATCGCTTACAGTGAGGCAGAGGACCATGCCAAGACCTTGGCCGTGGCCGTGCTCGCGATCCACGGGGAGAGTCTCGGAATTCGTTCGAGTGAACTCACTGCCCTCTTGCTGAGCATCGCCCTCGACGACCAGCATCGCGGTTGATCCAGGTCCTGACGAAGACGGAGGGGGAGATGAGCTGGTTCGCGACCATGTTCGGCGGAGCCCTGGGGTGGTCCCTGGGCGGTCCGCTCGGCGGCTTGGCCGGTGCGGCTCTGGGCAGTCTCTTGGACAAGGCTCTGGAACAGAGTACGACCACGACGAAGACAGAGCTCTGCCCGCGTTGTGGCCGCCCCATTCCGACGGTGCTCGGCGTGGACTGTCCTGCCTGCAGCGCTGAACGTCCCGAGCCCTCCGAGCTCGCCCGCCACCAGTACGCCTTCTTCGTCGCCACCTTCTCCCTCTTGGCAAAGCTGGCCAAGGCCGATGGCGTGGTCACCAGGCCCGAGCTGGATCGTATCGAGGACTTCATGCGTCGCCGGCTGCAACTCAGCCGCGAGCAGCGCGCCCTGGCCATCGCGATCTTCGAGCAGGCCAAGAACCGTGCTTTTCCCGTCGAGACCTTGGCCCGCCAGTACCTACAACTGAGCGCCGGTCGCCGGGAACTGCTCTACCTCATGCTCCAGATTCTGTTCGAGGTGGCCTCGGCCGACGGGCATTTCCATCCCGCCGAACAAACCCTGATCGATGAGGTTGCCTCGATCTTTGGGGTGACCGAGCAGGAGTATCGCGCCCTCCGGGCCTCCTTCGTTCCGCAGACCGGCGGCGACTATGCCCTCTTGGGTTTGACCCCGGAGGCGGGAGAGCGCGAGCTCAAAGCCGCCTATCGCCGCTTGGCCAAGGAACATCACCCCGACGTGGCCATGGCCAAGGGATTGCCTCCTGAATTCGTGGAACTCGCCAAGCGCCGCTTCCAGGACCTCGGTGCGGCCTATGAACGGATCAAACAAGCTCGCGGTCTGACCTGAAACAGGGGGACGGCACGTGGTCCAGTGGAGGTATCCGAGTCTGACGGCTATTGAGGACAAGTTGAGCCTGGAGCGCGAGCTGTACGGCCGGGGCCTGGACCTCGTCGTGGGCATCGACGAGGTCGGACGGGGGCCTCTGGCAGGTCCGGTGGTCGCGGCGGCCGTGGTGCTGCCGACCTCGCGATTGCTCGCCCTAATCGAAGACCGAGAGCTCGCCCATCCCCTGTTGGCGCTGGATGACAGCAAACGCCTGTCCGAAGCCAAGCGGGAAGTATTGGCCCGGGCGGTACTGCGCTTGGCGACGGCCTGTTCTCTGGGGTCGGCCTCGGCAAGCGAGATTGACGACCTGAACATCCTCCGGGCCACGTTCCTGGCCATGCGCAGAGCGCTCGAAGCCCTGACGGTAGCTCCTCACTATCTCTTGATTGACGGCAACCACCCGCTGCCGGACCTGCCCTTCGACGTGCCCCAACAGGCCGTGGTCAAGGGCGATGCCCGCTGTTTCTGTATGGCCGCGGCCTCGATTGTGGCCAAGGTCCATCGCGACCGGGAGATGCTCGAGTACGAAGCTCGGTTCCCGGGGTATGGTTTCGGCCGGCACAAAGGGTATGGCACAGCCGAACACCGCGGTGCGTTGCTCCGGCTCGGACCGTGTGCTGAACACCGAAGGAGTTTTCTCTCGGGTCTGCTTCGCGAGAAGGCTCGTTAGATGCTCAACCTCCATTGGCTCGATGTCCTGATCGTTGGTTCCTACTTCGCGTTCGTGCTGGTTCTCGGCTTCGCCTTGCTCAGGACGAAAACGGTAAAGAGCAGTGCTGACTATCTCCTCGCAGGTCGAACCCTGACCCTGCCGGCCTTCGTGGCAACGACGGTGTCGACCTGGTACGGCGGGATTCTCGGAGTGGGTGAATATTCCTACCGGCACGGGCTGGTCAACTGGGTTGTCTTCGGGGTGCCCTACTACCTGGCTATCCTCGTCTTCGCCCTGTTCCTGGCGGAGAAAGCACGCACGGCGCGGCTCACCACCATCCCCGAGCAACTCGAACGTCATTACGGCAAGACCGCCTCGCTGATCGGCGCGCTCTTCCTCTTCGTCACGACCGTGCCCGCGGCCTATGTGCTTATGCTCGCCATCCTCCTCCAGGCCTTGTTCGGCTGGCAACTCCCGGTTTGTCTGATTGCAGGAACCGTGTTCTCGACCTGCTATATTCTGCGCGGCGGCTTCCGGTCCGTTGTCCGCACCGATCTCTTCCAGTTCGTCCTGATGTTCGCGGCCTTTCTCATGCTGGTGCCCTTCGCGCTGGTCAACTATGGCGGGTTGAATTTCTTGCGAGAACACCTGCCGGAAGAGCACTTGACCTGGCATGGAGGTCTGCCGGTCTCAGCCATCCTGGTCTGGTTCTTCATCGCTCTGGCAACCCTGGTCGAACCGAGCCTCTATCAGCGCTGTTTCGCGGCCCGCGACGCAAAAGTAGCGAAGGCCGGCTTGTTGCTCTCGATGCTCTGCTGGATCGGCTTCGACGCCTTGACCACCGTGTCCGGTCTCTATGCCCGAGCTATCGTGCCGGACTTGGATCGACCGGTCTTCGCGTATCTCGCCCTGGCCGATCGGCTGCTACCCCCGGTGTTCCTGGGAATCTTCCTGACCGGTCTCCTGGCCATCATTATGTCGACCGTCGACAGCTATGCCTTCCTCGCGGCAGTGACTCTCGGGCGGGATTTCCTGGGCAAGTTGGGGGGGGCGTTCTCCGAACAGCGCAGCGTGAGACTGACCCGCGTTGCGCTCGTTGCGACCGGGATCCTCTCGGTGCTCATTGCCTATGCCCAGCAATCGGTGGTGGGTATTTGGAAGAGTCTTGGTTCGATCTCCGCGCCTGTCCTGCTCCTCCCGCTCCTCGCCTCCTTCCACCCGCCCTCTCGGCCGTCACCGAGCGCCGCGGTGGTGGCCATGACCACCAGCGGTGTGGTGGCGACTTTGTGGACCCTGGTCCCGGGGAGCGAGGGGAATGCTCATCTCTTCGGGCTAGAACCGATCTATCCAGGTTTGCTCAGTTCCGCCCTTATCCTCTTGGGCGCGAAGGTGGTGGCACGGCTGCACCGACGGAGGAGAAGGGGGTAAGGGAGGTAGAGGCACCAGACGCAAGAAACAAAAAACCCCGAGGTCGGAGGGGGGGATCGACCTCGGGGTTCCTTTCAATGGTGTAGGAGATTAGCAAGGTCTGTGCCACACCCAGTAATTCATGCATCTATATGATAATAAAGAAACAACATCGACAGGGTGTCTCGGACAGTATCGAATCGGGGGCGAAAGTGCGCACCCGACGGGGTCGAAATGGGACATCACCGTAACTTTTCAGTCTTGGTCGGGGTACGGGGTCCTGTCGCCTCTCACACCGACGCCGCTGCATCCTGCGCGTCGCTTGGAGGTCCGCATCCTTGCGGTCGCCCCCACCATGCTCATGCTTGCGCGTGGCGGGGGACCCCCGTCGGCGCCACCCCAACGTGGTGACAAACAACCTACAATTCACCCCAAGACTGAAGTAATACGACACCTCCGGGACCTTTGGTAGCCTTTGCCTCACCGATCGGGTAGGGTGGGGTGGACCTACCCACTCCCGAGGCGACCATGCCCAACGTCCTGCACTACGACGTCGTGATCATCGGTTCCGGTTTCGGCGGCAGCGTCCCTGCCCTGCGGTTGAGAGAGAAAGGCTATAAGGTTGGGGTGATCGAGGCCGGACGGCGTTTCGCCGATACCGATTTTCCGGTCACCAACTGGGACCTGCGGCGCTACCTCTATGCTCCGCTGCTGCGCTGCTTCGGTATCCAAAAGCTCTCCCTGCTCAACGGCCTCCTCTTGCTCGAAGGCAGGGGTGTGGGCGGCGGAAGTCTGGTGTACGGCAATACTCTCCTCGTCCCCGCCGAGGAGGTCCTCCGCGACCCGGCCTGGCCGGCTTCGACCGATTGGGCAAAAGAGCTGCCCCCCTACTACGAGGTTGCCAAGCGCATGCTCGGCGCCACGGTCAATCCGCGCCTGTGCCGTGGGGACGAGGCCCTTGCGGCGGTCGGTCGCGAACTCGGGGTGGGCCAGACCTTCCGCCCCACCACGGTCGGAGTCTACTTCGGCGAGGAGGGCAAGGAACAGGCCGACCCCTATTTCGAAGGCCGAGGACCGGTACGCACCGGCTGCACGTTCTGCGGCGGGTGCATGGTCGGCTGCCGGGTCGGCGCCAAGAACACCTTGCCGAAGAACTATCTCCACCTCGCCGAAGCTGCGGGAGCGATCATTCATCCGCTGCTGACCGCGACCCGGCTGCTCCCGCCTTCCTCGACAAAGGATGGGCGTTGGCAGATAGAGACCCGGCGCACCGATGCCTGGCTGCGAAGCGAAGGCCTCCGGTTTTCTGCCGACGCGGTGATCCTGTCCTGCGGGGTACTCGGCACCCTGCGCCTACTCCTCCGCAACCGCGACGTCTACAAGACCCTGCCCGACCTGTCTCCTTCCCTGGGACATCGGGTCAGGACCAACGGCGAGAGCCTGCTCGGCGCGACCACCCTCAGGAAGGACCTGGATCTCTCCACCGGTGTGGCCATCGGTTCCTCCATCAACCCCGATGCCGAGACCAAGATCGAGGCCGTTCGGTATCCGGCCGGCAGTGGTTTACTCCGCCTCATCGGCGTTCCTCTCACCGGCCCTGGGAACAGACTAGTGCGGCCCTTGAGACTGCTGGGGACTATCCTCTTCTCGCTGCCGCGGCTCGTGCGTTTGTGGACCATGCTCGACTGGGCCAAGCATTCGCTCATCCTGCTGGTCATGCAGAGCCGAGACACGGCCATGCGCCTGGGTCTGGGACGCTCGCCGCTCACCTTGTTCCGCCGCGACCTCATCCGGGACCGCACCGGCGCCACGGTGCCGAGCTACCTGCCCGTGGCCCAGGCCGCGGCGACCTTGCTGGCCAAAGAGATCGACGGCGAGCCGCAGAACATCGCCGCCGAAGTCCTGTTCGGCATCCCGGCTTCGGCCCACATCCTCGGCGGTTGTTGCGTGGCCGATGGGCCGGAGCGGGGAGTCCTCGACGAAGATCACCAGGTCTTCGGCTATCAAGGCCTGTACGTCAGCGACGGTTCTGTGGTGCCGGCCAACCTGGGGGTCAACCCCTCGTTGACCATCACCGCTCTGGCCGAACGTTTCGCCGCGCGTTTTCCCGAAAAACGTCCTGAGTCTCAGGGTCTTGCCTGAGCGACCTTGACCCGGTACCGTTCCAGTTCCGCCTCCTTGCGACGGGCGTCCCAGCCGAGTAAGGCGGCCAGTCGGGCGGCTACCTTCTCGGCCACGGCCAGGCCGTTGTCATCGGTGAACCAGAACAAGGTGGTACGGCGCTGCAAGAGGTCGTCGAGGCACTCGACGTATTCCCTCTCGACCTGATAGGACAGCTCGGCCAGGCAATAGGGCCGGTCGGGCCGCAAGCGCTCGGCCAGAGAGGGATCTCCTTCGATCAGGGCGAGAAGTTCCTGATAATTGGACCCGTAACGGGAGATCAGGTGCTCGAGGACCTCGGGGTCGAGGTCGAAGCGGCGCGATAACGAGACTCTACTGTGTCGGGGAAGGTACAGGGGGAGGCCTCCGGAGATTGGGGAACGGGTCAGGCAGCGGGGCAGTCGGCGATGGGCGAAAAAACGCCGGACCAGCAGGTCGACCACCTTGCGGGCCATCAAGCGGTAGGTCGTCAACTTGCCTCCCGTGATGGAGACCAGGCCCCGGGGATCGACGGCAAGCTCGTAGTCCCGCGAGGCGCGTTCCTCGGGCACGTCTTCCTGGGTCACCAGGGGTCGAAGCCCAGCGTAACAACACGTCACGTCAGCCCTCGAGAGCCTGGCGCGAGGGAAGTGCCAGTTGACCGCCTCGAGCAGGTAGTCCAGGTCGGCAGCCCGGGGGACGACCTGGTCCGGGTGGCCGGAATAGTAGGCGTCGGTTGTGCCGATGAGGGTGTGTTCCCCCCAGGGCATGAGATAGAGGAAGCGTTTGTCGACAAAGGATTCGACCGACACCGAGAAGTCATGACCGAGGCGCTCTCGGCGCACGACGGCATGCACCCCACAGCTCTTCTTCAGGTTGAAGCGTTCGCGGGCGCCCGCTCGGGCGAGGAGTTCGTCCCCCCAGACCCCGGTGGCATTGACGAAGGCCAGAGCCTCTACCTCGTGCCGTCCACCGTCGAGCCGATCGAGGAGTATCGCCCGTCCCCCTTTTCCTCCCCGGGAAAATTCGAGGGATAAAAGTTCGCAGTACGTGCCGACTTCGGCTCCGGCCTCGACCGCCGATTTGACCGTGTCCACGGTCAGGCGCGTGTCCATGGTCCGACAGTCGTAGAAGGCGACCGCCCCCCTGGTGTCGCCGCGCCTGAGGCCGGGCACGTCCTGCTCGAGTTCCTTGTTGGAGAGGATCTCGAAGTGGTTGGCATTGCGGAAGAGAGTCATGGCGCCGTAGAGGAAGAGCCCGGTCACCTGCAGGTTTCGCGAATACCGTCCGTCGCGATAGGTCGGCACCACCATCCGCTCGGGGCGGACGAGATGCGGGGCGACCACATCGCGCAGGCAGTTGCGCTCATTGGCAGATTCGTAGACCAGTTTGAAATTGGCGTACCGCAGGTAGCGCAGCCCACCGTGGACCAACTTGCCCGAGCGGGAGCTGGTGCCCGAGGCCAGATCGCCTTTCTCGACGAGCAGGGTGGAGAGACCGCGCATGGCCGCGTCCCGGGCGACCCCCGCGCCGGTGATCCCCCCCCCGATGACGACCA
>MGSU01000100.1:1091-12334 GCA_001799195.1 Deltaproteobacteria bacterium RIFOXYA12_FULL_61_11 | reverse complement strand
TCGCCCGCACGTTCTTCGCCTCCATCGACGAACCCTACGAGGTCTTCACCATCGGCCGTAAGGCGCGCGAGTTCTGCCGCCGCACCAACCGACCGACCGTGGGCGACTACGACTTGTCCCGACTCCAGAAGGGCGACCTCACCGAATTGTTCGAAACCTTCGAGCGATCCTTTCTCGACGGCACGTACCGCAGCGTGGAACTCCTGTACAACGAATTTCGGTCCGTGGTCAGCCAGCGGCCGGTACACGTACGCCTGTACCCCTTCCAGCTCGAAACCGGGAACGAGGGCCAAGGCGTCGACTACCTCTACGAGCCGGACAAAGAACGGGTCCTGGGGCAACTCCTCTCCTACTATGCCTATCTGGCTCTCTACCGTTGTTCTTCCGAGAGCTTGGCCGCGGAGTATGCCGCCCGTATGGCGGCCATGGAGAGCGCAACCAAGAACTGCGCGGAGATGATCGATCGCCTGACTCTGTACTACAACCGTTCCCGCCAGGCGGCGATCACCAAGGAACTGATCGAGATCATCAGCGGCGCCGAGGCTGCCGGCTGAGCACTACGAGGAACCACGGGCGGCCCTAGGGTCCCCGCTCATTTCGACGAGGAGGAAGAAGCAATGGCACACGGCAAGGTCGTTCAGGTCATGGGTCCGGTGGTAGACGTCAAGTTCCCCGAGGCCAACCTGCCCGCGATCTACAACGCGCTCTACGTCAGCAATCCGGAGATCGACGCGACCCCGGACAACCTCGTGCTCGAGGTCGCCCAGCACCTCGGCGAGAACGTGGTCCGGACCATCGCCATGGACAGCACCGATGGGCTGGTCCGCGGCATGGACGCCCGCGACAGCGGCGATAAAATCCGCATGCCCGTGGGCAAAGAGATCCTCGGCCGCATCCTCAACGTGGTCGGCAAGCCGGTCGACCAGATGGGACCGGTCACGGCGACCCAATTCATGCCCATCCACCGCGAGGCTCCGGCCTTCGATGAACAAGACGTGAACGTCCAGGCCTTCGAGACCGGCATCAAAGTCGTCGACCTGCTCGAACCCTATCTCCGCGGCGGTAAGATCGGCCTGTTCGGGGGCGCCGGCGTCGGCAAGACGGTCATCATCATGGAGCTCATCAACAACATCGCCAAGGCCCACGGCGGGCTCTCGGTCTTCGCTGGCGTCGGCGAGCGGACCCGCGAAGGCAACGACCTGTGGAACGAGATGAAGGAATCCGGGGTCATCAAGAAAACCGCGCTGATCTACGGACAGATGAACGAACCGCCCGGAGCGCGCGCCCGGGTCGGCCTCTCGGCCCTGACCTGTGCCGAGTACTTCCGCGACGTCGAGAACCAGGACGTGCTCCTGTTCATCGACAATATCTTCCGTTTCACCCAAGCCGGTTCCGAGGTCTCCGCCCTCCTCGGCCGCATTCCCTCGGCGGTCGGCTACCAACCCAACCTCTCCACGGACATGGGCGAACTGCAAGAACGGATCACCTCGACCAAGAAAGGTTCGATCACTTCGGTCCAGGCCATCTACGTGCCCGCTGACGACTTGACCGACCCGGCTCCGGCCACGGCCTTCTCCCATCTCGACGCCACCACGGTGCTCTCGCGCCAGATCGCCGAGCTGGGTATCTATCCGGCCGTGGACCCTCTCGACTCGACCTCGCGCATCCTCGACCCGCGCGTGCTCGGCGTCGAACACTACACCGTGGCCCGGCGCGTCCAGGCCGTCCTGCAGAAATACAAGGACCTCCAAGACATCATCGCCATCCTCGGCATGGACGAGCTCTCCGAGGAGGACAAGCTCACCGTGGCTCGGGCCAGGAAGATCCAACGCTTCCTCAGCCAACCTTTCCACGTGGCCGAGACCTTCACCGGCCGCGCCGGCAAATACGTCAAACTGGCCGACACGATCAAGGGTTTCAAGGAAATCGTCGACGGCAAGCACGACGATTTGCCCGAGCAGGCCTTCTGGATGGTCGGCACCATCGAAGAAGCCGTCCGCAACGCCCATGAGCTCCAGGCCTGAGGTGACGCGATGAAGTTCGAGATCGTCTCCCCCACCCGGGTCCTGTTCTCCGGGGAAGCCGACGAGGTGGTGCTCCCCACGGAAATGGGCGAGATCGGGGTCCTACCCGGCCACGCCCGCCTGCTCTCCATCACCGTGCCCGGCTCCGTCCAGATCCGCCAGGGCGGTCAGCGTCAGAGCATCGAGGTTGGGGCCGGCTTCCTCGAGGTCGATCAGGAACAGGCCCGGTTGTACCAGAAGGAAATCTAAGGGTCGGGACCTGCCTGCTCTCCCCCCCCCCACCGGACCTCGAGCGAACGATCACCGAGAAGGGCTGCGACGGCGCGAGCGAGAACCCCATAACTCCGCTCGGAATAGTGTTCCCCATGATAGAGCATGTCCATTGTCGAGGTGCCGTCGGTGACCTCTCGGGACAGCATGCGACACATATCGATAGAGGGAACTTCGTTGGCACGCAGGAAATCCGAGAGTACGTGCAGATACGGGGTACCGAGATCGATGCGCGCACAATTCAGGATGATGACAGGGGTAAACTGCTTCCTACGGGCGAACCCGAGGAATCTCTCGAGCACGAGGAACAGTATACGCCTGACCTCGGAGGTCTCGTCGAGTAACAACGGTCCGACCTCTCCAGCGCGACGGGAACGCCGGATTGCTCCGAGCAGGATTTCGATACTTTCAAGACTGTAGGGGAACCCCCTGCCGGTGAGGAGATCGAAACCGAAAACCTCGAGCATGTGTTGATACCAGTAATCCCGTGCAGCAATGGAGCGGGCGACCTCGATATCGTGCAACAAGGAATAGTCCGACGCGGACCCGACAGGTGGGCGGTACAACACCAAGTGACCCTCGTGGAGCATGAATCTGGGTTTCAGATAGGGGTCGCCATCCTGCCGAAAATAAAACATTTTGAAGACGCTCACGTTCCGCAGCGCATTGTCCGGCAACAGGCCGAAGAACACGACCGGTGTCGGAAAGCGCGTGTAGAGCTTTTCGAGCTTGAGCAAGGCCTGGTCGGTTCCATAGCCGCACACGCCAAAATTGAGGATTTCCTGGCCGGTCAATCGCTGGAATTGGTTTTGCCAACTCATAGATTCTTGAACTTCCGACGAATAGACAAAGGAATCTCCATATGAGGACGCCCAAGAGTGCTTGCCGGGCACCAGCTTTTCGCTCGACCGGACGAGGCCGGGTGTGTCCCACCCGAGTTGACGGTCGGCGACGAAAAAACTGCTGAAGGGTTGGTGGATATCGGGGACAGCAAGCCCGATCCGGTAATCGAACCACGAGACGAAAGCCAGGGAGAGCACTTCCAGGAGAACACCAAACGTGCAAACGGCGAAGAGGAGCGTCTTGCCCATCCGTTCTCCTCGATAGCGATCAGGAACAGGCCCCGTTGTACCAGAAGGAACGGTAAGGGCCGGGACAACACCGACACACCCCTCGGCCGATCGCGTATCCTCAGGAACTCAACGCCGCACGTACCTCAACAGGCCGAGCAACCGGAGGTCCTGGTAGTAGATCTCTCCGGTGTGGAAGTTGCCGCACCGGGCGCAATCCTCGTCCAGCAGCCAGCGGTCGTTGTCACAACGTTCGTTCTCCGCGGGATCGAAACGCTTCGCGGCGAGCCGGAAACGATGATAGCGGGGCGAGAACCAGAGGTCCCGAAAACTGTTCTGCCGCAAGGTCCCGAGCTTGCGATGATGGCAACAGAACCCTATCTGCCCGTCCGAGTAGACTCGGGAGAAAAACCATCCGGCAAAGCACCCCCGCGCCATGGCGAGATGCTGCTTGCTCGAGGTCGCCTCGGCCTCACTTGAACCTTTCTCGGCAGCCAGCATTGCCTCGAGCTGGAGCATCGGATGGTCGTAGAAAACGATGCCGTGTTCTTGGCAGCGCCGAGCTGCCGTTTCCAGCATGGATCGTAGCTCGACCAGCCGGTCCGGTCCCACTTTCAGGTGGCGGGTATAGTTGCCGGTGTCGTGCATCAGCTCGACATACAGCACATCCGCGCCGATCGCACAGGCCTGCTCGACCATTGCCGGGAGTTCTTGGACATTCAGCGTGGTCAGGACCTGTTTGAGCACGAGCTCGGTTCGGGTGAACCCGCGCGCTCTCCGATGGGCCATCATCGCCGTCAAATCCCTGCCCAACTGCAAGAAAAAGCCCTGCGGAGCCCCGGGATGTATCCTCTGGTAGGTCTCCGCGGTACCCGCTGAAACATTGAGCACCATCTGGTCCAGGCCGAGCTCAACCAACGCGCACAAGCGTTCACGGTCCAGGCGCAGGGCATTGGTGTACAGGCTGACCCGCAGACCCTGTTCGGTGAGCATGCGGAGCATCTCGAACACGTGGGGATGAGAACAAGGCTCTCCCTCCCCGGCAACCGCAATGTGCTGGTCGACATGCAGCTCCCTCAGATCCTTCACGAGGTCGGGGAACAACGCCATGTCGAGCTGCTGCTCGCTCCAACCGGGATATCGCCACGTCTTACGCTCTATCAAGGGCGAGTGGTAGCCGCAAAACAAGCAGTTCGCGCTGCAGGCATTGGCCGGATCGAGGTGCAGCACCGAGGGACCGATGAATACCTCATCGCAGAGGATCCCCAGGTACCGCAGCAGGCGGTCCTCCACCGGTTCGCGGCTGCTGGAGGCATAGATCTGGGCCTCCGCATAGTGCATCCGGGTTGAGGGAGAAGCCTCGGCCAGTTGTTGGATTGTCTCGACCAGATCTCCTACCCCCACCAAGTCGACCCACTCGAGCTCGAGGCCAAGCCCAGAACACCATTCTCGGAGAGCGACCAGGTGGAAGCGAAAGCGCGTAGCGAGGGTTATCAAGGGGGCTGGGCGCAGTTCCGGAAAAGGGCTCGGACAGCTCAACCCGAGGAGGCGGCAAAGAGAAGGCACCAGTCCATCGAGCCGAAAAAGATTTTCCGGGACGAGCAACAGGCGAAAACGCCGGCCTGTTCCACGCTCCTCGCGGTTCATTCCCGCGAGTGCCGTCAGGCGCGGGAGTTCGAGGTCATACCGGCGACACAAGCGATCGTGCATGGCCGGCTCGGCGGCGAGAAAGGTTGGGACGTCGAGGTCGTGGACCCTATCCTGTCGAGAAGGTGCGCTCATCCTCCACAGAATACCCTGGGGGCCGTCACAGAACAACCTGTTTTCCCGGCCCTGTAGGAACCAATCCCCAAGCTACCGGTTCGGATGGCACCTCGACCCTCCTACATGCTATAGTCCGACCCCTGTGAATAGCCTTCTCGAGGCCAGATGATGGCTTGCCGAATCTCGTGCACCTCCACACTCTCCCTGACTCTTGCTGCCATGGGTTGGCTTCTCTCCTGTGCCCAGGATTGTCTGACGGTCGGTGAAGCTCCGAACTGCCCGTCCTCGATCGCATCAGACCAATCACCCGATCCCTCGAGCTGTCCCTATTCGTGCGCTCCAACAACGCCGACCGGACTCTCAGGGCAGGTCGGTCTCCCTGCACAATCGGCCGACTCTTCTCCAGACCATGTCCCCCCAACCGAAACAGGGGGACAGCCACCCATCGACGTGCCTCCCCAACCACCCGACGGGGACCTCCCGGAGCATGATCCCGACCCTCCGCTCGAACCGCTTCCCCCTCCCACCCAACCAAGTGTTCCAGACGAACTACCACCATCTGACACCGAAGCCATCCTCTGCGAGCATGATTGCTTCTATTTCTCGGCAGCAGGGGACGATGCTGCCGATGGCACCGATGAAACAAGCGCATGGAAAACCCTCCAGAAGGTGAATACCGTTTCTTGGAAGCCTGGAGACAAAATCCTCTTCCGCAGAGGAGATACCTGGACCGGCGCGCTCAAGCTCGGCACCTCGGGAACAGAACTCGAGCCGATTATCCTCGGCGCATATGGTGTTGGGGAACGCCCCGTCTTTCGCAATCCGGGAGGAACCTGGAACAGGGCTATCACCCTCGATGCGGACTACGTAATCGTCCAAGACCTCCTCGTGCGCGACACCTCGGAGGCCGGCATTTTTATCGAGAAAGGCGCCGAGCACAATATCCTGCGCAATATCGAAGGCGTCGCCCTAGGCCAAGCCGTCGTCATCAAGGGGAATAACAACAAGGTGACCGGCAGCTATTTCCACGACGGCGTTATGGTGGTCGACACCGAGGGTGGCGATGACGATTTCGGGGCCAACGGTGTGGTCATCCGGAGTTCGGGCAACGAGATTGCTTACAATCGCATCCTCAGGGCCAAAGCCACGAGCCACGATTACGGCTATGACGGAGGAGCGATCGAGTTCTACAGTACCGACCAGAGCATGAATGACAACAGCATCCATCACAACTGGGCCCAGGACTGCAACGGATTCATGGAACTCGGGAGTCGCGGAGGTCAGGAGCTCAAGAACACCTTGGTCTCCTACAATGTCTCCTACAATAACGGTTCAATAGCAGGGATCCACCTCGGTACCACCGGCTTCGGTGCAAAGGTCGAGGACCTGAGGCTGGAGAACAACACGATCGTCGAGTTGAGCGGACTCAAGGACAACCTGTTCTGGATCTGGTCCCCTGCCGTACCGACCACCCTTTCCCTGACCAACAACATCATCTATTCAAAGGTCAAGTTCGGAGCTTCCAACCAGGTCGGCTTCACCCACACCAACAATCTCTACTATTTCATTGGGGGTGCAGCGCTGACTATCACTCCGGGGTCCGACGAATGGTCAGGCAAGGACCCGGGGTTCGTCGATCTCGCGGGGCTCGATTTCCACCTCCGGTCGGACAGCCCGGCCATTGATGTGGGGAAGGACCTCGGTCACTCCCTGGACTATGATGGAACGACAGTCCCCAGTGGAGTTCGGCCAGAGCTCGGTGCGTACGAACGATGAGCAGCTTCTTCCTCCCGGTGCGGTGATAGCGAGGCTCAGATCACAGAGAAACGGGATTGACACGCAATGATGCAATTGCAGGTCAGGTGCGAGTTTTCTTGACGCTCTTCTTCTTAACGACAGCTTTCTTGGGAGTGACCTTTTTCGTCGGGGCCTTCTTGACGGCGTGCTTCGTCGGAGCTGTCTTCGGGACCGCCGGGGCTTTGACCGTGCGTCGAGGTTTCTTGACCGGCTTGCTGGGCACCGCGGCGTCGTCCGAAGACGCTCCATCCAGGGCGATATCGACGCCGAAGATGGACGATAGCTTATCGGTGTCGAGCACGCGGCCCTTGGGTTTCCGGCTCGTCCTCGTCGGCTGAGCCATGGCAGCCTCCACCAGCTCGGCCGGATCGACTCCCCGGAGCGTGAACAGCAGCTCGGGCTGATGATCGAGGCGCGCACCAACGCCATAGAGAGTTGCGGCAACGTGCTTGCACATGGTAGCCCAGTCGGGACAAGAGCAGCTTAGCTTGATCTCACGGGGGGAAGGGAAAAGCCCCTCTCCTTTGCGAGTCACGATCTCCATCACGCCCTTGGAGATGGAGCCGCGGAGCAACTCCACGAGCGAGCCGATCTGACCCGCACATTGTTTTGTGATCTCTGCCCATTGCTGTTTGGGCAAGGGCTTGATGCTAATGTCCACCGTGTAGAGTTCGCTTCCACTGACCAAGGCGCACACACCTCCTGCTCTTAGCTGCAGGTCGATCACCGAGCCGTTGCGCACGTAGGTTCGGCCACGGGGGAGACGATTGGCGAAATCGCTGTAGGCCTCGAGGTTCTTGCACCAGGCGTCCCCCCAGAAAGTCTTGGCGATCTTGCGTCCCTCGATCTCGATCGGCGAGACTTGCTGCCCGGTTTTTTTCAGCTTGGCAACCTTCTGCTCTGCCCGACGACGCCGCTCGGCGACAGGGACATAGGGCGGCCAGTAATTGTCGTTGTATCTACTCATGGACTCACCTCATGCTGGACGACAAGCCAGGGCCCGGCTCATCCGTCTAGCCCTCCAGCGCACTGTTGAGATCCAACGTCACCATCGCGAGCAGTTCCTCGTTGCTCAGCTCCGTTAACGAGGCTTCGGCTCCTTGCGCGAGTATCTCGTCCGAGAGCTTCTGTTTGCCGGCGATCAGTTCGTCGATGTGCTCTTCCACCGTACCTCGACAAACAAACTTATGAACCAACACGTTCTTCTTCTGCCCGATGCGAAAGGCACGGTCCGTGGCCTGGTTCTCCACTGCCGGGTTCCACCAGCGGTCGCAGTGGATCACATGGGATGCCGCGGTCAAGTTCAATCCGGTCCCGCCTGCTTTGAGCGAGAGCACCATGAAGGGCACATGATCGTCCTCTTGGAAACTCCTGACCAATCCCTGGCGTTGTTTCACCGGCGTACCACCGTGCAGTACGAGGCCGCTCTGACCAAAAACCTCGGCCAGAAAACCAGCCAGCGGCCCGGTCATCTCGCGGAATTGGGTAAAGACCAGCACCTTGTCCTGGCGTGCGGCAATGGGCTCACACAGCTCGCGCAGTCGAGAGAACTTGCCGCTGTCCTCCGGCGCGTAGCCGCCGTCACCTAGCCATTGGGACGGATGGTTGCAGATTTGCTTGAACCGTAGCAGGAAGGCCAGGATCACCCCTCGACGTTCAATGCCCTCGAGCTCCTCGAGGGCTTGCCTCAACTCCTCGACGGACTGTTGGTACAGAACTGCCTGGCGCTTCGTCAGCAAACAGTGGGCGGTGAGCTCGGTCTTGTCGGGCAGATCCGCAATGACCTTCCTATCTGTTTTAAGCCGGCGCAGGATGTAGGGCTGAACCAGCCGACGCAATGGGGCATAGCCCTGTGTACTCTTTGCCATAGAAGTACAGAGTTCTTTGAATGCCTTGGCTGAACCAAGAAGTCCTGGGTTGAGAAAATCGAAGATCGACCAGAGATCTCCGAGGCGGTTCTCCACCGGAGTGCCCGTCAAGGTCAGCCGCCATCGCGAGGGAATCGCTTTCAACGTCTTGGTCTGTTTGGCAGTCGGGTTCTTGATGGCCTGGGCTTCGTCGAGGATGAGGTAACGCCAGGTGTATTCTTTCATCCAAGCCGTGCGCGTGGCCGTGCCGTAGGTGGTGATCACCGCGTGGTGGGCTTCGACCTGCGTCTTCGAGAGTTGTTGCAGTTCCGAGGAGGGGATCCGCGACGGGTGGGCAAGGAGCACCCGCAAGGTGGGCGCGAAGCGTTCGAACTCGAGGCGCCAGTTGTCCAGTAGCGAAGCCGGCACGACGAGGAGATCGGTGCCTCCCCCTGGAGCACTTCTGCTCATATTGAGGACCCCGAGCACCTGAATGGTTTTACCCAAGCCCATATCGTCGGCTAGACAGCCACCAAGCTCCAGGTTGCGTAAGAGTAAAAGCCACTGCACGCCCTGTAGCTGATACGGGCGGAGCTCAGCCTCGAGGCCAGCGTTGGCCGCGATCCCTGCACGCACCTCGGGCGACTTGAGCGCTTCGAGTTTCGAATCGAGCCACTTACCGGCGATGACCTCCGACCACTCGGGGCGAGTCAGGTCTTTGGTAGTACCTTCGCTATCGAGGTGTGCACCGGAAAGCAGGTGCATGGCTTCACCGAAGCTGACCCCGCCGTCCTGGGCCTTCCTCTGCACCTCCCGCCACTTCGCGAGCACCTGGGAGAGCTTGTCACGATCGACCTCGACCCACTTGCCCTTGATCAGGACCAACCCCTGCGTGGAGGCGAGCAGTGCCTCGACCTCACTCTCGATGAGTTTCTCGCCGTCCAGGGTGAGGCCAACGTTGAAGTCCAGCAACGCACGCATACCAAGGGCAGTAGGGGCCTGGTTGCCCATGGAAACCGAGACCCTGGGCCGAGATCTGTTTCTGGTGCTCCACCAGTCGGGCATACGCACCACCAGCCCGGCTTGCTCATACACCGCGACCTCGCACAGGAAACGATAGGCCTCCTTGGGGGTCCAGGAGAGCGGATGGTAGATATCGCCGGCCTCAACCAGCTCGCGGATGAAGACACTCTGTTCTGCCGCTCGGGACAGCGGCGCCAGTAAAGCTAGAAGTTTCTGGCGATTCTTTGCTCCGGCGTAGTCCCGAAGAGCGTTGCCAAGCGGCAGGTGTTGGGGTTTTGCCGTTTTCGTGACCTTGTGGACGTATGTGGCGAGGAAGGCGAAAGGATACTCTTGGTCGCGTTTATTTTCGGCGAGATGGAAACAGACCCGGCCGACCACATTCCAGACCGAGCCGTACTGTTGCAGGTACCCTTGGACGCCCTCGGGGCGTCCTTCGACCACCTTCGCAAGCGCAGTACCTGTATCGGACCAGATAGCTGCAAGGAGCGCGGCGTCGAGCATTTCGGCGCCCTGCATGGGAGGAACTGCCTGGAGGAAGCCCGCAAGCTCGTCCTCGTCCGGAGCGGGAAGAACGAAGGAATGCGCGTCTGTGGGGTCGAGCGCAGCACATACCCGGCTGATGAAGGTCCGACCGAAATCACGCCAGTAGGCCAGCGATGGTGGGAGGTCGGTTGAAAGTTCGGCAGCTCCCAGGTGCAACACACCGTTGCCGCGACCCAGGGAAAAGGCCTCGACGATCCGTTGCGCGATCTTGTCCGAGAAATAGGGGCCGTCCTCCAGCGATCCGGGCTGGAGGTCGATGCGGCCACTTGGTGTCAGCCGGCAGACAATGGTTCTCACCGGCGTGCTCTCGTGGGAACCCCGATCCATCACCTGTGCACACGTACCTCTTGTCCGGCTCAACTGCAAGGTCGCCGAAACGCGAGATGAGCTGTACTCTTTCCGTAAGGGTGTTGGCAATCTCTATCCGCCGTTCCCACACCTCGCAACGCGGTGATCACGAAAGCCATATCGATCGGTCCTGTCCATCCCAACGGGATGACAAGAGTCGCATTGAGCTAGCGGGAAGGAGGCTACGGCAGGGTGCTCAACCGATCAGCGCGGATAATAGAAGCCCCACCCGAGGACCTTGCCACCCCAACTAATGTCGAGCTGATAGCTATTTCCCTGCTTGGTGAGCTTCCCCGAATAGTGGTTCCGAGCATTGAATTGGGTGTAGATGACCGACGTGTCGGTGACCTCGGTCAGGATAGAGATATGCCCCTGGAGGAAGGCGATGTCCCCGACCTTCGGTGCGGTAGTACCGCCCTGTGGAGTGAAGCTGATGTTCTCGCCGTTGGCATTGCTGCGAAAGGCTTCCAACATACCGCTCGTGGTGCGGGAACCCAACCCGGCCTCGGAGAGATCATAGCCCGCCTCGGTGTAGGAGTAGAGCACGTAATCCGAGC
>MGSU01000100.1:0-1072 GCA_001799195.1 Deltaproteobacteria bacterium RIFOXYA12_FULL_61_11 | reverse complement strand
CGAAATCGTGTCGTGCGTACCCTTGGGATAGACGACCTCGAGTTGCAGGGTCGTTCCTCCGGTCCTGACCGGATATTTCCTGCCTACCTCCAGGTTTTCATAGGCGCTCAACGCGGTCTCGACCAGGTGTTCTCTCGCTGCTTGTTCCTTTCCTGTGGGATAGGAGGGGGCAGCGGGGGGCGGCACCGCGGGTGGCTCGACAACGATCGGCGCCTCGGGGAGGGGAGTGGGGACGGAGACCGGTGGCAGGACAGCCAATTCGGGGGAGGAAGGAACCTCCGGTTCGTTGGGCTGGGGCCGTATGATCCGCTGGTCCGACTCCAGAGCCTCGAGATCGATGGGTTGGAGGTTCACCGAACTGGACCTGGCCGGCGGTTCCTGGGTCGGGGTCGGCTGTTCACTATTGGATGGGTGGCTTTCCGATAGTTCGACGTCCATCTCCTGGTCTTGTTGGGGTGGATTCTGTGGAGAGGTCGAGAGTTGGGATGGGACAACCTGCGCTGTTTCGTAGAAAGAATCCTCACCGTCCTCCACCTGCACAACCGGATACTCTCCGCAGGCAACAAGCAGAGGGAGCGTCATCAGGAGGAGAAGAGAGCATGGCCCGGTAATGAGAAGCCTCCAAGAGTATCGATAGTGCATGGTCGAGGCCGCGTTCGTGAAACTCGAAGCCAATCATGCAACAATCGGCCCACAGAACCCAGCGAGAAACGTTGTCCATCTTGTTGATATTCGAAAGTAATACGAACAACGTACAAGAGCGCTTTGCAGAAAATGCTAGGGATTCTTTTCTCTCGGGTGTGCCCTTTGGGGCATTCTATTTTGCATCCTAGTCCAAATTTTTTACGTTTCCCTCCAAGCGCCACATAGGGAAGCGCCACATAGGGACAGAGGGACCTCTTGGACCTCTTGGACATCACGTGATCTGGTTCACAATTCGCACAATTCGTATCTCGAATCATCCATCCGATATCCATGATACGCGACCCGTTCTCAGTGAGATGGCGCGGTGTGTCGAACTCCGGGCGCAGCTCTCCCAGGTGGTCGGTCCGAACAAGGGTCGTGCTGGAGC
>MGSU01000099.1 GCA_001799195.1 Deltaproteobacteria bacterium RIFOXYA12_FULL_61_11 | reverse complement strand
CGGTAAACGCGAATCCCGGAGGATTATCGGGGATGTCCTCTTACAGGCCGAGGATATCCGGCAGGCAAGGCTCTTCGACGACCGTGTGGCCGTGGGCGGCTGGCCTATCGACGTCCATCCCGCAGAGGGCTTCTTCTTCAACACCAAGCTGCACAACGAGTGGCCCTGCACCCACGAGTACGTCCAACCCTATTCCATTCCCTTTGGCGCCCTCTATTCAAAAGACCTCTCTAACCTCATGATGGCGGGGAGGAATCTCTCGGCCACGCGCGAGGCGTTGGGCTCCACTCGGGTCATGGTCACCAATGCCACCATGGGGCAAGCCATCGGCGCCGCAGCCTCGCTGTGCAAGAAGTACGGTCTTTCTCCCCGGCAGGTGCGGGCTCAACACCTCGGCGAATTGCAGCAGTTGCTCCTCCGTGAGGATGCCCTGATACCCGGACTTTCCAATGCCGATCCCTCTGACCTCGCTCTCGGTGGTATCTTCTCGGCGTCGAGCAGCAAACCCGCGATCGTCCTCAATCGTTCGAACCTCACCCTCGGCGACACCGCCCACCCGATGGGGGTGTACCACAAGGGTCAGGTCTACCTCGCCGTGAACAAGCGCATCGACAGCATCTTCTGCCATTTGCGCAACGCCTCGGCCGAAGCGCGGAGCCTTACCCTCCACCTGCGCGGAGAGCACCTGCCCCGCACTACCTCCTCGCGCACTGACCTCAAAGCCGTCACCGCCAGTGTGCCGCCCGGAGCGAACTGGGTCGAATTCAAGGTGCAGACCGATATCGCGGCCTACGAATACATCTGGTTCTTCCTCGACAAGCACCCCGACCTGAGTATCAGTCTGATGACCAATACCCTCGACAACGCGTACCGAGTATCGTCGGGCGACGGCATCACCTTCACGGTGTACGACGGTTTCTACGCCGTGTATTTCAGTCCTGACGGAATCGAGAGTTGGTATCCCCAGAACGCCGCGAACGGCAAACGCTACAATATCGGTAACCATGCGCCGAACAATTGCGGGGAGACGTGCACCAACCGCCTCTATGCTTGGAACAAGTGGGCCTCGGATCCCTCCAAGAGCTTACCCCAATGGCTGGAGGTAACCCTGCCCCGTAGTACCCAGGTCGAACGCGTAGAGCTGTACTTCGAATCCTTGCTCGAGGGTCAGGAGAACCCGATGCCGGGAAATCCCGAGATGATCCGCGACTACCGGGTCCAAACCATGGTGAATGGTGCGTACAGCACCGTTGCGACCATCAAAGACAACCTCTTCCGCCATCGGAGCCACACGTTCACCCCGGTGTCCACCACCAAGGTTCGGGTCATGATCGACGCGACTCATGGTTCGAACGTCGCCAGAATCTACGAACTGCGGGTCTACTGATTGCTACCCTCAGAAACTGTACTTTGATCCCTGCTTGGCTTTCTAGCACATTCTAGCCGCGCCCCCCCGTGGGGCTTACGGCTTTCCATGTACCGCACGAAAAAACAATGCTACGGCCTCGGGGTCAAAATGCGTTCCGGTAAGTGATCGGATATGTTCACGGACCCTTTCTTCCGACCAACCCTGACGATACGGGCGATCAAAGAGGAGGGCATCCCAAACATCAATGATCGCGAAGAGACGTGCTGTCCGTGGAATTTGCTCACCTTTCAGCCCGCGTGGATAACCGCTTCCGTCCCACTTTTCGTGGTGGCAGTAAGGGATGTCCAACGCGGAGCGAAGGTACGCAATGGGAGAGAGTAATTCAAAGGCAAAGGTAGGATGCTGACGCATGGCTACCCATTCTTCGTCTGTTAGTTTACCTGGTTTGAGAAGAATGTAGTCTGGTACACCCATCTTACCAATATCATGCAAGAGCGCACCGCGCCGTACGTGTACCAACTCTTCTTCGGTAATTCCCGCCGCGCGTGCAAGTTTCAACGCCATTTCCGTAACGCGCAGGGTGTGGCCTTCAGTCTCTTTATCGCGCAAATCCAGCGCATGTGACCAGCCTTCAATGGTGGAATCATACGCCGCGAACAGTTGAGCGTTGGAGCGTTTTAATTCAATGAAAAGACTGGCGCTATCCACTGCAATAGCCGTTTGCCCGGCCAGTATCAGCAAGAAATCCAACAAGTTCTCGTCAGGTGCAGGTGGCAGGCGATGAAAGATTTCTAGCACTCCGTTCACCTGGCCTTTGGCAATGAGAGGGGCTCCGAAATACGTTACAAAACCTTCGTCAGCAAGAAGCTGAGCGCGGTCGAATTGGGAGCTATTCTCGAGCAGATTAGGGATGCTCACCGTCCTTCGTTCCAACGCAGCGCGACCGCAATATCCCTCACCTAGCCGCAGGCGTGAACGCTCAATGGCTTTACTTCGAAAGCCAAGCCCCGCTTTGAATTCAAATATTTGGGTGTGTTGGTTGAGTAGCAAAACAGCGGCGGCATCGACATTCAACTGAGTTTTGACTTGTTCGAGGATGACGTTCAAAGTAAGGTCTAAGTCGAGGCTGCCTGCGATGGCTTGATCGATTTTCTGCAAAGCCTGGATGTTTTTCAGGCGGCGGACAGTTTCTTGATGGGCAACGACTAATTCCGCCGCCCGTTTTTCCTTCTCTTCGTTTTGAAAGAGAAGTTCTTGGTTGGCAACGACCAATTCCGCCGCCCGTTTTTCCTTCTCTTCGTTCTGGAAGAGAAGCTCTTGGTTGGCAACGACTAATTCCGCCGCCCGTTTTTCCTTCTCTTTGTTTTGAAAGAGAAGCTCTTGGTTGGCAACGACTAATTCCGCCGCCCGTTTTTCCTTCTCTTTGTTTTGAAAGAGAAGCTCTTGGTTGGCAACGACCAACTCCGCCGCCCGTTTTTCCTTCTCTTCGTTTTGGAAGAGAAGTTCTTGGTTGGCAACGACCAACTCCGCCGCCCGTTTTTCCTTCTCTTCGTTTTGAAAGAGAAGTTCTTGGTTGGCAATGACTAATTCCGCCGCCCGTTTTTCCTTCTCTTTGTTCTGGTAGAGAAGCTCTTGATCGGCAATGACTAATTCCGCCGCCCGTTTTTCCTTCTCTTCATTTTGAAAGGCAAGTTCTCGGTTGGCAACGGCCAACTCAGCCGCCCGTTTTTCCATCGTATCGTTTTTATTGTGTGGTTGATGAGTATGCCTTGGCATAGTGACGCTTCCCCTGTGTCCCGCTTATCTACCACTGTTGGTTTGTACATACAGAAGCGGGCTAACGCCTCTGGCAAGCGGCGCGATGAAAGGAGCGTTCGCCGCAGCAGTGAGTTGACCATGTACTCGCAGGCACAGGTAGTTGAGAACCACAGTGATTCGGCCTTTGTGAACCTGGGAAGAGGTATAGCCGAGATTGCGACGGAAGGCAAGGAGGACGAATTCTCCTATGATATCAAGGTTAAAGAAGGTTGACAAGAACCTGATGTTGCCCTGAAGACAATGCACCTAGCAGAGTTTTCAGTGCTGAAAGGTGTCCAACTCATCATAGAAAAGCTCTGCTTGTATTGGAGGTTGGTTGGACCAGGAACGGCGAAGCGTTTGGATGCCGTCAGGGGTTATTTCCCAAACACTCCAATCATACCAAGACGTGCAGTACCCGAGATGTACATTACCATCATTAATTTCATACACTACCACAATTATCTAAGATAATTACTACAATAAGCAAACCATTGGTTGACATGATCAATAGTGAGGAAAAGATATCATTTCTACTAGATATTGAAACAGCAACTCGAATCAGACCCGTCACAAATAAGGCGAATGATAATGTTGGGTAAACAAGTCCAAAAGCAAATGCCATCAATGCAAACAATGTTGAAAATGGTGTTAATTTAATACAACTACCTGTGAAATCGAAGAGATAACCGGGGAGTACGATAAGTATCTCGTTTAATAAGGTTAGCAATAATAACGTGGTTCCAGATAGTTGCCAGAAATGCTTCCTTGTTGTCATGGGGACCCACGTCGGACTCGATTTCCCCACGCTGCCTTCACAACCACCTCACTCCAAGAAAGGACAGAGTACCATCGGGTCGATTCGACGGCAAGCAGCGAAGCCGCACTCCCGAACCTTGCAGCGAGGTCGAGGGAGAACAACGAAGGGGCTCAGTCCTGGAACCACCTCCTGAAGCTCGGGGATTGCCTGCCAGGTGTGCGCCTGCTATCATCAGCACCCTGTGCCACTCCTCTCGAGGCCCTCATGGACACCCCCTCCGGTACCTCGTGGCTCAAGGCCATGGGTCCGGGCATCCTCTTCGCCGGCGCTGCCATCGGTGGTTCCCACCTGGTCCAGTCGACCCGAGCCGGCGCGGAGTACGGCTTCTCGCTCTTGGGGATCATCCTGCTGATCAACCTCGCCAAATATCCCTTCTTCGAGGCCGCCCACCGCTACACCGCGGCCACGGGCGAGAGCCTCCTCCAGGGGTACCGCCGCCTCGGCGGTTGGGCCTTGTACGGGTTCACCTTCATCGCCAGTATTTCCGCGGTAACGAACCTGGCCGCGGTGACCATGGTCAACGCTGGTCTGCTCGGCAACCTCCTCCACTGGGAGGTAGCACCACTCCTCCTCAGCGGCGTTCTGCTGAGCCTCGTGGCCGTGATCCTCGTCCTCGGACGCTACCCCCTCCTCGACGGCTCGATCAAAGTCATGGTCGGGGCCTTGTCGGTGCTGACCGTGACCGCCGTGCTCCTCGCCGTCGGAGAGCCCCGTCCTGCCTCCTTCGAACCGTCGGCTTCCGCCTTCTCCACGCTCGCCGGTTTCACCTTCGTCATCGCCCTCATGGGCTGGATGCCGGCGCCGATCGACATCTCGGCCTGGTCCTCGCTGTGGGCTCTTGCCCGGCAAGAACAAACCCGACACCGGCCGACGCTACGCGAGACCCTCCTCGATTTCCACTTCGGGTACTGCACGACCGCAGTCCTCGCCTGCTTCTTCCTCGCCCTCGGCGCCCTGGTTATGTACGGCCGAGACGAACATTTCGCGGCCTCCGGAGTAGCTTTTTCGGCCCAACTCGTCGATCTCTACGCGCGCACCCTTGGCGCCTGGAGCACGGTCCTGATTTCCCTGGTCGCCTTCCTGACCATGTTCAGCACCACGCTCACGGCCTTCGACGGATACTCCAGGACCCTCGAAGCCTGTACCGGCTTGCTGCGCGGCAGGCAGGACCGCTCGACGGGCACGTTGCTCTACTTCGCCTACCTGGCCCTGTTGGCCGCATTCTCCCTCGCCGTGATCGGCTGGTTCGACCGTCGCATGGTCACCCTGGTTGACACTGCCACGGTCTTGGCCTTCCTGTCTGCACCGTTCTGCGCCTGGCTCAACCACCGAGTCGTCCGTCTCGGACACGTCCCGGACGACTACCGGCCGAGAACCTGGTTGACCATCCTCTCGTGGGCTGGGCTGGGGTTCCTGCTGCTGTTCGGTCTGATCTACCTCCTCTGGTCGCTCGGCTGGTTCTCGTTGTTCGTTTCCCTCTTCGGTTTCAGGACCGTCCTCGGAATATCCTGACCCGGGGAGAGCCTTGAGCCCAGGCGCGGCACCCGAGACACAACCGTCGGGGGAGCTTCCTGACGCTCCGGCTGCTGGTGGGGGAGGAAAGAAGGGCCTCAGTCCTGGAACTCGACCAGATAGAGGACATGATCGTGACTGATCGTCAGATCGAGGAAGACCAATTTACGACCGTCGGCCGAGAGCGAGGGCATGGCCAGGAGGCTACCGTCGTGCCGCAGCACCGGCGCGGACCTACCGCCGCGAGCGGCCCAGATGTTGAGGCCGGCCTCCGGGTTCTCGACCTTGTCGCTCCAAGCCATGGTGCCGCCGTCCGCTGAGAGGACCGGATACCACTGCAAGGTGCCTTCGTCCTCGGCCACTTCCTCGATGGAAGCCGGATCGAGGTCGCGCATCAAGTAGATCCCGCCCTGATCGACCTTGTTGGAAGCGAAGAGCAGCCGGCGAGCATCGCGGTCGATCGAAGGCTGGTAGTTGACCGCGCCATCGACCAGGGTGGGCACCCGTTTGCCGTGCTCGAGCCGGTAGAACTCCTGGACTCCCTTGCCGTCAACCCGGCGCAGTTCCCGCCAGAAGAGCAGGCTCCCGTCGTGGGAGACCCAGGGGAAGGCCTCGTCGAGCGAGGGATTGGTGGCCACCGGAACAGGTTGAGCGTCGGGTTCGCGAACGACGAAGATGTCGAAGATCAGGAACTTGCCGTGCTGATCGCGGTCGTAGACAATGGTGCTGCCGTCGCCGGAGAGGCGCAAGGAGTATTCGTTCAGTCCGACGGTTCCGGCCACCACGCGGGTTTTTCCCTGTTCCCAACGCTCGATGTCCCAGTCCGAACCGCGGGGGGTCGCAGTCCAGGCCATGACTTTGCCGTCGTGCGAGAGATCGGGCCACATGGCGTGATAGGTCGGGGAGGACATGCGTTCGATACGCCCTTCGCGAAGGCGCAGCACGCTGGTGCGCTGCTCGTCGGGGAAGTACTGGTTCCAAGCGACGGTGTTGCCGTCCCCGGAGATGCGCGGACTGGAGACATCTCCCCGCACCAGCACCTGCAAGGTAGCCTTGAAGTGTCCCGAGAGCTGCAATTCGCGCGGCGCGGTCTGGTCGCCGCGCTCGAGCACGGCGAGTACCGCCTGTTCGAACTGGTGATGGTCGAAGGCCGAGGCCGGGAAGAAGACGCTCGCGCCGAGCAGGGGCAAGAGCAGACCCAAGAACGTGCTCATGCTGCACTCCTCCATGAGATCCGGGGCGACCGTAGCATGAAGTGAAGGAGAAGAAAAGAACGCTGATCGACTGGGCGCGGTTCAGCTACACTCGGAGTAGCCGCAGGTCCGGCAGGTCGCACAACCGCTCTCGCGCTCGATCACGCTGCCGCATTCAGGACAAGCCCCACCGCCGACAATGGCTTGCTGAGTCTCGGCCGGCAAGGGGGGCGTGACTCCCTGCGTCCTGTGGAGATGTTTCTCCAGGGCTTGACCGATAGCATCGGCGCACGAAAGCACCTTGTTGCCCTGGTCCCAGCTCAAGCGATGACAACTGATCCCGCGGAGCTGTTGGAACACGATCTCGGGATTCGCCCCGGTCCGGAAGAGATAGCTGATCAGCCGGCTGATCGCCTCAGCCTGCGACGAAGCACAGCCCCCGGCCTTGCCCATCGTCGTGAACAACTCGAACGGTTGACCGCTCTCGTCAACGTTGATCGTCACATAAATACTGCCGCAACCGGTCTTGATCTTGCGGGTCGTACCGCTGGTCACCGCCGGCCGAGGTCGGTTGAGCGGCATGACGATCTGTTGGGAGGTGGGTTCGGGGCTCTTTTCCTCGGCGATGCGCTGGAGTACCTGCTTAACCCGGCTACCATCGCGATACACGGTAACGCCCTTGCAGCCGAGGTGGTAGGCCTTGAGGAACACCTCACCGACATCATCGCGGCGAGCGTTGTTGGGGAAATTGACCGTCTTGGACACCGCGTTGTCTGTGTGTTTCTGGAAGGCGGCCTGCATGCGGACATGCCAATCCGGGGTAATGTCGTGGGCCGTGACGAACACCCTCTTGAGATCGTCGGGAAGCTCGGACAACGAGCGCAGGCTCCCCTGGGCAGCAACCTTGTCCATGAGCACATCGGTGTAGAGGCCACGTTCCTTGACCGCCCGTTCGAACCACGGGTTCACCTCGAAGAGGGTCTCGCCCTCGAGGACGTTGCGCTTGTAGGAGAGGCCGAAGACGGGTTCGATCCCGGAAGTGGTATTGGCTATGATGCTGATGGTACCGGTCGGCGCGATGGTGGTCACCGTGGCGTTGCGCATGGCAGGGACCTCGCGCCCCGGGTACACGCTCTTCTCGAAATTGGCGAAATTGCCGCGAGAGTGCCCGAGTTCGGCCGAGGCTGCCCGTCCTTCCTCCTCGATGGTCTGCATCAGATCCTCGGCAACCTGCAGGGCGTTCTCACTGTCGTACGGCAAGCCGAGTTGGAACAACAGATCGGCGAAACCCATCACCCCGAGACCGATCTTGCGGTTGCCGCGGGTCAGTTCCCGAATCTCGGCCAGGGGATAGTTGTTGACCTCGATGACGTTGTCCAAGAACTTGACCGCGTTGCGGGTAGTCCGGCGCAGGAGCGCCCAGTCCACCTCGCGGGTCCCCTCGTTCCACGTCATCATCTTGGAGAGATTGATCGAACCCAGGTTGCAGGATTCGTAGGCCAGGAGCGGCTGCTCTCCACAGGGATTGGTGCTTTCAATGTCGCCCAGGGCCGGGGTGGGGTTGGCCTCGTTGATGCGATCGAGGAACACGATCCCCGGTTCCCCGTTCTTCCAAGCCGCGTCGACCAGGGTCTCGAAGACATCCCGGGCCTTGAGACTGCGAACCACTTCGCGGGTCTGCGGATGGACCAGGTCATAGGTGCCGCCGTGCTCCAGCGCCCGCATGAATTCGGCCGTCACGGCCACAGAAATGTTGAAATTATTGATCTTCCCGTCTTCCCATTTGCTCTTGATGAATTCCAGGATGTCCGGGTGGTCGACCCTCAGGATCGCCATGTTCGCGCCGCGACGGGTTCCTCCCTGTTTCACCGCCTCGGTAGCGGAGTCGAAGACCTGTATAAAGGACAAGGGACCGCTGGACACACCGCTGGTGGTGCGGACCAGGGAATTCTTCGGTCGCAGCCGCGAGAAGGAGAAGCCGGTGCCCCCACCGGTCTTGTGGATCATGGCGGCCTGTTTGAGCGTCTCGAAGATCCCGTCGAGGGAGTCCGGCACCGGGAGGACGAAGCAGGCCGAGAGTTGACCCAGGGGCTTCCCGGCATTCATGAGCGTCGGCGAGTTCGGCAGGAATTCGAGATTGCGCATCATGGCCTCGAATACCACGGCGTCCTGCTCGGCGTCTTCACCCGGGAAGGCCCGACTTGCCTGGGCTACGGTGTAGGCAACCCGGCGGAACAGGGTCTCGGGATCCTCGATGAGGTTGTTCTGGGAATCCTTGAGCAGATATCGTTTCTCCAAGACCCGGCGGGCATTGGAGGTGAGGCGCGGCGAATCGGCCGTGCGCCGGGCATTGGGTTGGCCCAAGAGACCGAGGAAACTCTCCTGGTTTCCCTCCTGGTCCTGCTCGTATTCGTCGAGGTGCGTGGTCATGCTCTCTCCTCCTTAGACGTGGGAAGCAGGATCCGGGCTCGGGTAACAGCAGCGGTTTGACATCTTGCCGCAGTACATCGCACGTGCTCGCAACAACGTAGATTGCCCTACATGTACCGCGAAAAAACCGCCTTGCACCGCCATTGTTCCTTCGTGATCCTGCCTCTGGGTTCTTCAGTTTCCGATACCGGCAATCCCGTCGATCGCCCGGATCTGTCATGCCCTCGTTCGACGACGGTACCGCTATGGACCAGGTGGGACCTGCTCCCCGAGGGTCAACCGCGTCGGGTGCGTGGGATGGGTGTGCTATAGCCCAGGCCCCTGCCCGTTGCAACCGGAAAATCCGAAAAAATCGACAAGCCCTTCATCCACAAGCCCCTCCAAAAGTGCAGAGGACGTGCTCCCGGCCATGCTCACCCTCTCGACGCGCCGTCCACCAACGGCAATAAAGTCAATCGGTCAGCTCGGTGCTACAGTCAGAGGGTTCCAGCAGCACGAAGGCGTTTCCACAACATTTTCAAGGATCAATCGAGAACGACACGTCGATCGCGACCACGAGAGCGGACAGGTACCTCACAAGAGGGGTCGAGGAACCCCCTTCCCCTGAGAACAACCTCCGCCTTGATCTTTCCCCGTGCATTGGCTACACCGCTGGAAGGGTTTCCACGAGGAGCAGCAACATGATCACCATCACCTTCCGCAAAGACAATAAATCTTGGGCCGAGCCCTACAAGATCAAGGTGGTCGAGCCGATCAAGATGACCTCCAGGCCCGAGCGCGAGGCCGCAATCGCCGAAGCCGGGTACAACACCTTCTTGCTGCGCTCGGCGGACGTGTACATCGATCTCCTGACCGACTCCGGGACCTCTGCCATGTCCGACAACCAGTGGGCTGGCATGATGCTGGGCGACGAGGCCTACGCCGGTTCGCGAAACTTTTACAACCTGCGCGACGCGGTCGAGCAGTACTACAGCTACCGTTACATGGTGCCGACTCACCAGGGTCGCGGGGCCGAGCACATCCTCTCCCGGATCCTGGTCAAACCCGGCGACTTCGTCCCGGGCAACATGTATTTCACCACCACGAGGTTGCACCAGGAATTGGCCGGCGGCACCTTCGTCGACGTCATCGTGGACGAGGCTCACGATCCCGATGCCCTGCACCCCTTCAAGGGGGACGTGGACCTCGACAAGCTCGAGACCCTGGTCCAGAAGGTCGGCGCGAAGCGCATCCCCTACGTCTGCATCGCCACCTGCGTCAATATGGCCGGTGGCCAACCCATTTCGATGGGGAATCTCAAGGCCTTGCGCCAGTGGTGCGACAAGCACGGCATCCTGATCGTCCACGACATGACCCGCGTCGCCGAGAACGCTTTCTTCATCAAGGAACGTGAACCCGGCTATCAGGACCGCAGTATCGCCTCTATCGTGCATGAGCTGTGCGCCCTGACCGACCTGGCAACGATGTCGGCCAAGAAAGACGCCATGGTCAACATCGGCGGCTTCCTGGCCATGAACGACCCCAAGCTCTACGAGAAAGCCTGTGAGCTGGTGGTGGTCTACGAGGGGTTGCACACGTATGGCGGCATGGCCGGCCGCGATATGGAAGCCCTCGCGAGAGGTATCGTCGAATCCATCGAGTACGAGCACATCCGCGCACGCATAGGCCAGGTCCACTATCTGGCGCAGAAGCTGATGGAGGCGGAGGTCCCGATCGTCAAACCGGTCGGCGGGCACGCCGTCTTCCTCGATGCCAAACGCCTCCTCTCCCACCTGCCGCAGGAACAATTCCCAGCCCAAGCCCTGGCCGCCGCTCTCTACCTCGAATCCGGGGTCCGTTCCATGGAGCGGGGCATCGTCTCGGCAGGCCGCGACAAAGAGACCGGCAAGCACCACGCGCCCAAGCTCGAACTGGTCCGGTTGACCATCCCCCGCCGAGTCTATACCCAAGCGCACATGGACGTGACCGCCGAGGCCGTGATCGCAGTCCACCAACAAGCAAGAAAAGTCAAAGGATTGCGCTTCACCTACGAACCCGAGATGCTCCGTTTCTTCCAGGCCCGCTTCGAACCGGTGGCCTGAACCGCCGGCTCGTCGAGTACCGCACTATGCGAAGGCTCGCCCTCATCAGCCACCGCCTTCCCGTCAACGTCGTCAAGGAAGTGCATGGACGGCTGCGTTCCCGCTGCGACCTGGTCTTCATCACGGACCGGCACCTCGGCCGGGCCGTCGCCCTCGGAGCGCCTCCCGGGTTGGCTCCCTTCGACCTGGTTCTGCTCGACGGCGCACTGCTCCAAGCCCACGAGGGAGAAGACCCTGTGCATCTCCCGGGGAAACCCCAACCGGGAACGATGATCTTCAACACGTTGCGCGATCTGGTACATACCGAACCTCCTCCCGAACACCTCTTCCTGGCGCGGCTCGACGGTCACGAGCTCGTCGCGTTGCTCTCCAACGCCCTCGCCCTGCTCAACGCACACGTCCCTCTGGTCCCGAATGCACCGCAACGGCTGCTCGAAGCCGCCAGCACGATCGGTCGCTCGGTGGCCACGGACACCGGGCTGGAGAACTTGTGCGACCTGACCATGCGTCACGTCACCGCCTTGTTCTCGCCCGATCACCTCTTCCTGCTCTTCCTCGCCGACGACAACCAGGATTTCTACGTCAAACGCTTCTCGGTCCACGGCCAACCCCTGACCCCACCGACCCTGACCATGCCCCGCGGACTGCAACCCCTGTGGCAGCTCACCCGCGAGCGCAGCACCCTGCGGCTCTCCCCGAGAGACGAACTCCGCGCCAACCTCCCCCGCGACCTCTTCGGTAGGGTCCAAGGAGAACTCCTCCTCACCCCCATGATCGCCGAGAACCGGGTCAAGGGCATCCTCTGCCTGGAACGGAAAAAACCCCTGAGCCTCGAAGAACAGAGCCAGGTCGAAACCCTCGCCGCTCAACTCGCGGTGACCATCGACTATGCTTGGCTCTACAACAAGATGAAAAATTTCAATATATTACTAGAAGAAGAGGTCACCCGACGCTCCGAAGAGCTGAGCTTGGCCAACCTCGAACTGGGCCGCGCGCTGCGAGAGCTGCAAGACACCGAATTGCAATTGGTGCAGCAAGAGAAAATGGCCACCCTCGGGCAGCTCGCCGCCGGCCTCGCCCACGAGATCAACAATCCCCTCTCCTTCGTT
>MGSU01000098.1:11095-12464 GCA_001799195.1 Deltaproteobacteria bacterium RIFOXYA12_FULL_61_11 | reverse complement strand
CACTACCGAGGAGGTACACCATGACAACCGAGCGTCTCACCGATATCGGACCCCCACATTACGAAAAATTTCTACCCCCCGTGATCAAGGCCAATTACGGCAAGTGGAAGCACCACGAGATCCTGAAGCCGGGCGTGATGGTTCACGTTGGGCAGAGTGGGGACAAGCTCTTTACCGTACGCGCGGCGAGTCCGCGCCTGCTCTCGATCGTCAAGATCCGCGAATTCTGCGACTTGGCCGACAAGTATTGCGGTGGGTACCTGCGCTTCACCAGCCGTAACAACGTCGAATTCCTGCTCACCGACCAGACCAAGATTGACTCCCTTATCAAAGACTTGGCGGCTATCGGCCACCCGGTCGGCGGTATCGGCGCGGCCATTTCCAATATCGTCCACACCCAGGGTTGGGTTCATTGCCACTCGGCTGCCACCGATGCCTCGGGTATCGTCAAGGCGGTCATGGACGAGATGATGCCCTACTTCAACGGCGAGAAGAAGATTCCCGGCAAGTTGCGCATCGCCCTGGCCTGCTGCCTCAATATGTGCGGCGCCGTGCATTGCTCGGACATCGCCATCCTCGGGGTGCATCGCCGTCCGCCGAGGATCAACAACGACACCATCGCCAAGACCTGTGAGGTTCCGAATACCATCGCTTCTTGTCCGACCGCGGCGATCAAGCCGGCGATGATCGACGGCAAACAAACCGTCGAGGTGGACGAGGATATGTGCATGTATTGCGCGAACTGCTATACGGTGTGCCCCTCGATGGAACTGAACGATGCGCTCAACGACGGCATCTCGATCTGGGTCGGCGGCAAGGTCTCCAATGCCAGGACCACACCAAAGTTCTCGAAACTCGCCATCCCGTTCATCCCGAACAACCCCCCGCGTTGGCCGGAAGTCACGGATGCGGTGAAGAACATTGTCGAAGTCTGGGCCGCCAACGCCCGCAAATACGAACGCATGGGCGACTGGATCGCGAGGGTCGGTTGGCCAAAGTTCTTCGACCTGACCGGTATCGAGTTCACCAAGTACCATATCGACGACTTCAAGCACGCGGGGACGACCTTCAATACCACCGCACAGCTTCGGCAGTCGTAAGGAGGCATGATGAGCGAGCCAACCGTCCAACAGATGGCGGATGCCATGTTCGAGATCGTGAAGGTCAACATGGGCAAGAAGAAGTTCAAGTCCATGGACCTCATCAAAGAGATGAGGGAGAAGTTCGGTGAGGAGAATATCGACAAGAAAGTCTGCAAAGAGGCGATCAAGTCCCTCATCGATTCCGGACGCTGCGTATACTCCTACTTCGGTGGGTCGTACATCGAGATTCCTCACAAGGAAGCAGCGGCCAACTGAGCATGAACGGC
>MGSU01000098.1:2917-11070 GCA_001799195.1 Deltaproteobacteria bacterium RIFOXYA12_FULL_61_11 | reverse complement strand
CCGCCTCTCTCTTCCTTTCTCACCGTACACTCTATCACCTGGCAGATCCCGCTTGCATTTCTCCCCCGTTTCAGTATGAAGGGGCGATCGCGAAGGGCAAGTCCCGTAACCCATAAGAGAGGAACGTGACCCATGGCAATGATGACCAGAAAGAAGGCCTTCGGTAAGAGCTCGGGCTCTTCCGGCAGTGGGCGGAGTTCGTCGCCGGAGCGCCCCTATCCCGCTCCAAAAACGCCGCCGTGCGTCAACGGTTGCCCCAACGGCACCGAGATCCGTACCATTCTACGCACCCTAGCCGATACCGAACGCTTCGGTCGTACGCTCGAGCAGTCCTATGAGTTGGCCTGGCGCCTCGATGCCGAGAAAAATCCTCTGGTGGCTGTCATCGGTCGGGTGTGCCCTCACCCCTGTGAAACCGCCTGCAACCGCAAGGACCACGATGCAGCGGTAGGGATCAACTGCCTGGAACGTTTTCTGGGCGATTGGGCTCTGGAAAAGGGGCTTGCGCTGACCCGCCTGACCGAGGAGAAGAGCGGCAAGAAGATCGCGGTCATAGGCGCCGGTCCGGCAGGCCTTTCCTGCGCCTATCAGCTCGCCCGGCGCGGACACGCGGTGACCGTGTTCGAGGCATTCCCCGAAGCCGGCGGCATGCTTCGCTACGGTATTCCCGCGTATCGTTTACCGCGGAAGGTCTTGAAAGCCGAGATCGATCGCATCTTCGCCCTGGGTATTGAGCTGCGCACCACGACCAGGATTGGCAGCGACGTGAGCTTTGCCGATCTGCAGCGCGACTATGACGCGGTATTCGTGGGGCTCGGTGCTCACAGCGGCAAGAAACTCTATGTCGAGGGCGAGGACGCCAGCAATGTTATCACTGGTGCCGCCTTCTTGCACCGGGTCAATGCCGGCGAGAAGCTCTCCATCGGCAAGAAAGTCATCGTGGTCGGCGGTGGGGACAGTGCCATCGACGCCGCGCGCATGGCCAAACGCTTGGGCGCGGACGTGCGCATCATGTACCGCAGGACCATCGCCGAGATGCCGGCCATCGAACATGAAGTGCGCGAGGCCGAAGCCGAGGGAATACCCATCGACTTCCTGGCCACACCGGTAGGTATTGTGCGCGAAGGGGACCGCGCCACGAAGATTCGTTGCATCAAGATGGAACTCGGTGAGCCCGATCAGAGTGGCCGACGCAGACCGGTCCCGATCGAGGGTTCGGACTACGAGTTAGAGATCGACACCCTCATTCCCGCGATCAGCCAGGATACCGATTATCGCGGGCTGGAAACCCTGCGCGGGGACAAGAAGTGGCTCACCGCCGATGAATTCGGCCGCACCTCCCTCGACAAGGTCTATGCCGGGGGGGATGTCCTCGATCTTCGCCTGGTCATCACCGCTATTGCGCAGGGTCGCAAGGCCGCCGAGAGCATCGACGCGAGCTTCCGTGGCGAACAACCCAGCGCTGAAGCAAAGTTGCCGATCATCCTGACCGATAACATGCGGTTGCACCACTACGAGAAGGTCGAGCGGCATGAGCGGCCCTCACTGCCCGCGGCCGAGCGCTGGGCTGATCCCGAGGTCGAGATCATCAGCGGCCTCTCGGCCGAAGAGGCCCTGGCCGAAGCGAAGCGTTGCATGAGTTGCGGCTATTGCTTCGATTGCGAGAAGTGCTGGATGTTCTGCCAAGATCAGGCCATCGGCAAACCGCACAACGTCGGGGAATTCTACGTGTACAAACACAACCTGTGCACCGGCTGTCAGAAGTGCGCAAAGGTCTGTCCCTGCGGCTTCCTCGACATGCGCTGAGCCAGCTCGCGGTGGTTCGAGGCCGGTCCTCACCCGGATTGGTCTCCTTCCACCTCCCTTCGGAGAATTCCCCGTGTCCTCTCCAACATCGTCCCCCCGAGGCTTGGTGGTAGCAGCGCTGCGCGGCAGTTCCGCCAAGACCATGATAAGTCTCTCCCTGGTCACAGCTTTGCGCCGTCGCGGTCTCGTCCTCGGGGCTTGCAAGAAGGGACCGGATTTCATCGATCCCGGTTGGTTGACCGCCGCCGGCGGCAGACCTTGTCGTAACCTCGATGTGTTCTTGATGGGAGAAACGGTGGTTCGGGAAACCCTTGTCGAGGCCGCTCGAGATCTTGATTTCATGTTGGTTGAAGGTAATCGAGGCCTCTTCGACGGTCTTGACGGACGAGGATCCTACAGCACGGCAGCCCTGGCGAAACTTCTGGGCCTGCCGGTGCTCCTCGTGCTCGATTGCACCAAATGTACGGGGACCATCGCCGCCCTGGTCCGAGGTTGCAGGGCTCACGATCCCGAGTTGCAACTCGCCGGCGTGATCCTCAACAAAGTCGCGGGCAAACGGCACGAGGCCGTCTTGCGAGAAGCGCTCGGCTTCATCGAGGCTATCCCGGTACTCGGAGTGTTGCCCGTACTCGACCAAGCCCTGGTCGGCGAGCGGTACCTCGGTTTGCACCCGGCCGCTGAACGAGAGGATGCGGCCATGTTCCTGGATCGCTTGGCCGAAGTCGGTGAGCGGTATTTCGAACTCGAGACCATGCTCTCCGTCGCAAGCCCTATCAACCTTCCTCCTCAGCTCGGGTCAGAAACCTTTCGCTCGTCCGCCGATCCTGTCCGCATCGGCGTGGTCCGGGACCGGGCTTTCCACTTCTATTATCCCGAGAACCTCGAACAGCTCGAAGCCGGAGGTGCCGAGCTGATCTTCCTCGATGCCTTGACTGACAAGAGGTTGCCGGAACTCGATACTTTGTATCTGGGCGGGGGGTTCCCCGAGGTCCATGCAGAGCGTCTGGCGGCCAATCGCGACTTCCTGGTCGAGGTGCGCGAGGCGGCGGAGGCCGGGTTACCTATCTACGCTGAGTGCGGTGGAGCCATCTTCCTCGGCCGCAGCGTGTTGGTCGAGGGAAGGCGCCATGAGCTCTGCTCGGTCCTGGATCTCGACTTCCAGGTCTTCGAGAAACCCAGGGGCCATGGGTATGTCGAGGCCGTGGTCGATGCTCCCAATCCTTTCTTTCCCATGGGTATGAGCCTTAGGGGCCATGAGTTCCATTACTCGGCCGCGGCAAACATTGTCCACCCGACGGCCTATCGGCTTGATCGTGGGCAGGGTTTTGGAGCTCGGCGGGACGCGGTGGTACGCTATCAAGTCCTGGCCTCGTACACTCATCTCCATGCCCGAGCGACGCAGGACTGGGCAGCTTGCCTTTTAGAACGGGCCAGGAACCATCGAGTCGAAAGGGATGGATCATCGTAGAGTAGTCGTCAAACCCTGAGCTCACTCGACCATAGAGTATTCATGTAACAAATTGATATAATTTACACTGTTGCAGGCTTGCTCCGACAATGCGGTCGAGGCCACCCTGCGTAGGTAGATCCAGGCGAGACTCTGCAGGGGGTGGGAGACCGTGAGAACCAGGCGATGCACCCCCGGGGAGGCGATTGTAAAGCACGGGGTCGGGTTCCAGATGCGTCCCTTTGTATCCAGGGAGCACGGTCGGGGAAAGGCCCAGGTGCCGAGTTGAGCCGCACCGTTCGGCCCCTCGGTGAAGATGCTCAGATCGCACCGGCACGGAGGACCCTGGTACCAGAGTTGATAGGTCCCGGTTTGGGAAAAGTCGTACGCATACGTCAGGGAGAAAGGCCCGGCACCGACGGATTGCATCAGGCCGGAAACAGGGTCGGCCTGAGCGTTGAACGTCGCGATGGTGTTGAGCGCGGGCTGGAGCGAGAACTCGGTGACGTGTGAGGGCAGGGCGGGATGCCGCAACAAGACCGCGTGATACCTGGCATCACAGCTCCAGTGCTGTTCCAGGATATTGTGTTGGAGGGTCCGTTCTGCCCACTGCGCGATCGGTAACTGCTCCAAGATAGCCCTCTCTTCCAGCTTCTCTGCAAGGTTCATGCAGTGGTAGGTCAGTTCGAGGGGGGTGGGAGGTTTGGGGCGGGGGCTCCCGGGGACGATCAACCCGAACTCGAGCGGTACGAGCCTAGGTTCCTCCTCTCCTGCCTCGTCCATGGGGGTAGGCCCAGCTCTGAAGAAACGAGGACAGAAGATGGTATCGTCGGGGTGATACCAGAGGAGGGTATAGTCGGCATTTGGTTTAGTAATTTCAATAGGATACATCTTCGAGACAACGAGGCCTGGGAGGCTCGACCATAAGAGGTAGTGGAGGTGGTCGGGATCGAATACCTGGGTGGAACTATAGAGGTTGAGGTGGAGGGGGTGGCGCTGGACTGCGCTCGACTGAGCGAGTTTGGAGATGATTTCGTTCAGGGCCCTCTTCGTGCAGAAGGGGGTTGTTTCCGGACCGATTGGGGACACCATCGGCAGGGGCAGCATGAAGCGCAGGATACTCTCTATGGGAACTCGAGGATTGTAGAGGATAGGAGCACTGACCAGGGGGGGGAGGAGGGCTGCGAAGGCCAGGGACCGGCCGAGGGAAGTACGAAGGCTGCAGATAGCCAGAGCGCAGGCAAGGCTGAGGGCCGGTAGGGCTGGGAGGATGTACCGTTCCTGCTTCGTCGGAATGACGGTCAGGAAGACGAGGGAAGAAGCCAACCACAACAGTATCGGGACGCATCCTCTGGACCTCTTCCAGAGCAAGAAACCCAGGGCGAAGAGGGCCAGGAGGCCAACCAGGGGGGAAAGGTACTGCACGAGGGCCAGGGGGTAGAACAAGGCTGCCTCGAAGGAACAGGGAGGAGGATTGTTCGAGGTACAAAACAACCTAGCGTTCTGTTCGTTGATCCCCGTCCAGTAGGCGGAGATACGCGCGGTGAATAAACCGAGCAGATGCTCGGTATGTTTAGCGTATCCTATTGTTGTTAGAACAAGAACAGGAAACATGGTCGGGATGAGGTTGAAGAAGCGTCGAATCCTAGGAATGCTCGGTGTGGTCGGTAGGCGCAGGATCTGCCACGTTTCCCAGAGGATGAGGCCTCCGCAATAGAAGAGGATGTGAGGTCGGAAGAGGAGCCCGATACCGAAGACGGTGCCGAAGAGCAGGGACCGCCACGGCCGACGAAACCCCTGGGTCCAGAGCAGACAGGCGATAACCAGCGTGGTGAAGGCAAGGGCCTGGAAATCGTGTTCGTAGTGGGTGGCGAGGTGCAGGAAGGTAAGGGAAGTGGTGGAGAGGAAAGCAGCCAGCACGCCGCAGATCGGATCTCTGAGCTGCAACCCGATCGAGAACAGAGCTAGGATCGTGAGCCAGACGTAGAGTTGGTTGTAGAGGCGCACGCGATCGAGTGAAAAACCGAAGACCCTTCCCAGGAGGTCGGTGACCAGAGGCATGAAGGTCGTTCTGGAGTCCCTTTGCTGTACAAGCTTCAATATGCTCTCAACGCAGGTATTCGGTGCATTTCCCATGCACGCGGCCTGGATTGCGTCGATCTGGCCGTGAACGTCGATGACTTGCACGAGATTCGGGTTGCTGTCATTCCCGGTGATCTGGTCGCATTCCGTGATCAACCATCGCGCATAGAGGAATTGGAAGAGGACGAGCAGGAATAGAGCCGTGGCGACGAGGCCTAGGGTTCGAGGAGGATGTATGAAACCAGGCGAGTTCATGCAGTGGTTGCGGCCCATCGGGAGGGGGCCCATGGGGTATTGAGGGACCAGTTCCGGAAATCGGACGAGGTCAGGATGCGTGTAGGGTCGTGTTCAGACATGCTCGGATAGGGAGAGGACAGATGGGTCACAGACTCTGATAGTACCCCATGAGGATCTTGGCGACTTCGGGCCGGGCGAACTCGGGCGGCAGAGCCTCGCCCTTGGAGAGCATCTCGCGCACCTTGGTGCCGGAGAGGGCGACGAAGCTTTCTTTCTTGTGACCTTCGGGCGCTTCGCGCATCATGATCACCTTGCCGAGTTCCTTGCTGAAAGCCGTGTTGTCGGCCTCGAAGATCTGGATCTTGAGGGCGTTCTTGGGCACTTCGTTGTGGAAAATGGTCTGGGCGTCGAAGGGACCGTAGTAGTCGCCGACACCGGCATGGTCGCGGCCGACGATGAGGTGGGTTGCACCCATGTTCTGGCGGAAGACGGCGTGCAGTACGGCTTCACGAGGACCGGCGTAGAGCATGTCGAAGCCGTAGCCGGTGATCTCGACGGTGTTCGGTTTGAAGTAGAGTTCAGCCATCTTGCGGATGCAGGCATCACGGACGTCGGCGGGAATGTCGCCCTTCTTGAGCTTGCCGAGCAGCATGTGGATGATTGCGCCCTTGCAGTGCAGGCGCTCCATGGCCATCTTGACCAGCTCTTCGTGGGCGCGGTGCATCGGGTTGCGGGTTTGGAAAGCGACGACGTTGCCGTTGTCCCAGCCGTTCTTCTTGATCAGGTCGCGCATTTCCACCGCAGTGCGGAAGGTCTCGGGGAACTCGGTGGCGAAGTAGGAGTAGCTGAGGACTTGGATCGGACCGGCGATGAAGGTAGTTCCCACCGTGTTGAAGGCGGAAACCCCCGGATGGTTCATGTCGAGGGTGCGGAAGACCTTCTCGGTCATCAGCTTCATCTGGTCTTCGGTAGCCACGTCGATGCTGGTGACGTCCTGGATCGCCAGGATCGGGTTACCTTCCACGTTGGGATCGCGAAGCGCAATTCGCTTGGCGCCCTTGATCGGGGTGATGTCCTTGACCACGTTGACCACCGGGGTAGGCCAGAACAAGCCGGAGGTGGTGGTCATGGTCTTCGCGACGCTGAGAGCATCGGCGAGGGTCATGAAACCGGTGAGCGGGTTGAAATAACCGCTCGCGAGCATGACCGCGTTACCAGCCGCCGCCGAGCTGATGACGATCGAGGGGAGCTTCTGAGCCTCTTTGGTCAAAGCGGCGCGTTTGGCCGCATCGGCCACGTACAAGGGATTGAGTTTGTCGGAGCCATGGGGTTGTATCATCGTCCTGATCTCCTAGAGGTTAAGGACACATCGGTCGTGTCTTCGATCCGTGCAGACCTCCTAGCAAGTGCGCCGGTATTCGTCAAGCTCCATCTCGCCTTGAGCTCGGGAACGCGCGAACGGGTGTTCCTGCGGGACCTAGAGACGTACAACAGGTGGTTGTCGTCCGAGACCTGAGGTGCTCAGCGTGCCGGGTTGCCTTCCGAAAGAGCGTACACCGACGAAAAAATCCTTGATCTTTGAAAGGCCATTGCATACATCTGCCCCCGAAAGTGACTCCTTGTCGAAGACCCCCACCCCGGGGTGGACGGCACGTCGGAGTAAGGCTATGACATTGATTGAGTTCCTTGAACAGCATCGATCGACGTTGCTGGAACGATGGTTCGAGGCCTTGCTGGCGACCTATCCTGCCGAGGCCGTCGCTCAGTTCGCTAAAAACCGCGAAGTTTTCACGAATCCGGTCGGTTCGACTGCGAGGCGGTGCCTTGAGGCGACGGTCGAGGAATTTTTGGGTGAAGCCGATGGCCCTCGTTTGGAGCAGGCCCTCGAAGAACTCGTCCGCGTGCGCGCCGTGCAAGAATTCAAGCCCTCCGAGGCTCTGGATTTCGCCTTTTCCCTGCGCAAGGTCATCGAAGACCTCGTGCATCGCTCCGGCGGAACCTTGAGGGCCAACCTGTCCGAGCTGGAACCCAAGTACGAACGTCTGCTCCGCGCCGCGCTGGACCGTTATGTGGCCAGTCGCGACCTGCTCCACGATATACGGGGGCGTGAACTCCGCGATCGCCATTTCAAGATGCTGGAGCGGGTCGAAGAGGCCTATGGCGAATTGCGCGGTCGGCGGGGCCGTCAGCAGGAAGAACCATCGCGAGAGGAATGTCCATGAACGTCTTCGTCTCCCTCGTCGCCGTCCTGGGTCTGGTCGTCATCAGCACCTGGGGAATCAGTGCTTGGCAACTCCACGGTCTCTTCGGCGTGGTCCTCCCCTATTCGGCCATCACCCTCTTTATTCTCGGCTTCCTGTATCGCGTGTATCGTTGGGCAAGCACTCCGGTGCCCTTCAACATCCCGACCACCTGCGGACAACAGAGGTCCCTGGATTGGATCCCTTCCAGCCGGCTCGAGAGCCCGTCCTCGACCTTGGGAGTGCTAGGGCGCATGGCCCTCGAAGTTCTTTTCTTCAGATCTCTCTTCAGGAACACCACCGCTGAACTCAAACCCGGCCCACGGCTGGTCTATGGTTCG
>MGSU01000098.1:0-2907 GCA_001799195.1 Deltaproteobacteria bacterium RIFOXYA12_FULL_61_11 | reverse complement strand
TCTGGGCGGCGGCCCTGGCCTTCCATTGGTCCTTCCTGGTAGTCTTCCTTCGCCATTTCCGCTTCTTCGCTGAACCCGTACCCGCGTGGGTCAACCTCTTGCAATGGGGAGACTCCTTCTTCGAGATCGGCGTCCCGGCCTTTTTCATGACCGACGCCGCGCTCCTCGCCGCCCTGACCTTCCTTTTCCTGCGCCGAGTCCTGGAGCCGAAATTGCGGTACATCTCCTTGCCGGCGGACTACTTCGTCCTCTTTCTCCTCCTCGCCATCGCCACCTCCGGGGTGCTGATGCGCTATTGGCTGAAGGTCGATGTGACCGCGGTCAAAGAGTTGATGCTCGGGCTGCTCGCGTTCCGACCCACGTCCGGCCATGGCATTGGAACTCCGTTCTACGTGCATTTCTTCCTGGTCAGCGTGCTGATCGCCTACTTCCCTTTCAGCAAGTTGATGCATCTCGGCGGGGTGTTCCTCAGTCCCACCCGCAACCTGTCCAACGACAGTCGACGAGTGCGGCACATCAACCCCTGGAACTATCCGGTGAAGGTCCATACCTACGAGGAATGGGAGCACGACTTCCGAGACCGCCTCGTGGAAGCCGAGTTACCTCTGGACAAGGAGTGAGCCATGTCGGAGAAGTTGCCAAAGCCGGAGGAACTGGCCGGCGCGATCGAGTATACCCCACCGGCCGGACCCGGCTGGATGGAAACCAAACCGGCTTTCCGTAAGGGGACTTACAACCATGCCGGGTTGGCCGAGAACGTGCAGTACCTCGACTTCCCGAACCCTCGGAAATGGCAGCCCTATGAGCAGGATTGGAAGTTGCCCGAGAACTGGCAACAGATCATTCTCGAGGGTATGGCCGACAGGCTGGAAAAGTACCGTTCCTTCCGCCTGTTCATGGATATCTGCGTGCGCTGCGGCGCTTGTGCGGACAAGTGCCATTTCTTCCTCGGCTCGGGCGATCCCAAGAACATGCCGGTGCTGCGGGCAGAATTGCTGCGATCGGTCTATAAGCGGTATTTTACCACGGCAGGGAAGCTGCTCGGTTCGATAGCCGGTGCTCGCGAGCTGACCGTGGACGTGCTCAAGGAGTGGTTCTATTACTTCTACCAGTGCACCGAGTGCCGCCGTTGCTCCGTATTCTGTCCCTACGGCATCGATACGGCCGAGGTCACCATGATCGGCCGGGAGTTGCTCAACCTCGTGGGCATCAATATCGACTGGATCGTCACCCCCGCGGCCAACTGCTTCCGCACCGGCAACCACCTCGGTATCCAGCCTCATACCTTCAAGGACAACGTCCTCTTCGCCGCGGACGACCTCGCCGACATCATCGGCTTCAACGTCGAGCCGTCGATCATGCGCAAGGGGGCGGAAGTCCTGGTGATCGTACCCTCGGCCGACTATTTCGGCGATCCTCACTACTACACCTTCCTCGGCTATCTCTCCCTGTTCCACGAGATCGGCTTGGACTACACCCTCAGTGCCTTCGCCTCCGAGGGCGGGAACTTCGGCCTGTTCCAGTCCCATGAGATGATGAAGCGGCTCAACCACAAGATTTATCACGAGGCCAAGCGCCTCGGGGTGAAGTGGATCATCGGGTGCGAGTGCGGGCACATGTGGCGCGTGCTCCATCAATACATGGACACCATGAACGGTCCGGCCGACTTCCTCGAGGTCCCGGTCTCGCCGATCACCGGCACGCGCTTCGAGCATGCCTCCTCGACCAAGATGGTCCATATCGCTGAATTCACAGCCGATCTGATCAGGCACGGTAAACTCAAGCTCGATCCCAAACGCAATCGCCAGTGGAGGGTCACCTACCACGATTCCTGTAATCCGGCGCGGGCCATGGGCTTGCTCGAGGAGCCGCGCTACGTGATGCGCCACGTGGTCGACAACTTTTTCGAGATGCCCGAGAACACCATACGTGAGCAGACCTTCTGTTGCGGCAGCGGCTCGGGGCTCGGTACGGATGAGAACCTGGAGATGCGGCTGCGCGGCGGTTTCCCCCGCGGCAATGCGGTGCGTTACGTCCAACAGAAGCACGATGTCAATCTGCTGTGCTGCATGTGCGCCATCGACAAGGCGACCTTACCAGCGGTGATGGACTACTGGGCTCCAGGGGTGCAAGTCGGCGGGCTGCACGAACTGGTCGGCAATGCCTTGGTGATGAAGGGAGAGAAACCGCGGGAGACCGATCTGCGCGGCACCCCTTACGAGGAGGAGGCCTGAGATGAACGACAAAGGTCTGATCGCCGGTGGCGTGCTCGTCTTCCTGGCCTTGATCACCTTCCCGTTGTGGTACAACGCGTTCGGTGGGAACACCGGGGCGACCGTGAGGCCGGAGTTGGAGAAGGCCAGAGCCGGTACGGCCTGCGTGGCCAACACCGAGTACATGACCAGCCACCACATGGACCTCCTCGATGCTTGGCGGGAGCAGGTCGTGCGCCAAGGGCAACACCGTACCCTCACCGAGGACGGACGTACCGTGCTGATGAGTCTCACGCTGACCTGTCTGGACTGTCACGAGCACAAGGAGCAGTTCTGCGACCGTTGTCATGATTACGCTGGGGTCACCCCAACCTGTTGGGACTGCCATGTCGACCCCAAGGGGAGGAACTGAGCATGAACAGGCGCGATTTCATGAAAACCGCCGGGGCGGGCGCCGCGGTGCTCTTTGCCGGGAGCGTGGTTCACGGCGAACAAGTGGCTCCCGGGGCCCTCGAGAAAAACCTGCAGAAGACTCCGGCCGACGGTACCAAACGTTATGCCATGGTCATCGACCCCTCGGAATGCGGCTCTTGTACCGCCTGTATCAAGGCCTGTCACAACGGGCACAATGTTCCGGGCGAGGTCAGCGAGAAAGAGGCGGTCAAGTGGATCTGGAAAGAGCCCTTTGCCAATG
>MGSU01000097.1 GCA_001799195.1 Deltaproteobacteria bacterium RIFOXYA12_FULL_61_11 | reverse complement strand
AATGGCTCGGACCTCTTCGAGCACCGGAGAGGGTAAGGTCACGGCCACGTCACCGGCATGGAGCGGGAGGGCCGCGGTGCTGACCAGGCGGAGGGCAGCGTGGCCGGTGAGAGTGGTGGCCGGCCCCAGGGTTGACCCGGCTGAGGCAAGCTCTTCCAGGGCCGTGGCAAAGGGACGTTGTTGCAGGGTGAGCTGGGTCTTCTCGAACGTGGACGAGGTCGGCAAGGTCAGGGCTGCGTTGGTGCCGAGACGCACTTCCAAGGTGGTACCGGTGGACTCGAGGTTATAACTGTCGGGATCGACCTGGTCCGTGGATTGGTCGACAGGCGCAGCCTGCTTGCCTTCTCCTCCACATCCCAAGACGAGGAGAACCAAGAGAGCTGGTCCGAGCATGTGCACTGTCTTCATAGAACCTCTTGCCGGTGAAGCTGTTCACAACGTCACGAGAGGGCAGCATACAACCGATCGCGACCGAGTACCAGCACGCTCCCGGCTTGACCGCTCGAACGGGGGCTGGCATGGTTCCCTTCCGTTGGCTTTCGAGCCTTTCATCCTCACGAGGCGATCCTTGGTCTCTGCCCTGACCGTTCTTGTCCTCCTCGCTCTCGGCTTCCTCTTGGCGCGGTTGCCATCCTTCCCGAGAGATGCCTCTGGAGCGCTCACCGCCTTCGTGATCCATGTGTCCCTACCCGCCTTGATCCTGGCGCGGCTCCCGGCACTGCATTTCGACACCGAGGTGCTGCTCCCCATTCTCTTGCCCTGGCTGTTGCTGGTGCTCAGCGCAGCCGCAGTGCTTGCACTGGGCAAGCTGTGGCGCTGGCCGGCCCCGACCCTCGGGGCCCTCCTGTTGTGCGTCCCCTTGGGAAACACGTCGTTCCTCGGTCTGCCGCTGATCGATTGGCTGATCGGACCCGAAGGGGTGCCCTATGCACTCCTGTACGACCAGCTCGGTTCCTTCCTGGCCTTGTCGACCTACGGTGCGTTCGTCCTTGCCTGGTACGGGGGGGCGGCACGCCCTACTCCGCTTGTCGTCCTGCGACGGCTGGTCACCTTCCCTCCGTTCTTGGCCTTGCTCGCGGCCCTGTTCCTCCTACCCTTCGGCTTACCTCCCCCAGCCGTCGCCGGGTTGGAGACCATCGCTGCCTCTGTCGTACCGACGGTGATGGTCGCGGTCGGGTTGCAGCTCTCTCCTCGACTGGCTCCCGGACAAACATGGCCGCTCCTGGTCGGTCTGAGCCTCAAGATGGTCGTTGCGCCGGCCCTAGCCTTGGCCCTGTTCCATTGCTTCGAGCTGACCGGTCTTGCTGCGAGGGTGAGCGTCCTCGAGGCCGGCATGCCTCCCATGATCACCGCCGGAGCCTTGGCCCTGCAAGCCGGGTTCGCCCCGCGACTGGTCGCAGCGCTGCTCGGCCTCGGTATAGTCCTCGCCCTGGCCACGGTGCCGTTCTTCTCGACGCTGCTCTGAAATCGCTTCTTCGCCGGTCTGTCTTAGTAAGGTCCCTTCTGCCCGGTCTCGAAGGGGCTGGAACTGCAGAAATCAGGCACGAAGTCCGGGGCGCTGCAAGGGTCTTGGATCCAACCTTCCTCGAAGCCGAATTCTTCCAGCCAGGCGAGGGCCTGAGCCCATTCCTCGGGGGTGAGGGTCCTGGCAAGCTCCGGGAATTCGTCGGCGCGATGCAGGGGGAGGTACTGGCTCATCAAGCTCAGGTGCAACCCAGGATCGATGGAGGCCAGACGGCGAAGGACTTCCCATGTGCTGGGAAGGTTGCCGGGCAGGACGAGGTGCCGGACGATGACTCCCCTCGTAGCCACGCCGTGCTCGTCGCAACGCAAAGGGCCGACCTGGCGAAGCATCTCGCGTAGGGCCCGTTCGGCCTGGTCGGGGTAATTCCTCGCCCGGGAGTATCGCCATCCGACGTCGGCCGAGCCGTACTTGAAATCGGGCAAGTAGACATCGACCAGACCCTCGAGAGCTGTCAGGACGCGAAGCGGTTCGTGCCCGTGGCAGTTCCAGACCACCGGCAGGCGCAAACCATCCCTCCGAGCTGTGCGCAGGGCGTCCGCGAGGGGGCGCCACCAGATCGAGGGAGTGACCAGGTCGAGACAACACACACCCTGGTCCTGCAAGGTGAAGATGACCTCGAGCAAGGCCCGCTCGTCGAGCAGGGAGCCTACCCGGGTCTGGGAGATCTGGTGGTTCTGACAGAACACGCAGCGCAGGTCGCACCCGCCGAAGAAGATGGTCCCCGCACCCTGTTCCGGAGCACCGACCAGGGGGGGTTCCTCGCCGAAGTGTTTTCCCCACCAGGCGACCCTGAGGCATGGGCTGGGCATGTCCGTACTCCCCAAACTTCGATGAGCTCAGCGCGGCAGGACCAAGGCCCCCGAGAGCCCTACGTAGAAGAGGTCGCGGAAGCCGAATTCGACGCGCAGGGCCGCACAATGCGCGATGGTGAACTTTGGCGCGATGAAGAGATGCAAGATGGGCAAGATGGGAGGAATGGGTTTGTACTCGTCGTAGATGATCTCAGGATCGGTCGAAACCAGATGCAGCGAGCCGCTCAGCACGCCGATGCCGATGCCGCCTCCGAGGGTCAAAGAAACGGGGGTCCCGGGCAGGGCGATATCGAAGCCGAGACCGAATTCCGCAGAGGTCATACTCAGGTCGATCTCCGAATGTTTCGACTCGCCCTCAAAGTCCACCCAGACCCCATCCTTGATGGCCGAGAAATCGTGTTGGACGTTCAGGAAGAGCAGGAAGCTCTGTTTCTTCGACAGGAGTTCCAGACCGACCCCGTGAGCCCTGATGGGCATGGTTTCGCTGAAGACAGATTCGAGCAAGCTGGAGGGGAAGAAATTGAAACGGTAACCGAGCGCGAGTTCGAGCGAACTGTCGGGCACGGTCCAGGAGGTGCCGCCAGCGTTGGAGAGGCAGGGGACGAGGCACAGGATCAGGAGTAGGCTGCGATTCACGAGGGCTAGCCTCCTCAGAGCTCGGATGGAGAATGCCTGGTATCATAGCCCGGGAGCAAGGATTCGGTCCAGTCCGAAAGCCGTTGCCTATCCCCCCGCCCCGAGTCTAGCATAGGAAGAGGTACAGACTCGTGAGGCTGGTAGCCATGACCAAGAACGATCAGACGACAGGTTTCAGCGAGCAATTGGTGCGCGAGCGGCGCGAGCGCTTGAAGGGGTATCGCGAACGGGCCCTGAAGCTCTTCCCCTGGGTTTGCGCCCGCTGTACCAGGGAGTTCTCCGGCAAACGCGTCAAGGAGTTGACCGTCCATCACAAGAACCACAACCACGAGGACAATCCTCCGGACGGAAGCAATTGGGAGTTGCTCTGCCTCTACTGCCACGAGAATGAGCACGCGCGGATGAGCGATGCGGAGTGGTACGAGAAGCCGACCCCCGGGGGGGAGAGCGAACCTCTCGCAACCCACAAGCCCTTCGCAGCCCTGGAACAACTTTTCCAACGCAAGAAGTAAGGGCCGAAAAGGTCGGACCGGTCCGGTCACATCTTGACCCAAGGGCCGCTCGGTGCTATGTTCGGTTGGATGCATAGCGTCAAATGAGGTCTCCGACATGCCCCACCGTCCTCTGCCCGGCTGGGTGCTCGCGCTGCCCTTCCTCTTCCTCGCGAGTACGCTGCAGGCAGAGCACGGACTGACCTGCCCCAGCAGCAATCAGGACTACACCTACCTCACCGATCTGGCCGCACCCTTGACCGTCCAGCAGATTCTCGAACACGTGGCCAAACATTTTCCCGCCAGGTGTGTCAAGGCGGTCGTCCTCTTCGGTTCCGGCAGGCACTATCTCCTCGATCCCCAGGGTGCTCTGCTGCGGGTCGATCCTCAGTACGACAACATGCCGCCGACCGATGCAAAAATCGGCGGGAAGCTCCCGGCCGGCGCTCCCGCCCAGGGGTTGCAGAAATGGAAGGGGGAGACGTCGTACAAGGACCTCGACCTCTTCATCGAACCGACCGACAAGCAATGCTTGGCCGACCTGGAACGCGAACGGTACTTCAAACCCGACGGCAGCCATCCCGGTCGCCTCGTGCATCCTCGCACCGGTCAGAAAGTGACCATGGACCTGTATTTCCGCCCCATGCTGCCCGAAGTGGCGAAGGAACGCTCCTTTGTGGTCCTGGCGGGTGAACCGACTGACCCTGTCAGGGAGAGGGCAGTTTATTTCCGCAGGCTCGGGGAACTCGGACTCCTATGAGGTCGATCTTCCTGCCCGTCTTGCCGCAGGTTCTCCACGCTGTGGCCGACGGTCTCCACCTGTGCCGCTTCCTCGAAGGTCTCGAAAGGCTGGCGGTTGCTCTTGCCTCCGACCTTGCTTGCCTGGCCCCCTCGCACCGAGTAGAGTGACCGGCCGTCATCCTTCACCCCGGGGAGCAACCATGTCCATCGCCGTCGCCGTACGAACAGGAAAAGGTATCGTCATCGCAGCGGATTCCCAGTCGAACTGGGGCAGCGAGACCGCGGATCCGCGCAATCACCAGGCGCACAAGATCATGACCATCGGGGAATCCCTCGTCGCCATGACCGGCTGGAGCCTCTACCAAGACATCCTCCTCGATTACGTCAAACGGTTGCGCCGGGCCACGCTCACGGACCAGCTCACCATCTTCTCGTTCTTCCGGGACTTCTGGAAGGCCCTGCACGAGGACTATGCCTTCGTCAACGACCAGTGCGCCGAGACCGACAGCCCCTTCGGCAACCTCGATTCCGATTTCCTGGTCGTCAATCACAGCGGCATCTTCGCGGTTTCGGCCAATATGAGCGTGGCCACGTTCGAACGCTACCATGCCATCGGCTCGGGTTGTGCGTACAGTCTCGGCGCCCTGCACGTGCTCTACGACGAGCAGGCAGATCCGGCTGCCTTAGCCAGGAAGGCCGTGGAAACCGCGATCACCTTCAGCGTCTATTGCGGGGGGACCATCGAGGTGCATTCGGTGTCGGCGTGACCCGGCGTTTCGGCGAGCAGGGTCCGAGCGAAGGTCAGCTCCGCGGCACGGTGCTGCCGCGGGGGGTGGTCAAACCTTCGCGTGTGCTTATATAGGCCAGGAAACCCTCGTCATTAATCATGATCTGCAACGCCACCCCAAAACAGGCTGAGCCGTCGCGCACCCCTTGCTCCACTCTGATGATCGAACCCTTGAGATGCTCGGTCTCTCCCGTGGGAAGGACCAGACTGAATTCGAGTTCGTCGAGCCCATGGAGGGGCGCGGTGGTGAAAAAATAGAGTCCGAAAGGGGCGAGGTCGTGAGTCGTGCCTTCGTACTCTCCGCTGGAGAGGAACAACCGCAGTGGGAGCGAGACTTTCAAACGCCGATGCCGTCGGCGTTCCGCTCCTTCCCTGGGCGGGACCTGGTGTTGGTAGTAGCTGAGGAATTCATTGTCATTGATCGTGATGGTGAGACCGAGGCCGACCCGTCGGCGCCCGACCTCTTCCACTGCCAGGATCCGTCGAACCTCGCCTGCCAAGCGAGGCGTCGAAGCGCTGGGTAGGGTTACCACGACCTCGAGGAGGTGGCCCTTGGAGACAAGCAGGTCCGAAACCACGAAAATTCCGAAGGCGCTGAAATCCCTCACCTCGGCCGCCCAGGTCTGGCCATTATGATACAGGATAGCGGGCATGCGGCAACTCACGCGGGGGTACCGCCGTTGTTCCTTGGTGATGGGGGGTAGGACCCTGGTTCCGGTATCCAAGGCTCCTGATCCGCAGAGGACCGCGAGGAGTTGGGAGAAGTCGTCGGTCGAACCCGACACCTGTACGTGGGTGGCAAAGGTGAGGTTTCCATCGGCCAAGGTCTGATCGATCGCCACGATCCTACCGTCGAGCCACGGGGATACCTGCTCGCCGCATTGCAGGTAAAAGCGCAACCCCGGGTTCTTCCACAAGCTGCGACCGCAGTAGAACGAGAACCCCTTCGGATCGAGGTTCCGGGCCAGAGTCCTGAACTCTCGCCCCTCGAGGAGGTAGTGCACCAGGACCGCTCGGCCTTTCCGTCGAGGTGTCTGTTCCATGCGAACCTCCCTCGATCACGTGGAGAGGAGATGACCTAGGGACCGTCCTAGTGCCGGAATGGGGCCGGTCCGGACAGTACGACGTCTGCAGCCTCGCTGCTCATGCATCAGGACTGCTCCAGCATGGCGGTCTTGGAGTTTTCTGTCAAGTGCTTGATCCGGTTATCGAGCGCAGCAGGGAGCCGGGGCACCGACCGTTCGCCGAGAGGGTGGAGGAAGCTAGGAAGCCGGCCGCAATCATGCTAGAGGAGTTCCGTACGTGCCGGCCGGAGGTCCTCCATGCACCCAAACCCCGCAGACCAACTCACCCGTTTGCGTCACCTCCTGCACTCGCTCAAGCCGAGCGAGTGGACCGTACTCGGTCTCCTCGCGCTGTTCTACGCTCTCGGCGTCGTGGTGGCGGAGACCGCCTGGTCCCCTGCTCTACCGCTGTCCCTGCTCGTGCCGGGTTTCTATTACCAGTGGCGGTACCGGGTGACGGAAAGCACGCGCGAACCTTGGCCGGTACTCCCATCCAACACCAGGATAATACTGGGCTCTTACTGCCTTGTTTATCTGCTGTCGCTCTGGTTCGTGCCGATCCTCGGTTCCATGGTGCTGCTCTGGCTGGTTCAGTTCACCCTCCCGGTCATCCTGCTACGCCGGCTCCGCGTGCCTCTCGGGAACCTCGGTTTCAACTGGCGTAATCCCTTCCGCAACAACCTCGATGCAGTGCTCGTCGCCATGTTCCTCCTGCCGCTCCTCGTGTTCGGGGCACGGGATGCTTCCCTCATCCAGGCTTTGGCGACCCACTGGTATTTCCCGTTCCTCCTCCTGCTCTCGATTGCCTCCATGGCCCTCACCGTGGCGCTGCCGGAGGAATTCGTCTTCCGCGGCCTACTCCCCGCATCGGTGCGCTCGGATCGTCGCTGGATCCTGCCGGTCGGCTTGTCGGCGCTGATCTTCGCTCTCTATCATCTGCCGATGCGCTACCTCAATGGGGCCTCTCCTTTCCATCAGGAGCTCCTCGGCGCGCTCGGCGCGGTGGCAAGAGAACAGCTCTTGCTCGGGCTGCTGCTCGGCTACGCGGTCTTCAAGAGCCATAACCTCTGGCATGGCATCTGGCTCCATGCTTTTATCAACGGTTTCAGCCAGGTTGCTTCCTTGGCGAGGCAGCTCGGGCTACTCGAGCCCTGAACCGAGGAGGTGCCATGCTACCGGCCAGAGTTATTCTTGGGATAGCCGGGCGGGGCTGGAATGACCCGGAGAGTGGGGACAGTACCGCCCCAATGTTTCCGCGAAGGTGAGGCCGACCCGCTCGTACCAAGCCCGCGGGCAGCCTTGTTCCCTGGCATTTTGTTTGCAGAGAACAAGGCCGATGTAGTGAACAGCGGCTATATGAAATGCTAATGCTACGAGTTCTCTTCTTCTGTTGCTGCGTTGGAGCGCTGGCCCTTCCCGGTTCTGTCCGGGCTTCGAGCCACGACCAACAGTGTAACGATCAAGAAGAAGAATACTTCTACCTGTGCAAAGATAGACAGAACCTGCTCCTGTTCCTCAACTCGAAAGCGGACGAAGCCCACGAGGTTTGCCAAGATCCTGATCGTAAAGAGGAATGCAAGGAATTATGGTCGGTCATCGCAAGGCAGCAACAACGGATGGCCGAAGTTTCGGAACTCATCACCTCGGCTCGCGACCTCTATACCACCAATTGCGGCGAGCCCAACCGCGTGCGAGAGATCACCGAGGGCTGCATGGGGGTGTACTGACCCTTCCCCTCCCCTCGATCCACCTGTTCACTCTACCAAACGAAAAAAGCGTTGGAACCACGCTGCCCGCCGAGGCAGGGAGATTCGTCTAGAAAAAGAACTAGGCGGCTGACCCTGTTGCGATGAGGACCTCGGTGAACCAGGCGAACCAGGCGTGCAGAAAAGCACAGTAGATGAAGCTGCGGGCGACATAGGCATAGTAGCCGAAAGCAAGGCCGAACAGCACCGAGCCGTACAGCTCGAAGGTCGGTTTGCCGAGATGCAGCAGTACGAAGGGCAGGAGTTGCACATAAACGGCCAGGACTCCGAGGCGGGGGCGGAGCAACCCGAGCAGGAACCCCCGATTCATGAACTCCCAACCCCACATGAACAAGAGGTGCGAGCAGAAGAGCAGGCCCCAGTCAGACCAATCGACCAAGCCTCGATGATAGAAGCCCTGGAACGAGCCCATCCTCGAGATACCCAGAGAAAGCAGCGAGAGGAAGCCGAACAGAGCGAGGAAACCCGGCAGGGCGAAGCGCAACCTGCCAAACGAGAGCCCGACCGTGGTGAGTTTCTGCCGGGTGACCAGCAGGTAGCCCATCGGCAGGACGAACAGCGCAAGGAACCCGAAGAGGTCATAGGGGCGCAAGGGAGCCAAGCCTCGCAGGCCGGGGAGGCTTTTCACCAACCTGGAGATCAGTTCGTCGTCGTGGGAGAGGGTCAGACAGACCGTAGCAACAAGCATGGCCCCGACGAGTGCGAGCCGAGGATGCTCTGGGGAGAGCTCGCGCCACCAGGCTCGTACGTGGTTCGAGAGCAGTGACCGGAGCATCACAAGGGGGTATCGTCGGCGATGACCTCTTCGAACAGGCGGAGGAAGATGGGGCCGTTCTCCTCGGTGAACCCGACCTCACGCCTGATCAGTTTTCCGTGGCGATTGATGAACACGGTATAGGGAACCTGGCCGATGTAGCCGTATTTCTCGGCCAGAATCTCGCGGTTGTCGATGTAGAAGGTGAAGGGGAACTTGTTTCGCAGATGCTGGAGTTTCGTGGTGGTCGAGTCGTCCAGGGAGATGATCATGAACACCAAGCGACCCTCGAAGGTCGCCCAGTGCTCGGCGATGAGCTCGAGGAACGCAGCGCAATACGGACAGGTTGCTCCGATAAAGACGACGAGCGCGGGCTGGTCCCCGCGCAGTTCGCCGAGGTCGACGTGTTGGTTGTTCCAGTCGGTGATGGTCACCTTGATGAAGGCGGGAGGTACGACCCCGGCGAAGGGTTGATCCCCTGTCGCCGCCTTGTCGGTCGAGGTATCGGCCGTGTCCGTGCCAGTATCCTCATCGGACTGCAGACAGCCGCACAGGAGCAGCGCGATCAGGAAGAGAATACCGTGTTGAGAGGCCATGCAACCCTCCGAAGCTCTCCGGGGCAACCGATCGTCGACCTCGGACCATGCCGTCTAGTATCTATCAGTGGGTGCCGTGATGCAAGGTATCATCATCGTCGTTTCCGGGAGGAACTTCCTTGAAGAGCGGGGCCTCGAAGCGCTTGTGGAGATCGCTCGCAACTGCCTGGGACATGCTCGAGAGGTGCTCGAGGAGCTGTGCCAAGCCCATGAGTTCAAGTCCTTCCAGCGGACGCATGGCCGAGAGATAGACCCGGTCGTTGTAGGTGCTCACCGCGCATTGGCTGAGCGTATGATTGATGTCCAGACAGCGTTTGTAGAAGGCCTCGCGCCGTTTCTCGGGCAGGTACACCATGGGCGAGAGGACCCAGAGTTGGCTCCCGGTCTTCTGTTGGACCAGGTAGACCCACACATGTACCTCGGTCCAGAGGTACCCCCAACAGGTCAATTCATCCTGGTCGGTTTCCTGGAGCAGCTCATCGGGGTTCAGCCCGGCAGAGCGAAAGAATTGTTCGATCACCATGCGACCGTGGGCGATGAGGAGCTCTTGCCGCTCGTTGTCTGCGTTCTTGCGGGGTTTTTTCGGCTTCCCCGGGGTCTTGTCGTTGGGTGGCTGGGCATTCTCGGCCTTGGCCTTCTTCTTGGTGGAGGTAGCCTTGGTGGGCGTTCCGGAAGTGGCTGTATGAGGGGTTGCCTTTTTCTGCTGCTTTTTCGTTTCGTCTTGCTTGGGGGCCATGGTGGAGCGCCTCACCGTCTGAGCTACAACCCCGTGGTGGTACCATCGCGATTCCGACTTGTAAAGCACCACGCGCCGAGGAATGTCAGCCTGCAGTACCTGGTAGACCCACAGGAGGAAGAAGGAAAACTCGGGGGGTTTCCCGGCAAGTCTTGCCAGGGTGCGGATCCAGGAACTGCATGGTGTCGGAACGACCCAGGGGCGAAAATGATTGCATGTATTCCCAATGCGTTGCAGGTGGCACATACTGTGATTGGTGCTCTTCCGTCGTTCCTGCCAGTGGAGCTCCTATGCGAACCCACGTCATCCTGTCCCTGGTCACCGGTTGGCTGCTTGTCGTGACCACGGCCTTGGCAGAACCTGCTTGTCCTGCCTCGATAGATCACGAATTCACCTCGCTGTACTCCTTCACCGGGACTCTCAAGATTCCCACGAAGGGCAGCTATCCCACCTCGGGAACCATAGAAATCGGTCGCAGGGAGGGTGCACTGTACCTCACCTTCCTGACCATGCGTATCGGCGAAAAAGAAGTGGAAGAGCAGATCGGCGCCGACGAGCTCTCGTACGAAGCGGGGCGTCGGAAGATCAAGGCCCGTTTCGAAGACGTGATCCTCCCGGATCCCACGGTCGAAGAGATCGGCCCAACGCTCAAGGTCAAGATCGAGACCGAGACCGTGCACGACGACGACTTCACCACCATGGCCGGGGAGGGTCGGGTCAAGGGTCAGAAGATACCGCCCCTGATCAAGGTCGGCTTGGTCTATCAGGGCGAACTGCAGACGTGCACCGACCTCGGTCCCCGCTGAGCCTTCCTGTCCCAGGCCACTCTGACCTGTGGCATTTTTGTAACTCTTCGTGACTATGAATACTTCTGCTTGACTCGGCTCCGGGGACGTGGCTTAGGTCTCCTGAGGAGTCGTAGTCCCTCGAAACGGAGGTACTTCATGGTCCAATCAGGGGCACGGCGCCGAGAACAACGTCGACGAGGTGCGGGAATGAACATCTTCGTGCTCAACTGCGGTAGTTCCTCGCTGAAGTTCCAGATCATCGCCACCGATCTGGAGGCGATCGAACAGGATGCGGATCAACAATTAGCCAAGGGGTTGATCGAGCGCATCGGCAGTCAGGCCGTCATTACCTTGCAGGCAGGAAAGTCGTCGCCGCTCAAAGAGGCCGCACCGATACGCGACCACTCCGCGGCGCTCGATTACATCGTGAAATGGATCACTGCCAGGGGGGCCAATATCCCCGGCATTCAGTCGCTGGCTGACATTCACGGGATAGGTCATCGCGTGGTCCACGGTGGTGAGAAGTTCAAGAAATCCATGTTGCTCACCCCCGAGGCCATCAAGGCCATCGAGGAGTGCATCGACTTAGCTCCGCTGCACAACCCGGCAAACCTCAAGGGTATCTATGCCGCTCAGAAACTCTTCGGTCCTGCCGTCCCCCAGGTCGGCATCTTCGATACCGCCTTCCATTCCACCATGGACGAATCGGCTTACCTTTATGCCATCCCCTATCAACTCTATCGCCGTTTCAAGATCAGGAAATACGGCTTCCATGGGGCCTCGCACCGCTACCTTGCCCATCGCTACCGTCGTATTACGGGCAAAAGCCGCGAGGAGACCAAGATCATCACCGTCCACCTCGGCAACGGCGCTTCGGCATGTGCCATCGTGGCCGGCAAATCCATCGACACCTCGATGGGCATGACCCCGCTCGAGGGACTGGTCATGGGCACCCGCAGCGGTGACATCGATCCGACCGTACTCGATATCGTTGCCCACAAGGAAGGGGCCTCCTTCGACGAAGTCTTCTCCCTGCTCAACAAACGCTCGGGTTTGCTCGGCATCTCCGGTTTGACCCATGATATGCGGGATCTCCTCGAGGAGGTCGAGGAGCACGACGACCGGCGCGCTAAACTGGCCGTGGACATGTTCTGTCAGCGGGTGAAAAAGTACCTCGGCGCGTATCTGGCGAAGATGAACGGAGCCGACGCCATCTGCTTCACCGGTGGTATCGGTGAGAACGCCCCGCAGGTCAGAGCCCGCATCTGCGCCGACCTGGATTGGTTCGGCCTGCATCTCGATCCCGAGGCAAATTGCGCCGCGGTAGGTGGGGTCGAACGCAAGATCAGCAACGGGAAAAGCAGAATGGAGTTGTACGTCATCCCGACCAACGAAGAGCTGATCTATGCCCGAGACACGGTGCGGATCATGATGAATCAACAGCCCCCGGGCTGACCCCCGCGGGACCGGATTTCATTCCAAGCGATACGTCTTCACTTCCATGCCGACGGGCGCGGCTCTGCGGCCACGGTACACGGACCAGTATTGTTCCTTGAGATTGCCCAACGTCGCATAGAGGGGATGATCGATCAGGGGCTGGTGTCGGGCGATGGTCCTGCCCTCTGCATCAACCAGCGTGAGGCTGGCGCAACGGTTCAGGATGCCCGCGGTGCCAACACTGCAGATGGCCACCAGGGCGCGCCTGGCGACAAGGTCTTGCAGTTCACCGTAGCAGAGGGGTTCTTCCCGGACCGAAATGTCCTGGTCCCGCAGTAGCGCGACGAGACCGCGTATGGTCACCGAGGGCAGGATCAGGGGATTATCGGGGATACGCAGGACCGTGCCGTCGGTCGAGGCC
>MGSU01000096.1 GCA_001799195.1 Deltaproteobacteria bacterium RIFOXYA12_FULL_61_11 | reverse complement strand
CCATGCTCATCCTTGCGCGTGGCGGGGGACCCCCGTCGGTGCCACCCCGTCGATGGAGTGATCACTCAAGTGCAATTCACCCAAAACTGAACTTCTCTGAAGGCTTACCCCCTACTACGGTGGGGTGCTTGACAGCTCACCTTCCGGTACAGGATAGATGCCAGATGATTGCCGGAAGTATCGGAGACGGGAAACGTCATGGACGTCATCGCCAAGCTTTCTTCTCAAATCGGATCGCGGAGCGAAGAGGCCAACATCGAGGTCGCCCGCCTTTGTGTCGCAGAGCCGGAGCTTCTTCCGGACCTCGCCGCACACCTCGTTGACACAAGCGCGCAACTCGTCGGCGACTGCGCCGAGGTCCTGACCAAGGTTGCCGAGCAGCGGCCGGCGCTCGTGGCACCTCACGTCGAGGTTCTCTACTCGTTGTTGGAGCACAAGAACGGGCGGGTTCGGTGGGAAGCGGCCCATGCGGTAGCCCTGGTGGCAAAAGAGGTCCCTCGCTTCATCGGCGACCGCCTCGAGGACCTCGGCCAACGTGCAACATGTGACAAGAGCGTCATTGTGCGCGACTATGTGCTCGATACCATTGCGGCCTATGGCACTACCGGCCCTCGGGCAGCGGCCGCAGCGATGCCGTACCTCCGAGAGGGTCTGGTTGCATGGGAGTCGAAACACGCCGCTCGCGTGCTACGCGGTCTCGAGAAACTCGCCGCGGTCGCTCCGAAGCTCATCCCCGAGATCCTGAAGCTGGCCGAGCCATTCGGAAACCATGCCCGTCCAACCCTACGAAAGGCCGCGAAGTCCCTTCTGAAGAAGGTATCGGTCGGTTGAGCGACCTCCACAGCACCATGCAGAGCAGAGTCTGGATGACCCGGCACAGCCCCACCTCGCGCCTGGCTAGTCTGAGCATCTTCAATCCCGAGGACTTTCAGGACACCTCGCTCACAGCCAGCGCTCGAACTGGGGTTTGATGATCCGAGAGTACGACAGGGCCACGCCGAAGGTCAGGTTGTGGCCGAGGTGCTCCGTGGCCGGCAGCTTGCCGCGGAAGACAAAGAGGTCGACCATGGGGGTCAAACTGAGATAGCCGAGCAGCGGGATCTTGAACTGATTGCGCAGGAGCAGTTCCAGTCCGAGGTCGTCGTCCGTGTCCTGGTCGGAGGGCGCAAACCAGCGCGTGTCCAGAGTCAGATCGTACTGGATGTTGTAACGAGGGAGAGAGAAGGCCCTGGTGAGGTTGAGCAGCGAGAAGACACCATACTCGAGATCATCGTGATCTCCGGTGTAATCCAAATCCATGATCAGACCGGCGGAGAAATTCTTAATCAGTGCGCCGTCATAGAGCTTCAGGCCGGTGAGCAGGCGACCGATCCGTTCCCTGGGGAGAAGAGCCGGGCCCTCGGTAGCTTTATTGCGCCGCAACTCGGTGTCGTATTGCAGGCTGAGCATGGGGCCGAGAACATAGGCCGTGGAGAAGACCTCGACAGTCCGCCACTTGTAGAAACCCTCCCCGGTCAGCAGACCGTTGTCGCGCTGTTCGTTCTCCACGGTCGTGCCGTCGGTTTCCTTGAGGCGAACCTGACTGAAGTCGAGCAAGACGCCGAATTTGAGGCTGGCCTGGGCGTGATCGACCAGGAAGTAAGCCTCGCCCAGGGTGCCTATTGCGCGCTGGGTATTGGCCGTGACCTGGGCGTTGCGCACGTTGGCATAACTCTCCCGCCGCTCTACCGAAGTATCGGCCAGGTCGAGCCGGAGGTTGCGCACGTCGACCAGGTAGACCACCCGGTCATAATCCGCCGTGCCGTTGAGACCATCGCGCAGGTGCTGGAGCACGGCCTGGTCGGCGGGCAGCGTCGAGCCTTCCTCAAGTCGCTGGATGGTCTCCTCGGGGACCTCTGCGGCGAGGGACGAGGTCAGGGCCTCGTGCAGGCTGACCGGATCGCCCTCGGGATCCGGTACGAAGCGCTCGCCCTCGCGCCGGAAACGATCCTCGGGGCGTTCGAGCGTGAACTGATCATAGGCCGCCCGTAATTCGGCCAGCAGAGCTGAAGAGGTCAGGAGGTGGTAGTAGGTCGCGTCGGCGATGGGCAGCCCTGTGACCAGAGTGCGACTCTGCTGCCCACCCAGGAAATAGCGCGGCCGATGTTGATTGCCGCGCTGGACATAGTCGTACAGGCGTTTGAGCTCGCTGCCGGGGATGCTGACGCTGACCAGTTTGTCCTCGGCAGGGTAATAGGTCGCCAATTGTTCCGCGGAGAGGCCCCCGGGGGGTAACGTCCCTCCCTCGGGCACCGGCAGGAGGACTACCTCGCTGGGGGTGCGTTCGAACATGGCCACGCCCAAGAACGACGCCAGTTGTCCCGGCTCGAGGAAGAGGTGCTCGGGCCAGAGGTGGTGCACGTCGGGCAGGAGGATGCGGCCCGACGTCGAGAACAGGGTGGAGAGCCGACGATCGAGGTCCAGGAATTCTGCCTCGGCGGTCACCCCGGTATCCAGACCGTGCCGGGTGTGCAGGATCGCGCTGGGAATCGCGGCCTCGCGGAAACGGAAGGAGACCACCCCGAGGCTGCGGCCCGGAGTGATCTTGCCGGTGATCGACAGGTTGAGCCGATGCTCCGCGCTCGGCTGGCTGAAAATTTCTCGGGGATAGGGCGGAGAGTCCGCGACGCGCGTCCCGACCAGCAGGTCGATCCAGGGGTAGCGGGCCACAAGTGCGCGATGTTCCTCGTCGCCGAGCTCGGAGACGACCACGTTGAGCGTGCATTCGGTGGTGGCCCGCGCTTCCAGCGAGGCCAGGCTGATGGTCGCGGGTTCTACCGAAAGACCGAGGTTCTGCAAGCGCTCGGGGTGGTCCACTCTGGCCAAACCGATCACGCAGACCCGCACTTCGTCGCGTTCGATAACCAGCAAGGGCGGGTAGAGCGGAGTCTTTCCCTTCAGGATGTTAGCAGCGACAAAGGGGACAGAGGTGGCGGGAGGGGCCTGTTCGAGGAGGTGCTCGGAGGGCACCAGGGCCTCGACCAACCCGGAGAGACCGCGCAGCGCTTCAGCCCGTTCGGCCTCGTTCTGCGGCAGAGCGGCACCGGTGCCGACCGCCACCGCGAAAGGACTGCCCGCACGGAGGGAGCGCAGCGCGGGAACGAGCCGGGAGAAACCGCCGAAGGTCTTGGCAACGACGACGAGCGTGGTCTCCCGCTCCCCCGAGCCAAGTCGATAACCATAGGCCACCAAGGGTTGCCAGAACTCGCCGGGAACAAAGGTGCCGCGTTCGAGTCGGCCGATCCCCCGCACCTCGGGTTCCTCCCCAACAGGGTCGGAGGGGAGCAGCACGTCTTGGCCGAGCAGACGCACGTCCTCGCGCTCGCTCGACCACTGCCGCAGGGTGTCGTGCAGAGCGGTAGCGAGGTCACCGGAGGCATCCCCGGGCACGAGGTACCAGGCCGTGCCGGTCTCGAGGACCGTGATCCGGGGGGCTGAACCGAACAGCGCGAGGTCGTTCCCGCCGGCGAGCCGGGCACCGGCAGCCTGGATGAGGTGCCGTGTGACCTTGCGCACCGCGAGGTCCGGTTGCGTGCGCAGGAACCGTTCTAGGAGTTCGCAGGCGCGCAGATCGACGTTCGGGTCCACTCCTCCGAAATACAGGACGTCGATCTGTCTGCCCGAGGACATGGGAGAGGCGTCCTCGGTAGCATGCGGCGCGGTGGGCAGAGAGAGGACCAGGAGAAAGCCGTAAAGAAGGATGCCCTTGGTCATGGAAGTGCCTCTCTGCCATACGGACCGGCAGCGACGGAACCACCGGGTTTTCCACTGTACAGTATCCCCGGTGCGAAGTTAAGATCGCCCGTTGCTCTCTCGGCGGGGTCCTTGATGTCGTCCTCGGCCCGGTTGCACCTCTTTGCACCGGTTCTGCTCCTCGTCCTGCTCCTGGAGCCGATATCCGAGTCGTGTGCCGAGAACTCAGAGCCGCGGCAAGGAAGCCTCGCGGGAAAGCTGGATCTTGGATACGATACCAATATCTACAAACAGATGGGTCAGGACGGAGTCATCGACGACTGGCTCGTTCGAGGCTCGCTCATCGGGAGGCACCTCTTGTACTCCTCGGAGCACGGTCAAGCGCAGGGCGGGGTGCAACTCGGCGCCAAACAGTTCCTCACCGAACGTTCCAAAGACAATGTAATCGGTGTGGCCGAGCTCGGCTTGACCGCCCCCGTAGGTCCCTTCGATCTCGCCTCTCGCAGCGTGGGGCGCTGCAAGTTGGAGAGGGCGGGCGACGAGGATTTCGACCAACTCACCCAATACCTCGAGGAGCGTTCGTTGCTCCCGCTCCCCTCCTTGTTCGGTTCGGTGCCCATACAGACCCTCGACCTCCACCTCGAGCAGTTCAGGTTCCAGGATGAAGGACTATACAGCTTCCGGCTCCTCCGGGGCGGGGGACGCCTCGAACAAGGAATCGGCAGGGCCTGGCTCCTCGGTCTCCAGTATCATCTCGCCCACCGGAATTTCCTCGAACGTCAGATCGGTTTCGACCGTCGGCTCGACCTCATCCACGAACTCGGCCTCAATGCCTCCTTCCACGCTTCGTCCATCTTGGTATTCGATCTCCTGCTCAGGCACAGTGATTCCAATATTCCCCAACTCGACAGCCGCTCTCTCGTGCTGTCCGCCCGCTGGAGTACGTCCTTGCCGCTCGGTCTCACCATGATTCTCTCCGGTTCCGCGTTGCTCCGCGCTTACAGCGACAACGTTGCCTATTATATCGAGCAAGAAGGGGTGCGGATCCTGCGCACGAGCAGCGAGGAGGAAAATTTCAACGTCTTCGCCCTCGCCCTCTCCCGATGGCTGAACCGGTATCTTGCCCTCGAGATACAGTACCGCAGGTATTCGAACGAACTGTCGGACATGGAACTCGCGTTCAACCGGCAACTCCTGCACCTCGGTCTACGAGGGATCTATTGAACTCTAAGACGCTGTACCTCGTGGCCACGCCGATCGGGAATCTCGGCGATCTCTCGGTCCGGGCCGAACAGGTGCTCGGCACCGTCGATCTCATCGCCGCGGAGGACACCCGCCACACCGCCAAACTGCTCTCGGCCAAGGGCCTGCGTACCCCGATGCTCGCTTTGCACCAACACAACGAACGCAGGGCCTCGGCCAGGGTCTTGGCCCTCTTGGAAGAGGGCAAATCCGTTGCCCTAGTCAGCGATGCCGGCACACCCGGTATCAGCGATCCCGGATCAGCCGTGGTCCGCGCCGCCTTGGAACGGGGGCTGCCGGTGGCCGTGGTGCCGGGACCATCGGCCCAAGCCGTGGCCCTCTCTATTCTAGGACGGCCGGGTTGCCCGGGTATCTTCTTGGGTTTTCTGGACGAGCGGGAGCGAAGGAACGAAGAGCTGACGGCCTGGCTGCGGAGGCGCGAGGCGGTCGTGGTGCTCTACGAAGCACCGCACCGTCTCCTGAGCACCCTGGTCTGGCTGGAAAAGACCTTCGGTCCGGTGCAAACGCTGCTGCTCAAGGAGTTGACCAAGCTCCACGAAGAGTTGCTCCTCGGCACCCCGGCCGACCTGTGCGCCGGATTGCGCCTGCGGGAGCGGATCCAGGGCGAGTATACCCTGGCCTTCTACCTCGGGCCGGTCAGCGAATCCCCGGATGGAGTGGACGAAGAAGCGGCGCGACGATTGTTCGCAGCCCTCGATCGGAGCGGAAAGCTCGGGCCACGCGACCAGGCCAAGGTCGTCGCCGAGTTTTTCGGTCTAACCGGGAACCAAGCCTATGACCTTCTGCGCCGGGTGCGCGGTCGAAGAGAGGACGACAATGGTTGAACCGGACGAGAAAATCACCTTCACCGTAGAGGCCGACCTGGTGGGGGTCCGCTTGGACCAGGCCCTGACCGCGCGTGGGGGCGGGTGTTCGCGCAGCGTGGTGCAGCGCCGGATCGAGGCCGGAGGTGCCACGGTCGATGGCCGCCGGGAGCGCTGCAGTCGGCGGCTCGAACTGGGGGAACAGGTGGAGGCCGTTTGGCACGTCGAGGCACTTGTGGAACGTCCGGCAGCCGAACTGCTCCCTCTGGAGGTTCTCTACGAGGACGACGAGCTCGCGGTCGTGCTCAAACCGGCCGGGTTGGTCGTGCATCCGGCCAAGGGTCACCGAGGTGGGACCCTGGTCGATGCCTTGCTCCAGCGCTTCGGAGGAACCCTCAGCTCGCTTGGCGGCGCCGAGAAGGTCGGGCTGGTCCACCGTTTGGATAAAGACACCTCGGGGCTCCTTCTCGTTGCTCGTACCGATGAAGCCCACCTCCGTTTGGCGGCCTTGTTCCAGGAGCACGCGATCCACAAGGAATACCTGGCCCTGGTCCACGGCAAGCTGCGCGCCGAGGTAGGCTCCATCGCAACCTCTCTCGCGCGCGACCCCTCCGATCGCACGCGCTATCGCGTGGTCACCAACGGCGGCCGAGAGGCTCTCAGCCACTATCGCCGCACAAAATCCTGGTTCGGTTGCATCCACCTCCTGAACGTGCGCATCGAGACCGGGCGAACCCATCAGATCCGGGTCCACCTCGCCTCGATCGGCTGCCCCGTGATCGGGGATGCAACCTATAGCCGTCCGATCGCCGCGTATCGAGAGCTGCCGGTCGAAGTCAGACAACGGCTGAGCGGCTTACCGACCTACCTGCTCCACGCCCACAGATTAGGCTTCCAACACCCCTTCCTCGAGCAGTGGCTCGAGTTCGAGGCTCCACTTCCCCCTCCTTTCGAGGAACTCCTGGCTTGGCTCGACAGCTCGGCATGAGGAACTACCGAGAGGCACCGCCGAGGGACGGAGGGGGGACAGGGGAGGACAGGAACAGGTCTCAGGACCGAGTAGTACGCAGTTCGATCAGGACGGAGAGTAGTTCCCGCTCGTCGATGGGCTTGGCAAGGATCCGATCCATACCGGCCTCGAGGAAGGCGGCGACCTCCTCGGGTTGGTTGTACCCGGTCAGACCGAGTATCGGAACCCTCGGCCGGTCACCGAGGCGTTCGTGCTCCCGCACCCTGCGGGCAACCTCCGCACCGCTGAGCTCGGGCAAGCCGATGTCGAGCAGGAGCAGGTCGAAGGAATGGCGGAGGTATTGCTCGAGAGCAGCGGCGCCATCGGCCACGACCGTTGTCTCGACTCCCTGTTCACCCAGGACCGTTTCGAGATAGAGCGCGTTGATGGCGTTGTCTTCGGCCAAGAGCAGCCGAGCGCCGCGAAGCTCGGTCGAGCTCGCGCGGTCGTCCACGGGCCTAGCAGGTTCCTCGCAGAGGGGCAGCTCGAGGTGCACCGAGAAGGTCGAGCCCTTGCCCAGCACACTGTGTACCGTGATGGTTCCACCCATGCGTTCGACCAGGCCGCGAACGATGGCCAAGCCAAGCCCTACGCCTCGACCGGTCTTGGTATAGCCGGGGTCGAGTTGGACGAAGCTCTCGAAGATGGTACCGAGTTTATCCTCGGGTATGCCGATGCCGGTGTCGCTGACGAGGATCGAGAGGGCGGGATCGTCGGCGTGCGATTGTTCCGCCTTCAGGGTGATGGACCCCGCTTTCGTATATTTTACCGCGTTGGTGAGCATATTGAGCACGATTTGCTGCAACCGCACTGCATCTCCGCGGCGGTACCGGTGCAGCTCGGCCGGCAGAATCACGTTGCAGTGCAGCCCTTTTTCCCGAGCAGAAAGGCAGACCAGTTCGAAACTGGAGCGGAGCAACTCGACGAGATCGAAGGGCGCTTCGTGGAGGCCAAGACTAGCCCCCTGGAGCGCGGTATAGTCGAGAGTATCATTGACGAGGTGATGCAGGTTGTCGGCGGCTCGCCTGAGCAGGCCGAGATGTTCGGCGACCTCCGCGGGCATGGCGGTTCGTTCGAGCAGAGCGGTCAGGCCGAGGATACCGGTGAGCGGGGTGCGGAACTCGTGACTCAGATTGGCCAGGAAACGGGCCTTGATCTTGATGGCCTCCTCGGCGGCCGACTTGGCGAGTTGCAGTTCGCGGTACGCAAGTCGTGCATGCGTCACCTCCTCGATGGTCACCACCTGCCCGCAATATTTTCGACTAACGTCCAACATTGGAGCGCGGTGGACCAGGAAGAACCGTTCGGGCGGACCAGCCAGGTGCAGTTCCACGGCCGAGCTCTCGAGAGGAGGGGCTGCTGTGGTCTGGCCAAGCCAGGGGAAGAGTTCGAGATGGGGGAGGCCGAGCAAGGAGGCTCCGCTACCGGCAAGAGTCTCGGCGGCCTCGACCACGCTGCCCACGGTGATGCCGTAGTATTGTTTGCCGGGAATAGCCTGCTGTTCCAGGAGGTCCAGGGCTGCCGGGTTGAGGGCCACGACCGAGCCTTGGTCATCGAGTACCAGCGAGGGGAGCGGCAGGCTCTCGAACACGGTCAAGAGCCGGTTCTTCTCGTTGGTCAACATACGGTTGCGCTCCTGCAATTCATGGCGCAAGCCGGCTTCGCCCTGCTCCGTCCACTCACTGCAGAAGGCGAGCTCGAGCCGTTCGAAGCAACGATCGAGATGCCGGGAGCAGGCGGACCGCTCCGCAGCGTCAAAGCCGCTGCGTTCCTCGAGCAGCTCGAGATACGTACGACGGTAGTAGGTCATCAGACCGAGGAACATCCGCAGAGAGACCCCGCGTTCCCTGTGCAGGCGCGCCTCGCGTACCGCGAAAGCGGCGATCGGGTCGGCTCCGACCGGGGGTTCGGGGCTGTGTTCGAGGGCCTCGGTGGGGAGAGCGAGGGCCTCGAGGAAGGATGAGGTCAGGCCGGCGATCGAGATCCTCCAGGCCTCGACCAGGGTCGAGGTATAGCGGGTGTACCCTCGTTCCAAAGCATAGCGCAGGAGGCGCTCCATCAGCCAAGGTTCGTGCGAGGTGAGGAGTTCGGCAAAACGACGACTGTCCATGGAGGCCTCGAGTTGGAAACCGGGTCGGCCGGGAAGGAGACCCTACCACGAGGAGGAGCCCGGGTCACGCCGAAGGGTCTTCCACGATCACGGACAGATGGCGCCACCGACCGGAGCGGAAACGTAGGATATAGACGACCGCCATGACAGCCAGGTAGCCGGTCAGCCAACTCCAAGCACCGAGGAGGCCGACCCCAAGCCCACGCACGAGGAACAGGGAGGGTAGCGCCAGGCCGAACCACGAGAAAGCGCTGGCCATCCACATGCAGAAGCGGGTGTCGCCGGCTCCGTGCAGCGCATTGCGGTAGAGCGCGATGGTCGCGTCAGCCATGATATAGAGCGAGGTCAAACGGAGCATCGCCGTGGCAAGAAAATGGACCCGCTCGTAGGTCAGGTGATCGCCCACCCCACCGAAGAGCGTGATCAGCGGGCCGGGGAAGAAGAAGAAGGTTAGGGCCATGAAGCCGCCATAGCCATAAGCCAAGATCATACCGACCAGAGGAATACTCACCGCGGTGTCGTAGTCCCCGGCTCCAACGTACCGGCCGACGAGAGAGGCCACCGCCACGCCGAAACCGAGCTGAGGCAGGAAGGCAATAAGATCCCAGGACAAGGTGATGTTTACCGCCGCTTGTTCGTCGATACCCAAGCCTCCCAGTACCAAGACATAGAAGTTGAAGGCACCGACCGAGAAGAGCATCTGCACTCCCGAGGGCAAGCCGAAACGCCACAATCCGGCCAACAACCCACGGTCCGGAGCCCAGTTCCGCGTGCGATGAACTCGGTATGCTGGGGAGAGGAAACTGCGCAGGAGAATGAAGAAGGTCAACGCCGAAGAGGCGACCGTCCCATAGGCGGCGCCCGCGATACCCTGGGCCTGCAACCCGAGCGGCTCATAGCCGAAGATGAGCAGCACACTCAGGGGGAGGTTCAACACCATACCCAGAGGATTGGCCACCATCACGATCTTCGTCCGGCCGATGCCGGAGAAGAAGCTGGACAGGGCATTGGCGCCGAGATTGAAGAAGGCCCCGTGCAGCAGAATGGCGAAGTACTGGCTCTCCAACTCCACCAGCTCCGCGGAGTGGCCTACCAGGGCGAAGAAGGAAGGTCCGAGAGGTATGAAGAGCTGCAGCGCAAGTGCGCCGAAGAGCGCCACGTACAAACCCTGCCATGTGATCGCCCCCCCCCGATCGGGACGACCTGCGCCGAGGTGTTGAGCGACCATGGGACTGACATAGCCGACGGTACCGAAGAAGAGGCACTGCAGCACGAAGCTGCTGAGCCCCCCGGGGAGTGAAGCAGCCAAAGTCTCTTTGGAATAGAGGGACAAAAAGAGCCGGTCGGAGAACATCATCACCGTGGAAGAGCTGGAGCTGATCACCAGAGGGTAGGCGATGCGCCAGAGTTCGAGCAGGTGCTCGCGGGATCTCGGGGTTTCCACAGGGATGCTCGTACCACCCATCAGCCGAGGGATATAGCAGCATAAAAGGCTTGCCGCAACGAAGGTGCTTCAGGGAGAGCGATCCGTGAGCCTCGCCGGCCTTCTGTCCAAATTCTGCCAAGGAAAGGTTCAATCGGGAACGATCCAGCCCTCGTGCAAAGCCCGGCCGACGAGGGCGCCCGAAAAACCTGCTTGTTCGAGCCGATCGAGGTCACTCCGGCCGCGTACGCCGCCACCGTAATAGTATCGCCCACCTGCTTTGACGCGTGGTGTTCCTAACAGCGTTGGCGAGAGCCCCATTCCGGTACCAACCGCTGCGAGATCGAGCAACAATACGTCTTCACAGCCTGCAGCGAGAATCCGATCCAGGAGGACCGATAGCTCTACACCAGTAGCTGCCCCCATGGTCACACCACCACGGGTATCGATGCTCGCCACGGGCGCCGGAGCTGCGAAGGGTTCGAGGAGTTGATCGGCGGACATGGTTTCCGTCCCTAATACCGGCCGCAACAGTGTGCTGGTTGCCGAGGCTACAATCTCCGCCCGACTACGGAAGCCCCCATCGTACCAGCAGGTGAGGGAGAACTCGGCGCAGAGGGTCCTCACCATCGAGGCTTGGGACGGCCGCCCCATGAGAGCATCAAGGTCGGCAATATACCACAGGCTGAGGCCGTAAGTCGCCAAGACGTGCGCGATAACCCGTCGGGGATCGCCATCTGTACAGAAAGAGGTCGCAAGGGGTCTGTACTTAGCACGCAGCCCGGCGCACGCGGCCACTGCGCGTCCATGCATGAGGTCCAGCACTGGCACTATCATCATCGCCATTCTCCTTTTCCGTCGTGTCAGCCTTCTGGTCTCGGTGAGATAACTGCGTTCGGTCGAGCCCTAAGTACTCTGACCGACAACCAAGGTTTCAAGTGCCTGAGGTAGAAGGAAGGGGACCGTACTTTTCGCACTTCTACCAAAACCACTGTGCTCATGTATGACCCCCCTTTTGTATGCCACGACTTCGGTGGTAGGATCCAGCGAGAAGATAGAGGCCACGGGAGGGCCGGATGCGGTAACAGGAACGGAGCAACTCCTGCTCCCGACAGAGGAAGCCTGCTTCAAGAAGAGTTCGATACCGATGAACCCAGACGATGTTTCCCCACTTGGATTGTAAGGTGCTCACCTCGGAACCCGGAACAACGTTGCCGTTCCCGGGGTCCATCGTCCCCATCAGTACTGCGAGCAAGGTGAGGTTCGCCACTAAGGGCCTACCCATGCTAGCATTCTTGAAACCTCGCGAATAGACTAGTTGTTATGCAGATCCTCACTTGCCATTCACCCTGGTTTCTGGTCCTCTTGCCAATCCTCGCCATGGAAGGCCTAGTCCTCGTTGCTCACGCCTTGAATCTCAGCACAATACCCCTCTCAGATCCTCACAGAGTGGCAACCTGGTATGGCTGGAGCCGCTACCTGCGAGCGCGCCGCTATCACCGGAGGCGTTTCATCCTCAATCTTGTGCATAGGAGCACCCTGCTCGTCATTCTATCGATCTTTCTCCTTCGTGGGGGGACGGTGTGGTACCAAGGGCAATGTGCTGCACTCGCGCTGCCCCCACTGCTCGAAGGGTTACTTTTCCTGGGCACCCTCGCGCTCATTGGACGGATCATTGCCCTGCCATTCCAAGCACTACACCTTTTCGCCGTCGAGAAACCTTGGGGGTTCAGTACAACGTCCCTTCACACCTTCCTGGCTGATCGATTGAAAGGTGGGTTCCTGACTCTCTTTACCGCTGGACCTGCCGTTGCGATGATCCTTGCTCTTTTCTCCTTGTTCGGCCCCGCTGGTTGGTTGCCGAGTGCTGTGGGCTGGATGTTCTTGGATGTAGTCTGGATGACTCTCTTCCCGCTGGTAATCTATCCGCTGTTCAATACCGTGAAACCACTTCCCGAAGGGACCTTGCGACAGGCGATTGTGCGTCTCGCGATGGCTCAGACCTTCCCACCCGGGAATATACGCATCCTGGATGGATCCAGGCGTTCGGTGCGGCCAAATGCCATGACTAGCGGCTTGGGGCCGACCAAACGCATTTTCCTCCTCGACACCTTGCTCGGCGGGCACTCCGACAGGGCGGTCCTCGCGGTTATCGCCCATGAACTCGGCCATCACCATTTCCATCATTCCTGGGGTCTTCTCACTTTCTCCTTTGCTCACAAGATCGCCTTCTTCTTGCTCGTCGCGCTTTTCT
>MGSU01000095.1:13389-23871 GCA_001799195.1 Deltaproteobacteria bacterium RIFOXYA12_FULL_61_11 | reverse complement strand
TACCGCTCTGTGGCTGCTCGGCGTGGTACTGGAAGCGCATGGCGCCCCCCTGGCCGAAGCGCTGTTGTGGCTTGCCTTGGGAATAGGGCTCGCCGCCTGGTTGCAAGGGGCGCTCACCGACAACGCGAGCAGTCTGCGGCGCAGGCTCACCATTGCCGCACCCTCGACCGCCCTGCTCGTGCTCTTCGGCTGGTGGCTGCTGCACGACCTGCCCGTACCGAACGCCGCGGCAAAACCGATCGACGCCTCGACGATCTCCTGGCTGGATTTCTCACTCCTGGACATGGACAAGGTGCGCAGAGGGCCGCGACCCATCTTCCTGGACTTCACCGCGGCCTGGTGCATGAATTGCCGTTTCAACGAGCGTACCGTCCTCGAAACCGAGGCCACGGCCGCTATACTCGCGCAACACAACTATCTGGCAATAAAAGCAGATTTCACCCAGCAGAACGACACCATCTTTATGTGGCTCAAGCGCTTCGGCCGCTCCGGGGTGCCTCTGTACCTGGTGATCCCACCCTGTGCCGAAGACAACAAGGTCCTGGTCCTGCCCGAGCTGCTCACGGCCTCGAGCCTCCACGAGGCCCTGCACAAGGGCGCCGCCTCCGGCTCCTGCACCGAACAGTCGGCCGCGGGTCAATAGATCAACGTACATCGGTACTCGGCGAGATCACCGGGGAAGCTCGGCGGATCGGCTTCGACCACCCAGGTGCAGGTATGCCCGCGGGCGGTCAGGACTAGGTCGAGGTGCGCCATGACGATGCCCAGGTCGAGGCGCTGCAGGTCGACCAACCCCAAGGTTTTACCCAAGCCGCGGTAGCGTTCGTCGCGATGAAGGTAGAGGTGAACCTCGGGACCGTCGACCAGGAAGCGCCAGGGCTGCTTGTTCGAGGCCGAGGGAGCAAGCCGACCGGCCTCGAGCGCAGTCTGGAGTTCGGGCGAAAGCGTTGAGAGGGCGCCGGTTCCTCCCTTTCCCGAGCAGCAGACCAACTCCTCCAGCGGCTTGCGCTTGTGCGAGCCGGCCCCGAGTCGGATCAGCCGGTCCCGCATCCCGCGCAGAGCCGTGGGTTTCCCGAAGGCCACGACCGCGGGTATCTGCTCGTGGTCGTGCACGTCTGCGCGCCGGGAGAACGAACTGCGGTCGAAGGTGCCGCCAAGCCAACAGGTACCGAGCCCACGGTCAGTACAATGGAGGACGAAGCACTCGGTGACGTAGCCGAAGTCCTCCAGGCCGTAAGCGTCTTCTCCGAGAACACCGACCACGAAGCCGGCGGCGTTGCTGATGAAACCATAGGTGTGCAGGCCGCGCAGGGTAGTCCCGTCATCCGACCGCGCCGGCACTACGACGTGCCGGAGAGCCGACCCGAAGGGAGGCGGGGGAAGGGAAGCAAGAGATTTCTCCAGTTCTGCAAGGTCCCCGCTCGTCAAGATCCACGGCTCATAGGCGCGCCACGAGGTCCGTGCCCGGACGAGCTCCTCGATCGACTCTCGGAAGTGCAAGGTCATGCGGCACCAAGTTCTTGATAAAAACCGATCGGCCCGAGTTCGCGCGTCTCCCCGCCGGCGCGCTCGACCAGGAACGTGCGGATATCGGTGCACAGGGCACACTTCGAGGCATAGCATTCGGCCGGGGTGAAGCCTTCGGCCACGACCATGCGGGCGAGACCTCCGACCCCTTCGGCCATGAGTACGGTAAGGACAGGATAGAGTTCAGGGTCGAGCGGCTTGCCCAAGTCATCGGCCGGCAGGCGCAGGCCCGAGCACAAACCGGGGATGTAGGCGCCGTGCAGGTCGACGTGGAAGTGCGCGGTGTCGAGCAACTCTGCGCAACCGCGTTTGCTGCGCAGCAGGACCTCGGTCGGGATACAGTACCCGACCTTGGAGAAGGTCTGCAAGGCTCTGCCCCCCATGTGGATCCAGTAGCGCGAGAGGATCGATTCCAAATAGTTGCGGCCGAAGGTGTGGACGTACCGGTCAAAAGACACCACCTCGTTGGCCGGAAAACGGCGCAAGTCGGTCAGGAACGTCTCTACCCACGGGAAGACCGAGACCCCTGCCCGCCCACAGGCTTCAATGACCCCCTCGACCTTGGCCAAGGGCACAAATTCGTTATGGAAAGGGCTGATTGAGATGAGCAGGGTCGGCATGCCGAGGTCGGACAGTTCCCGCAGACGCTCCACCGCGTCTTCGCGCGAGGTGAACCACGAGGAATTGGTCTCGACATAATCGATGCTGACCCCAACCTCTCGAGCCGTCCGAACCACCCCAAGCAAACCCTCGGGATCGAGGAAGGGCTCACCACCTCCGAGGTGCACCGAGTTGCAGCCGTTGCGGCGGATCTGGTCGAAGAGGTGGGACGCGGTCTCGACCCCGAGATATCCATGCTCACGGCGGGGCGAGCAGGCATAGAGGCAATGGCGGCAGCACGAGCTGCAGTGATAATTGGTGATCACTCCGCCCGACTGCAACGGTGGTATCGTCGCTCCTCGCATCGCACGCCCGACCCGGGATCGAACACGGGAGTTACTATATATCCTCGATCGGCCAGCGCAAGAGCAGACTTGCTTCAAAGTCGAGGGCAGGAGGCCCGGCTATCAAGTAACGTATTCAAACGACGAGCGCAGAGAAAAGCATGGAGGCTTTTCTCTGCCACAATACGGGGATTGAGTGGGACTTTGAAGCAAGTCTGAGCGCAACAGGATAAAGCTCCCCGGTAGGGTGCAGTTGTGCTATGCTGCCGGATAGAGTGACCCCGGAGAACCTGCCGTGCCCCGGCGCCCACTTTTGCCCCACCTGCTCGCACCTGCTCTGATCCTGTTGCTCGCCGTACTCGGACTGTGCTGCGAGAGCGTCGAGGTCGACGATGGGTCCGAGGCATCCCTGCAATTGCCCTGCAACCCCAACCTGAGATCCTGCCCCACCCCACCCGCGGAAGGAGGTGCGACCACCTCGGAAGACCCCATCGTGACTCCCGTCCTCCCCCTCGACTCCACGGTGTTCGCCACCTATCTCCAATCCCGGATCGGAGCTGAGCGCGTCAACGGCCTGGGGCGGGTGGTCCTCGACCCTACCTCACCCGAAGGGGTTCTCCTCGCGGCCCTCGCCGCCGGCGAGAACCCTGCACTCCAGCCCTCCCCCACCCTGCTCCTCGTACTGGTCGCGTTGCTCCAGGCAGGCTATGATGTACAGCCCAAGACCTTCGCGGGCGAGGGAGTTCCGGAGCAAAGTGCCCATAAACTCGGCCGGGCCGTGGACCTCGCGCAAGACCTGCAGCTCTTCGCCTTCCTCTTCCACAACCATCACCGCTTGTGCATCGCCAGCCTGGCGACCATGCCTCCTGAACTCTGGCCGGCCGAGACCTACAACCTCTATTCCGCCGACCTCGAGAGCGCCGAGGCCGAAGCTCACCGGGATGCGATCCACGTCTCGGTCTTCGAGGACTGCACCCCGGACTGGACTATCGAACTGCCCACCCAGGACCAGCCTCCGGCCAATCCGGAACAAGAGGCCAGCGACGACCCTCCCGTGGTGGAAGACCCTCCCGTGGTCGAAGAGCCACCGCCGGCGACCGTGGAGCCACCCCCAGCGGCAGAAGATCCGCCGGCCGAGGAAGGTTATTTCCTGCCCTTCGCCTGCGACAAACGCATACGCATCTCCCAGGGCAACAACGACGGGTTCCACAAGAACGACAGCAAATACGCCTTCGATTTCGACCTAAAGACCGGTGACGACGTCAAGGCCATTGCTGCCGGCACCGTGATCATGGTCTCCACCGCGACCAAACCCGGCGACCCTTGCTACAACGAAGGCGATTCCTCCTGCGTCGCCAAGGCCAATTACGTGGTGGTGGATCACGGCAAGAGCCTCGAGAGCGTGTACAAGCACCTCAGCACCGCGACGGTGAAGAAGAACGACAAGGTCGTCCGAGGCCAGGTCATCGCCAAGGTTGGCGCCAGCGGCTACACCACCGGCGACCATCTCCACTTCGCCTTGCAGAAACACTGCGGTTCCTCCCAGTGCGCCTCGGTTGCCTTGAAATTCAACGGCGTAAGCGGCGACGGTGCCCCGGACCGCGACCAGTGGGTCACCAGCACCAATTGTCCTTGAAGTCGAACTCCGATACCATTGACTTCCCCGGACCCACTGGGCCATACTCGCGCCACCCACGGCGCAGCAGGGGAGCGGACCATGGCCAGCCTGAGCTTCTACAAGAACGCCGAATTCATCATGCGTTTCTTCCTCAGCAACGAAGAGACCACCATCGGCCGCAGCAGCGAGAACGACATCAGCCTGGCCGACCTGAACATCTCCCGGGTCCACGTCTCCATCCGTCGCCGAGGCGAAGAGTACGTTCTGATTGATCGCAGCACCAACGGGACCTTCGTCAACGACCGCCGCGTCCACACCCACACCTTGAAAGAAGGAGACCAACTCACGGTCGGTTCCTTCAACGTCGAGTTCCAACTCTCGGTCGAGGTCCAACCCGAGGAGCGCACCCGACTCGCCAATTACAACACCACCAAGATCCTGGGCTTCGACCACGGCAAGAAACTCTTGCAAGTCGAGAAGAGCGCCCTGCGTCTCGGCACGGGGAAAGAAGCAAAAGACATAGAAATCAAGAGTTTCCCATGCCTAATCGGCAAGAATCCGAGCAATCAGATCATCCTCGACGACGAGTACGTCTCGACCACCCACTGTTCCATCGACGTCCGTTCCGGCCGGTATCTTCTGAAGGACTGGGGCAGCAAGAATGGCACCTACCTCGGACCTACTCGGATCGGCGAAGTGACCCTGAACGATGGGGATGTCTTCCGCATCGGTAAAACCATGCTGACCTTCACCACCCGCACCTCCTCCATTGCGATCAAACCCGTGGCCTTGAACTATTTCGAGGGCATGGTCGGCACCACCGCGCATATGCGCGAGGTCTTCGACCTGGTCCAGAACGTGGCCGCTACCGACGCCACCGTGCTCATCTCCGGGGAATCCGGAACTGGTAAGGAATTGATCGCAAAAGCCTTACATCGTCTCAGCAATCGCCGAGACCAGGTCTTCCTGCCTCTGAATTGCGGGGCCATCGCCAAGGACCTCATCGAGGGCGAGTTGTTCGGACACGAGAAGGGCGCCTTCACCAGCGCCTCGCAATTCCGCAAGGGGGTTTTCGAGTACGCCGACCACGGCACCGTCTTCTTGGACGAAATCGGCGAGTTGCCCCTCGATCTCCAACCCAAGCTGCTGCGCGTCCTGGAGACCAGGGAGGTCAAACGCTTGGGTTCTAACGAAACCATTTCCGTGGACGTGCGCGTCATCACCGCGACCAACAAGAACCTGCAACAAGAAGTTCAGCGCGGCACCTTCCGCGAAGACCTTTTCTACCGGCTCTTCTGCATCCCGATAACCTTGCCACCCCTGGCCGAACGCAAACAGGACATACCGGCTCTCCTGGAACACTTCCTGAAAATCGGCCTCCCGGAACTCGACACCGACCGCTATCGCAAGACCGGCGACCTCCTCTCCGAGAAGATCAGCCCCACTGCTCTGGACAAAATCCTCGATTATCATTGGCCAGGCAACGTGCGCGAACTCAAGAACGTCATCAATCGCGCCCTGGTGCTCAGCCAAGGGGAAATGATAGACCCCAGCCATGTGGTCTTCAAACTCGGCCTTATGGGGGAGAAAACCTTCTTCGAACCCAAGGCGGTGAAGGAAGAGACCAAACCGCGCACCCTGCGCGACGCCGAACGGGAAACCATCCTGACCTCCCTCCAGTACCACCGCTGGAACAAGGTCCACGCCGCGCGTTCTCTCGGCATTGCGGTCTCGACCCTGCACGAGAAAATGCGCAAGTATGGCATCGAACGAGAGGGCGAGGAGGGCTGACCCCTACTCAGGTTGAGTCTCCCCCAACCGCTGCTCGAGAAACGCTCGAAGTTCCGAAAAATCGAAAGGTTTCGGCAGAAAGAGGTCTATCCCCCGTGTGGCCGCCTGGCGGTACTGCTCGGTGTTGCAGGTGTCCCCGCTGACCAGCACGCGCAGAGGTCTTCCTTCGATCACCGGCACCTCCTCGAGCAGGAAGCCGAGGCCATCGCCGTCGGGCAGGCCGGCGTCGACCACGAGCACGATCCAGGGTCTCGATCGGAGCGCCTTCCGGGCTTCTTCGAGGGTCGCGCAGGTGCACAGGGAGAACCTACGGCGAAAAACTCTGCGGAAGAGGTCGAGGTTGAAGTCGTGATCGTCGACCACGAGCATCCCTGGCAAAATGGTGGCTTCGAGCATCGCGGTACGCTCCCGAGGGCCTGCTCAGTCTGACTTGAAGACGATACCGGTCCAATCGTTGGGGACTTCGTCGACCATGAACTTGGCCGACCGTTCGAGGTAGATGCGGGCGACCTTATCGCCGGGGTTCTCTTTGAGGACCTTGTTGAACAGCACGCTCGCACCGGTAAAATCCTTTTGATAGTATTGGATCAACCCCTTTTCGAAGTCCTCCCTGGTCGCAACCTTCAACGCAGCCGAGACATGCAGTTCGACGTCGAGGACCTCGTAGACCGAGACGCTCTTCTGCTTGCCCTTGACCTTGACCCGGCCCATCAGCCTGACCTCGAACTGTTCCGGGTGCTCGAGTTTGGTGACGGTCTCTTCGCTAACGGCGATGTTGGTGCCCCAGTGCTTGGTCAATCCCTCCAAGCGCGAGGCCAAGTTCACCGCATCCGAGATCACCGTGCCCTGCATGCGCTGCTCATTCCCGATGGTCCCGAGCATGAGGTTGCCTGCGTGCAGACCAATGCCGATGGCAATCTCTTCCAGGCCGTACCCTCGCCGACGCTGGTTGAAGGAGAGTACGCCGCGGTGCATTTCGATGGCCGCCTGGAGAGCGTCATCTACCCGATGGGGGAACAGGGCCATGATGGCGTCGCCGATGAAATTATCGATGAAACCGTGGTTCTTGGGGATGATCGGCCCAATGTGGCGGAGATAGGAATTGAGGAAGTTGAAGTTGTCCTTGGGACTCATCTTCTCGGACAAGGTGGTGAAGGCCCGGATGTCCGAGAAGAGTACGGTCATCTCCTTGTGCACCTGGTCGCCTAGCTCGATGTCCAGGATACTGGCCTTGCCGAGGTGCTCGAGGAAATCCTTGGGTACGAAACGCTGGAAAACCTCAATCTGCTTGCGTACCTCCTCCATCAGCTCGTACTCACGGATACCCTTCTCGACCGTCAGCAAGAAATCCTTCTCGTCCCAGGGCTTGGTCAGATAACGGTAGAGATTAGCGTTGTTGATCGCCTTCATCGCCGACTCGATGGCTGCCTGGCCGGTGAGCAGGATCTTGATCGGTTTCGGGTGTTTCTCGTGCACATCGATGAGGAATTCGTCCCCGGTCATGCCGGGCATGATCTGGTCGGAGATGACCATGACGATCTCGTGCCCTTGTTCGCAGAGTTCCTGGATCAGCTCCGTGGCTTCTTCCGCGCTCTCGGCGAACTCGTACTCGTAGGCCCCGCCGAAACGGCGTTGCAATTGGCTGTTCAAGGCATTGAGCACGAACTGTTCATCGTCGACGCAGAGGATCACGGGCGGCGAAGGCTTCGGACCGGACATGGAAGATTTCTCCTGGACTACCGCCCTGAGAGCATATACCCGAGGCCCCCCTGAGACCAGCCCTAGCGGCCATTTTTTTCAGTTTGGGTTTCTCCAGCGTTCCTGGACCTCTCGCACTTTGTCAATACGTGTTCAGTCTTGGGTGAGGCGAGGGGTCCTGTCGCCTCTCACCCCCACCATGCTCATACTTGCGCGTGGTGGCCCCCCCCCGTCGGCGCCACCCCAACGAGGTAATAGGAACAACCTGCATGCTACCCAAGACTGAAGGTATACCTCCGTCGCGAAAGACTTCTTGACGCCATGCATCATGCATGCTAGAAGGCGGCCAGGAAACAACTGGAAACTCCTGGAGGCCCCATGCACGCCCTCGCTCTGCTCCGTCAATTTCTCCTCTTCTTCTCCCTGATCGTCCTCATCGGTTTGGCCGCGGGACCTGCCTGCATCGGAGACGAAGATCAATCCCCCACGCTGCCCGGCGATCCCATCCCTACGGAACCCGGTGACCCGGTCACCCCAGAGCCCGCCGAACCCGTGGAACCCGAAGAGCCCACCCCCACCGACCCGGTCGAGCCAAAACCGTCCGAACCAACGCCGAACGATCCTCGTTGCCTGGCGTGGAAGTACCAGCGGGTCGAGTGCATCAAAGCCCCCTGCGAGCCGATCGTCACCTGCCTCGAGTGCGACCTCGGCTTCCGTCCCGAGGGCGCCGGTTGCGCGCCCCTGATGACCGATCCCTATTGTCAGGAATTCGTCCTCCTCGACGTGCAGTGCGTCCGCTATCCATGCAATCCGATCGCCTACTGCAAGACCTGCATGCCGGGTTACTTCCTGGGCGAGCGCGGCTGCGAGCCGACCCCGCCGTCTGAGCCGACCCTCCCCGAGCGTATGGCAATCCTGGCCGAGAGGATCCAGACCCTGGTCGGCGATGCTGCCTGTGCCAACAAGAGCGACTGCCAGTCCACTGGGTACGGCGCCAAGGCCTGCGGCGGTCCGGCCGACTACCTGGTCTACTCGTTGCGCGCGACCGATTCCTCTATCCTGCTGCCCTTGGTCGACGAGTACAACCAACTGTCGAAGACCTGGATCGAGTCCCAGGGTTTGATGGGCGATTGCTCGGTGCGCATGCCCCACCCGGTCGACTGCCTCGAGGGTCACTGCGGCGAGACCGATTTCGACTTGATCTACTGACCTACCATCCCAATAAAAAAGTCCCTCTATCGCTTGCTTCTCCCGGGAACTTCCTCGTATCATGGGCCAGGTTTTCCATAGCCACCTGGAGAATACACCATGGTCAAGATCCTGCTCCTGTCCAGCTTCCTTGCCCTGATCTTTATCGCCTGCAGCGACGATGAGGAGAATGCATCACTCTTGTCATCGAGTTCCATGAAACTCCAATGCAGCAAATGCACCTTCGACGGCTCGGTCACCGACCAGGGCAACGGCAAGGCCAAGGCCTCGGTCCGCGCCTCGGACGGCAAGGAGTTCACGAAGGAATTCGCCATTCCCGAGCCCTGCAAGGGCCAAGGTTCAAAACTTCAGTTCGGCGCCATGGACCTGACCTCCCAGGCGCAGCAATACTGTCAGTGCCAGTCCCAGAGCACCAACACGAGCGGATCCACCGATACCAGCGAGGTAGAGAACAAACAGGACGCTTGTCTCAGTGCTCTGTTTTCCCAAAGTTTTTCTTTAAGCGGCCTCAATGGTTCGTCCACTACCCCCACCAACCCCAGCGGCAGCGGTACGGATCTGTCCGGCCTCGGCGGCTCAGATACGCAGACCGGACTCCCCTCGGGTACCGGCACCGGCCTCGGCTCGTTCGACCAGTGCACGACCTACCAGACCGACCAGACCCGCTACGGTGCCTGCCTCCAGTGCGCGATAGCCGGGCAGACATATGACGGCACCGCTTGCAGCGGCGGGACCGCGACGACACCGGGGACCGACCCGGGTACGACCCAACCCTGGACTCCGGACCCCACGCCGACCACGGATGACGACGATGATTGGACCTTCGACGATGACGACACCGACCCACCCGTAACCACCGATCCGACGACGCCCGACGACGACCCTCCACCCGTGACCACAGGTGACGACCCGTATGCCGTGTGCGATCAATACTCCGACGCCGGCGATTGGGACAAATGGGGTGATTGCTACGGTTGTGTGGCCGACGGGAAACCCTACAGCGGTGTCCCCTGCCAGTGAGCGCTGCCCCGGCGCCGCTCGATCCCCCTCGTTCGTCCTCTGTGATTTCAAACGTTCCCGAGTATCCCCAAGACCTGTGGACAAACACTCTCCGAGCCTCAACCGGCGGGAAGAATCGAAACTAATTCGAGTAGTTCTCGAATTGTCCAGGAATTGCGCAATCGTCTTACCGATTGTATTTGTTCTTTTTTCTTACCTACCTCGGCGACTTACACCACCGGGCTTGGCGCGATTTCGCGCTCCACTGCTGGGGATGCGAGATTTCATACGCTTGGACCTGCTCAACGTATGGCTTTACGAGGGGACAACGAGTTACCTTCAGGGTAAGTTATCAACAGCACCTGTGGATAAACCACCTTCTGTGGCGCACCGCACGAAACCGGGGACAAGGGGTGAAGAGAATCAAAAGGGAGCGGGCGAACACCCGCTCCCTTCAGCCGTTGGAACAACGTTATGGAGTTCGGAGGACGATCTTTTCAACCCTCGTGCCAGGTGCTCTTCGAGAGGGTACTCGTCAATAGTACCAACAATTTCTAGACTGTTCCAACCTCTTGCCTCCCCTAGTACGGACATGCCCCCATGAAGAATGTCTGTTATTCAATACAATTGTCTTCTTTTCGGGACACTACAGCGGGCTTGACCCTCGACCCGAGCTGGATCATGCTCGGGCTCGCC
>MGSU01000095.1:12626-13373 GCA_001799195.1 Deltaproteobacteria bacterium RIFOXYA12_FULL_61_11 | reverse complement strand
AGTCCTCGGAGGTCCCATGCACCACCTCAGCTCGTTCCTTCTCCTCGCAACCCTATTCCTGAGTTGCTCGCCGAAAACCCCGCCCACCGTGCAGCCCGAGCTCCCCCTGCCTCCGGCACCGGTCTTCCAGGTCACTATTCCCTTCGAGCAGATAGAGAAGGACTATGCTGCGACCACCCCCCAACCTCTCGACGACGCTGCCCGCGCGAAAGCCCTGGCCCTGGGCGAACGTTTTTCCTCCTCGGCTACCGCCGCGTACACCACCTTCATCGCGCGCCTGCAGGAGCCCTCGGCACCGACCTTCGATAATACTGTCGGAGCCCTGGACGATTTCCGGAACAGCCTACTCCTCGGCGCCTACGAGCTGGACTTCCTGCAGAGCGTCCACCCGGACAATTACCTGCGCGAGGCCGCCATCCTCTACCGACAGGAAGCCGAGAAGTATCTTATCGCCCTGGACATGAACCAAGCCCTGTATCGGCGGATGGCCTCCCTCGCCCCGCAGCGCGAAGGGCTGAACGAAGACCAGCGCAACCTGTATGACGACCTGATGTTGGACTATTCCCTGGCCGGCCTCGACCGCCCGGCCGAGGTGCTCGACCGGATCCGTTCATTAAAAGAAGAACTTTCCCTGCTCCAGACCGAGTTCGCCCAGAATCTGGCCAAACATCAAGACCCCACGCTCGTGACTGCTGCCGAATTGACCGGTATGGACCAAAAGTTTCTCAACCAGCTCGAACGCCGCGG
>MGSU01000095.1:0-12509 GCA_001799195.1 Deltaproteobacteria bacterium RIFOXYA12_FULL_61_11 | reverse complement strand
CCTCGGCTACGCCAACCACGCCGAAGTCCGTCTGATCCCACGTATGGCCAAAACTCCGGGGCGGGTCTTGGAATTCCTAGAAGGCATGCATGCGGCCTTTCTCCCCCGGGGTCAGGAGGAGTTGGCCTCTCTACGCCAGCTCAAGCGCGACGCCTTGAAAGACCCTTCGGTCGACCTATTTCCCTGGGACCACGAATTCTATTCCAATGTAATGAGAGAACAACACTTCCATATCGACTTGGCCAAGTTCTCCGAGTACTTCCCGCTGCAGGCGGTCCTCGAGAACGGCCTCTTCGGCGTCTACCAGACCCTCTTCTCGGTCACCTTCCGCGAAGTCCAGCGCCTGAGCTACCATCCCGATGTCCGGACCTTCGAAGTCTTCGACGGCGAACAAAAGATCGGCACCTTCCTGCTCGACCTGTTCCCCCGACCCAACAAATACACGCATGCCGCGGAATTCTCGCTCAAGGGCCACAAGGTCTTCTCCGATGGGACGGTCCAATTGCCCGAAGCCGCGATCGTCTGCAACTTCACCAAACCGACCCCCAGCGAGCCCTCGCTCCTGACTCCCTACGAGATAGAGACCTTGTTCCACGAATTCGGCCACCTCATGCACGAGCTGCTCAGCGAAACCCGCTACTTCCAGCAGAGCGGCACCTCGGTCAAGCACGACTTCGTCGAGACTCCGTCCCAGCTCCTGGAACGTTGGCCGCGGGACCGCGCAATCGTGAGCCGCTTCGCCCGACACTACCAGACCAACAAGCCGCTCCCCGAAGAGTACCTGGTCTACATGGAAGAGGAACCCCGTTTCCTGCCCGGCCTCGCCACGCTCGCCCAGCTCTTCTACGCGACGTACGACCTGCGTCTGCACCTCGGCGAACCGCCCGCGGACACCTCGGCCATGTGGCGCGATCTGTCGGCAGAATTCCCGGGCGCGATCTACGTGGAGGGGACCTCCCCCGAGGCAGGCTTCGGTCACCTCATGGAATACGACGCCGGGTACTACGCGTACCTCTGGGCCGAGGTCCTCGCGGCCGACCTCTTCGCCGCAATGCGCGCCCAAGGGTTGCTCGACCCGGTTGCGGGCCAACGCCTGCGCGCCCTGCTCTTCGCGCCGGGCGGCTCCGTGGATCCGAACACGTTGATGCTGGAGCTGCTCGGCCGCGAACCGGACAAAAAGGCCTTCCTGGCCGAACGCGGGCTCTGAATTCTCCCGGCCCCCACCAGATTTCAGCGGAACAACTCGACCCGCCGGAGCTCACCGGGCTCGAAGACCAAGGGCACGTCCTGATTGTAGATCGCGTCCCCGTACCACAGATTCGTGCTGGGATGCTCCCCCCAGCAATACAGGTCGCCCTCTTCGAGCACGGCGCAGGTGTGTCCGCCCCAGGCCGCAACGCGAAGGGCCTTCCCGGGCAGGGGTACGAGACATGAATCGGCCGGGACCTCGTTGTCGCCGATCCTGTCGGTGTGCCCACAGCCGAGTTGGGCGGACTCGTTGGCCCCCCAACATAGCACCTCTCCTCCTTCCAACAGGGCGCAGGTGTGACTCCCCCCTGCACTGAGCTGCACGGCCGCATTCCCCAGGTCCACCCGGGGAGCGCCTTCGGCGGGTAAGGGGGCGAGGTCGTGCTGGTGACCGATGCTCACCGTGTCCCCATAACCGAGCTGTCCCTGCGAACCGTCGCCCCAGCAGGTCACCGAGCCATCGTCGAAGCGGGCACAGGCGTGACTGCCTCCAACCACAACCTCGGCCAGGGGTTCTCCGAAGTCCAGGCGCGGCCAGGTACAAGCTCCCGGGAGCACCGTCGGGAACCACCCGGTGGAAATGCCCCAGCACTGCAGGGTGTCGTCCTCGAGCACTGCACAGCCGTGACGGTCGTACAGCTCGAACTGGGAGACGGGACCACAGAGCGGTATCGGCCCGACGTCCTCGGGATATTCGTCGTCGCCGATGGCATCCCCGGCCACCGGGAGCAACCACTTGAAATGATTGATACCCCAACAGCGCAGCTCCCCGTTGTCGGTTTGCACGCAGGTGAAGGCGCTGCCCGAGGCGAGGGCCACAAGACCGTTCCCGCCATGCCGAACCGCCGGCACCTGCGCCAAGGGTTCGCGTATACCCAAATATTCTCTGGCCTTGCTGCCGAGCCGACCCTCGTCGGGCAACCCGACGCACTTGACCTGATCATCGCGGTACCGGAAGCACGTATGGAAGGTTCCGGCCGAGATCTGGGCGATGGGGTTGTCCTCACCGAGGAAAGCCAGCTCGTCCGTGCTACTCGTCGTCACTTCGGCTCCGTACCCGAGCATTTTTGCATCACTTCCCCAGCAACGGGCCCGGCCGTCGACGAAGACAGCGCAAACATGATAGCCGCCGAAGGCTACGCTCTGGACCGGCAGGATACAAATACCCTCGCGCTCGACGAAGGCCCCCGCACACGCGCCGCAGACAGGTCCGCCGTACCCTTCCTCGCAGGTACACACCGGCTCGCCGCTCGAACCGTCGCACGTCCCTCTACCCGAGCAGCTATCGGGCTCGCACACGCCGACACAATCGCCGCTCACATCCCGCTCATAGGCGACCGCGCAGGCCGAACACGTCTCGCCGGCATAGCCCTCCTCGCAGGTGCAGACCGGTGCACCGCTGTAACCTTCACAGGTGCCGTGCCCGGAACAACTATCCTCTTTGCAGTGAGGTAGGCACTCTCCCAGCTCGAGGTAATGATCATCCCAGCAGACCTCACAGGTCTCTCCGAAGTAGCCTCGGTCGCAGATGCAGTGGGCGGTGTGCTGATGCGTGCCGAGCTGCTGGACCGTACAATGCCCGTGATGGCAGTCCACCTCGGCGCACACGTCGATACAGGCGCCGTCGACCTCGGACAGCCCCGTGGAGCAGCTCTCGCAACGGTAGCCCTCGTACCCTTGGAGACAGGCACAGCGAGGCGGGCCATGGTCGAAATAACAGGTGCCGTGCCCCCCGCAGGTCGCCTCGGTGCAATCTTCGTAGCAATACCGGTCGTCGAGGTGCTGGCCGGGCGGGCACTCGTCGCACCAATCGCCGAGATAGCCTTCCTCACAGGCGCATTTCCCGTCGGCATACCTGCCGTGGTCGTTGCACAGCTCCTCGCTGTCATCTTCGTCCAGGCCGAAGAAGCGGCAATGTGTGCCGCACAAGGCGTAGAACTCGTCGAGCTTGCGACAGTCGGCCTTGCGCAGGCAGGCATGGAAACAATCGGCCGCGGAGGTCTTAAACATGCCGAGGAGCATGCTCGCGTTGCCGAGCTGGCCCGCGCTGGAACGTTCGCACTCTTCCGTGGTGTACGAAGCGTCGTCGCACTCTTCCTTGCGCTTACAGTAGTGCTTGAGGAGGGTCGACCGTCCGCCACTGCCGCCCATCCCCACCACCTTCATGAGGCAGGTCACGTGGGCCATGCGGCCCAACTCCTGACACGAGCTATCGAGGATGCAGGAACCGAAGGTGTCGCTCACCTCGGGTTTCATCAACTCGTTGGCGCGGGAGAGGTCTTTGGTACAGTCCTCCCAGTGTATGTCGTCGTAATCCTCCTCGGCCTCGTGCTCATGTTGGTACTCGTCGGCGCAACGGTCAAGCTTGGCGCAGACCTCGTCCGCGATAAAACCACCGCCGGATAGCGCGTCGCGGAGCTGGTCGCACCCGAGGGCGAAGAACACGGCAGAGCAGGTGACCACGACCAGAGGGAGGGACAAAAACGTTCGTGGAGTGTTCCGGCACATGCGTCACCTCGGTCTGTCGGGACATGGGAGAGGCTACGCATCATAACGAGAAGGCTCAGAGCCGACAACCCCGATCCTCTAGGGTTCGGGAACTCAAAGGGGTCCCCAGCTCACCGAACCTCGGACAACGTCCCGGAAACGAGCTTTTCCACAGACTGAACAGGAGCGGAGGTCTTCACAAGCAGCTGCTTACATCGGCGCGCAGATGACACCTCCCAGGTGCGTTGGGGTGATAGGTGCAATTCCAGGTCCGCTCGGCCTGGGCACTCTTCACGCAGGAAGAGAACCGTCCCCAATGGGTGACGGGATTCAGATAGCTCTCGGCGCCATCGAGTTCCCCTTCTTTCTCCGCCATGGAACACAATGCGAACGCCCCCTCGGCCGAGGCCAGCGTCACGAGAGTACCCTCGTCCTCGGTGGCTTGGTTCTCGAACCCCCTGCGGAACTCGCGGATACAGCGGAGCATGCGAGCCCCGCGAGGGGTCGGATCATCGCAGACCGCGAGCAGCGTCGGGTCGTCGCTCCCCGCACTGACGAGGTCGACGTGCGAGCCTTCACCCTCGTCCGGATCGCACTCGACGTCCGCTTTCTTCACCACCCTGTCTTGCTTCATCTCGTCTCTGCAGCGTTCTTGGAAATACCCAACGAGGTTTTCATCCTTCGCCTCAACCGTGACGAGCATGGAAAACCCCAGCACGAAGAGCAACAGAGCGGTTCTCATGGCATCCTCCAAACCTGGAATTGCGTATACAGCATTCCACGAATTCAAATATTATACCATTACTACTTATTGATTATGTTTTGATTTATTAAATTTCCTGTGCGACATTTTTCAAGAATTATTCAATTATGCCCTCTACGGGTCGCACCGTGTGCACTTCGAATCGTCCCTCGGGAAGGTATCGAGACCACCTCGCTCGTCGTAGCACAACCTCCGAGGTGGGCTTGGCAGGGTCTCGGACCGGTCCAGAAGCCTCAACTCACCTGCAAGAGGCACCGTCGCCAATATCGGTCCCCGTCAGAGCGAACCCCTGACAGAGGGCCTCAGGAGGCGCGGGAGCGGCGAGGGGCTGCACCTCTCCGTCCCGGTGCAGCCCGATGAAGTAATGCTTGCCAGCTTCGGGCGTGACGGTGTGGAGCGTGAGCAAGGGGACCGGGGGATCGAGATTCTCCTGCCGACCGCTCGGATTGAACAGCGGTCCGCCGCAACCGCTCCCGGCACACGCGAGCACCGAAACCTCCCTACCCGGCTCGAGGGGGATCCATGCGAAACCACCCCACGGCTGGGTGTAGACCTCGTTCTTGTCGTCACCGGGCTGTTTATTCACCATGACGCAACCCAGGCCCTTGTTCTCGAGGCCATGGTAGTCATCCTCCCCCGGCGCGCTGGTCTTGATGATCCGAGCGCTGGACAAACCGCGTTGTTCGGCTTCTCCGAGCGACCCCAAGGGCGGGTCGAACACCAGGAGAGCCGCGCCCGCCCAACCACCGTTCCAGGTGCACCCCTCCCAGTAGAAGTGAGCCGGATAAAAGTCCGGCGGATCGCCGAAGGTCGCACGGACATCGCAGGTCCCGTACGGCCCCCTGCCACAGGTATCCTCGGCACCCTGCTTTTCCGGCCCGACCTGGCCGTCAACAATGGCCTTCGGATCGCAGGCCCGGTACGCGTTCTCGTAGGCCGCGGCCTCGGCACACCCCATCTGCCGGCACATCCACCAGAACTTGGCCAGGGCCCCGCACCTGGTGCGCCCATTGGCCCAGCGCAACCACAGGTCTGCGTGGAGGTAGGCCGGACCAGCGGGTTCTGCGGGGGGTTCTGTCTCCCCCTCGGTCGCATCCTCCGAGGTGTCGGATGCCATGGCAGATGGACCGGGAAGCGCAGCACCGGCACCCATGCTCGGATCTTGCGTCGGCTGGTACGGAGCATCCGGCAATCGAGCAGGAACGGTTTCGAGCGGGGTCTCGGTTCCCGAGTCGGCATGCATGGCCGGCTGAATACACTGTGTCTGGAGGATCAGCACCAACCAAACGGCCCAGCCCTCTCGCAGGCGGCGAACTCGCGCGCTTCCGCTCGGGTCCTCCGAGGAACCTCCGAACCCCTGCCGCACCCTGCGCCCGCCGTTCTCCACCGAACCACGGGTTAGCAATGCGGCTTCCTCCCAACCTCGACCACGGTCTCGGCGTAAGCCAGAGCAGCGGCCTCACAATCGACCTGGGCTCCGGTGAGCCAGGCGGCGGCGTAGTTGGTCTCGGTCGGCGGGGGAAAAATCTTGACCACGCGAACCTCGGCAGCCTTCAGGGCGGCATCCAAGGCGATTGTGGCTTCGAGCGGCGGGGCGACGAGATAGGCCATGGCGTCGCCGGGGGCCAACCCGGCTTGCGCCGAGAGATACTGCCCGAGCGAGGCAATGACGTGGGGGAATACTGCGATCGCGCCGCGCTCGTCCGCGCGATAGAAGCATGCGTCGTGTTCGAGACAGGTGAGCAAGGCCTCCAGGCCTGCATCGACTTCGGCCGGATCCTCGGCGGCCAGGACTCCGAGGATCTCGCCGCTGAGCCGGCCCGAGGCGTGTGCCGCTCCGGCATAGAACGAGCGGGCGAAGACCACGTCCACGGCGGCATGCTTGGTGGCCTCGTCCAGGGCGACGTAGGTGCTGTCATCCTGATCGCAGGTGACGAGCCCGAGCGAGGTGTGACGCGTGGGATCCGCCCCGTAGGCCCTCAACACGGAAGGGTGCGCGCCCGGCAACCGCCGCACCGAGAGCACAATCGGGGGAATGGGCTCAAGGATCATGGTTCTCTCCCCAGTAGGAGCAAGTTCACCATACACTAGGCCTACCTTGGAGCTCAAGGTCTTCGGACGACCTCGCCGCAACGAGGTTTTACCTGCCGGCATGAGCTTGGAGGAAGCCCCCCCCGGGACAGGGAAAAGTGTCACGCCGGCGGACACGCTCCTCGATCGTGTCAGGGGAGTGATCACCAGCCCGAACAGGACGCCAAGGAGCAGCCACCTGTCTTGATGTTTCTCATTACTATTCAAAGCACTCTACAACCCGCCGGTCCAAGAATCATGGCTCATCTTTTGCTATTCCCGGCATGGTCCGTCAGGTCGAACGGAGAAGCAGCATGTACTGGTTCCTCCTCGCGAGCTTGTTGCTCCCCTTTGTTTCGACTGCCCGGACCCTGGTCATCGGCGATCTCCACGGGGACGGAGAAGTCCTCAGGGCGATCCTGCACGAGCTGCAAACTCCCGATCGTTCCCCCGTCGGTCCTTGGCACCCTGCAAGCGATGAGCTGGTCTTAACCGGAGACCTCTTCGACCGGTACGACAAGCTCCACCCCCTGCTCGAGACCGTGGACGGTATGGCAGAAAACAACCCCGGCCACGTACATATGGTGGCAGGCAATCACGATGTCATGGCGCTCGCCGGGTTGTGCGGGGACGAACAGCAAGTAGCCAATTGGCTCGGCGTCATCCACGACGACACCGACCCCGAGCGCCCGATCCACCATGATAACGGCGCCGGTCCGGGCATCGACGAATTGGCCGAGACCTGTTCGTTCGAACCGAACCTCCGCTCCTTCCTCGAAGATATCAGGGTGTTCGACAAGTACAAGAACTTCGAAGCCTACGGCGCCAGCAATCTTGCAACCGTGCGCACCATGCTCTTGAACCGCTATCGCAACCTCGCGAGCAAGAGCGGGAAATCTCTCAACCCCTTTAAGGTTTTTTCCCAATCCACAATCGCTCAGGTCTCCAACGGGACCCTCTATGTGCACGGCGGCTTCACTGCCTCCGCGATCGCCCAGTTGCGCAAGGCCATGGGAGGGAAACCCACCCCTCAGGGGTTTGCCGCCGAACTCGACCGGCTCAACAGGTCCTGGCAAGACTACCTTTCCTGTTGTGACGAGAAGACCTCGAGTCCCGAGAAGGATGCGACGATGAAATGTGCTCAACCCGCGGACCAACGCGCGCTCGTCGATGAACTGACCTGGGCTTCGGACGATGCCGAGCGCAGCGATCACGCCCTTGATACCAGCGAAACCGCCAAGCGCTTCTTCTCAGAGACCGGAGTACACACGATCCTGCGCGGACACGATCGCGTGCATACGCAGAAGGTGCTCCCGCTTGGGAATTGGATAGGCCCGACCGATGCCTTCTCCGAGGAGGATGTCCTGATCGTGCACGATGACCTCGGCCTGAGTCAGGGGTACGGCAATACGCTCACTCGGCTCGGCTATGTCCTGGTCGAGGACGATGGTACCTTGACCCTCAGGCGGCCGAACGGCACCGTCGAGAAGATCGGGCGAACCCGCGCCGGAACTGCTCCTCGCTGAATCCCTAGGCCTTCATGGTTCTTCTTGCTCCACCAGACGTTGCCGCCGTTGCGGTGGGCGATAGCTGCGATCTTCCACGGCGCCAAGCTCGGCAGGGAGTCGCGAGAGGTCCAAGCCGACCCCCGAGGTCCCCTGTTCGAGCATGGCGGCGATCAAGGCGCAGAGCCGCGGCACCGCTACCTCGACCGGGGTACCGCGGGCATGGAGGTTCGAGAGCATGTTGCGGTCGCCGTCGGTCTTCCCGACCTCGGGGCCATGGACGAGGTACGCCGAGAGACCGTCGCCCGTGCCCAAGCCGGGTCGCTCACCCAGCACGATAACCGCGACCCTTGCCCCGACCTCTTGACCGAGCTCGTCCTCTAACCAGACCCTTGCATAGCGAACACAGCAGGGGGTACCGACCTTCCAACCTCTTGCACGGCAGGTGTCGCCGAGCATGGCGAGCAGCGCAGGTCCCGAGGCCATGCAGGCCGAGGCCGAGAGACCGTCGGCGAGAATGAGCTGCACGTCGACGTTCTTCTCCGCCGTTGCTCGGAGCAACTCCAGACTGGGTTGGTCGAGCCGTCGACCGAGCTCGGGGCGGAGCAGGAACTCGCGGTGCGCCGAGACCAGGGACTTGAGCGGCAGGTAGCCGTGCTCCTCGGCCCAGCCTTCCGGCAGCTCAGCCGCGACGGCCTGGTGCGCCACGGCCAGCTCGGCCTGGAATTGCAGGACCACGTCCGTGGCATATCGTCCTCCGACGTGCCCGATGCCCAGGACCGCGGTGGTGTGCTGGGAGGCCTCGCGCGCGAAGGAGTTAGAGCCGCCCTCGGGCGAGTACCGCCGTACGGGGAGCTGTACCGGAGAGGTCATGGGCCGGGGAGCAGAGAGCGGCCGGTCTTCCCCCATCCTCCTGCGCAGGCCGGCCATCAAGTCGCGGGTGCTGCTCATCGCACCACCTCGGGGTCGGCGAAACGGGGACCGGGCAGACCGTGCTCGAGGATGCCCAGCTCCGCCGCCCAGGCCTCGAACTCCGGGGTGGGCCGGCAACCGAGGAGCCGACGCAGCGCAGACACCTCGTGGAACGAGGTCGACTGGTAGTTGAGCATGACGTCGTCGCCGAGCGGCAAGGACATCAGGTAGCAGCAGCCTGCCGAGGCGAGCAGGACCTCCAACGCCTCGAGCTCGTCCTGCGACATACTCGAGTGGTACGTATAACAAGCGTCACAGCCCATGGGCAGCCCGAGCAGCTTGCCCATGAAGTGGTCCTCGAGCCCGGCCCTCGTGATCTGAGCACCGTCCTCCAGGTACTCCGGCCCGATGAAGCCTACCACGGTGTTGACCAGGAAGGGTTCGTAGCGCCGGGCCAGCCCGTAGCACCTCGCCTCCAGGGTAACCTGGTCGGCGCCATGGTGTGCGCCGCAGGAGAAACCCGTACCTTGCCCGGTTTCGAAATACATCCGGTTGGGACCCCGGGCAGTGCCCCGCTCCCGCACCATGGCCAGGGCTTCGTCGAGCAGGGGGATGCTCACGCCGAAGGCCTTATTGGCCTGCTCGGTACCGGCGAGGGACTGGAACACGAGGTCCATGGGACAGCCCTGCTCGAGCGCCTGCATCTGCACGGTCACGTGCGAGAGCACGCAGTGCTGGGTCGGTATCCGATTGCGGCGCAACAGATCGTCGAGGGCCTTGAGAATCTCCACGGTCGAGGCCACGCTGTCCGTGGCCGGGTTGACGCCGATCACCGCGTCGCCGCAGCCGTACGATAAACCTTCGCGGGTGCTGCAGAGGATCCCGACAAGTTCATCGGCCGGATGGTTGGGCTGGAGCCGCGAGGACAAGCGCCGGGGCAACCCGAGGGTGCTGTTGGCCCTCACCACCACCTCGCACTTGCGGCCGGCGACCATGAGGTCGAGGTTGGACATGAGCTTACAGACCGCCGCGGCCATCTCGGGGAGGAGCCCGGGCGCGACCGCGCGGAGCTGTTCGGGGGTGGTGGCATCGTCGAGGATCCACTCGCGGAATTGTCCTACCGAGAGATGGGCCACGGTGCGAAAGGCGCGCTCGTCGAGGCTGTCCTCGCAGAGGCGGGTCAGCGCGTCCCGTTCGTAGGGCACGACCGGGTGTTCGCGCAGTTCACCGAGAGTCAGGCCGGCCAGGACGGCCCTGGCGGCGACCCGTTCGGCCGCATCGCCCGCGGCGACCCCGGCGAGGTAGTCCCCGGAACGCGGCGCGTTGGCCTTGGCGAGGACCTCTTTGACCTCGATGAACCGATAGGTCTTCCCCCTCAGGGTGACACCGAGCCGCACCGCTCCTCCTCCGACGAACACTCGAGGCGATGATAGCACGCCCGGGCATGGGTGGAAATACGAGGTTGGGTTTGCTGCCTTGAACGTTCCCTTCCCGCTCAGAGCTGATCGAGCGGACTCTCGACCCCGAGGCGGCCCGGACCGAGTACGTGGGTGTAGATCATGGTGGTCTTCACGTCGCGGTGGCCGAGCAGCTCCTGCACGGTGCGGATATCCTTCCCTGCCTGCAAGAGGTGCGTGGCAAAGCTGTGCCGGAGCACGTGCGGGGTGACGTGCTTCGTCAGCTCCGCTGCCCTCGCCGCCTCGCGCACCGCCCGTTGCACGCTCTCTGGCAACACATGGTGCCGCCGCTCCTTGCCGCTGCGCGGGTCGATCGAGCGCTGCGGCGAGGGAAAAACATACTGCCAGCCCCAGTTCCGAGCCGCGGCCTTGTACTTCCCTGCCAGCGCGTCCGGCAGGAAAACCTCGCCAAAACCCGCCGCAATATCGGCCTCGTGCACCTTCTTCACCTTCTCGAGCTGCTGCTGCAAGCCCGGGATCAGGCTCTCGGGCAACACCGAGACCCGGTCCTTGCCGCCCTTGCCCTGCCGCACCAGCACCTGCCGCTGGTCGAAGTCGAGGTCTTTGACCCGCAGCCGCACCCCCTCCATCAAGCGTAGGCCGGTCCCGTAGAGCAAACCGCAGATCAGCCCCATGGACCCGCTGAGCTGGTCGAGTAGCAGTCGCACCTCGCTCTTGCTCAACACCACCGGCAGCCGTTCCGGCCGCCGCGCCTGCACCACCTCGTCGAGCCAGGGCAGGTCTATACCCAACACCTGCCGGTACAAAAACACCAAAGCAGCCCGAGCCTGATTCTGTGTCGAGGCCGCGACGTGCCGCTCACCGGCCAAGTAGTTGAGGAACGCCGCCACCTCCTCGGACCCCAGCTCCTTCGGATGGCGCTTGCCGTGGAAGAAGATGTACCGCCGCGCCCAGTCGACGTACACCCCCTCGGTGCGAAGGCTGTAATGCCGAGCCCGTATCGCCGCCCTGAGCTGATCGAGCAGCTTCGGTTTCGGAGGAGCGTTGCTGGTATTCTGAGGCGTATCCATCCCGCCCAATTTAGGTCAACCTAAGCAACTTGGCAAGCGCAGAAATCCCCCCTCCCCCACCCGTGCTGAAATCGTCTTGTTGTGCTTTTTCTTTCAGCTTGTTATCTTTCCCCAACCCCTTCTCCACCACCTCTCCGCTTGACTCCCCTGACCGCTTATGTGAAAAGTGGTGCAGATTGAAGATGTGGACTAATTGTAGTTAGAAGGGGTCAATTCAATGCTAAAGATCATCATTGCCTTCTTGTTTGTCCTTGCATTCCCTGCACTGGCACAGTCATTGTGTGCAGACCGAACACACTCTGCAAGTGAAGCATCTGATTTACAAATACCAGAAACTGCCCTCACTGAGAAGTCTGCCATGAAATCATTGAATTGGCTAGAAAACAACTTCTGGATTGTGCTGAAACAACACAAGACAATAAATGATCTTCTTGCAAATACGGAAGGATTTGGAATTCCTTACCCCAATTCTGTAAAAATAACCAAAGGGACGCTGCTGCGCTTACGTGCCCTGTTGATGCAATCTCGTTTTGACAACGAGCAACTCAAACTCAAAGCTGGTACAGGTAACGCAAAGGCGGTTGCATCAGCTCAAGCTCAGTTCACGACTGCGCGAAACGAATACTGTCTTTTTATACTCAACTCACAATTCGTCGACTGAAATAATGCAATCTATTCAACACATCTTCAGATCCTCGTACTCGATATACTTACGAGAACTACGTCCTGCCGGAGGCTAAAATAATCTGTGGGGTACCCGTTGACTGAGACCGGTGCACGCACAAATGGCTCATCGTTGTACCTCGCTTGTCTTCCACTAACCATTGTGCTATCAGTAATCCTGGTGTTATCTCACAGGTGAGTTCGGTGGCTTTTGCCCTACCGTACCAACACGTTGCAGTTCTAACATACCACTCCAGCGGACGCTCGCACGCTCGCGCCGCTGACCGGTGGCGTTAGAAGGCCTCGGTATGTTCTTCTGTACCATTTCCATCCTTCATCAAAACGAAGCCGATGGTTGGGTAGCTCAACGCGA
>MGSU01000094.1:0-12505 GCA_001799195.1 Deltaproteobacteria bacterium RIFOXYA12_FULL_61_11 | reverse complement strand
TGTCCTAACCAAGGAAGAAAAATGCCCGGCGCGGGCATGACTCCGCACCGGGCGAGAGCGAAAAGGGGTGCAGGGTTCAACGCAAGGTAGAGGAAAAGGTTCTCATCGGGGTGGAGAGTAGGGATTTTTTTAGTCTTGGGGACCGGCGAGCAGGCGCAGCGAGGATCGAAGGTCTTCGGACAGCCCTGCCCAATCCACAGGACCGTTAACTCCCTCGGGACCACGCGCAGCGAAGTCGGCGGTGAGGGATCCGGCGAGGATGGCCAGCGCGGCCAAAGGGCGGGCGGCCAGCTCCGGATCGGCGGTGACCAGCTCGTCGGTGACCGAGGCGAGGGTGTCAACGAGGGTGACCCTATCGGGGCGCCCACCCTGCCGGGCGCTCTCCAACATGACCGTTCTGGTCTCCTCGGGGAGGAGGGCGATGGCCGCGGAGAGGTCTTCGGCCTGGAGGCCGAGTTTCGCGAAGAACGCAGGATCGGTGTGACGCTGCAGGGCATTGAAGAGGATCTGGCCGGTCAGGTCGGCGAAGGGGTCGGCGCTCGGCTCGGGCGGAGTAAAGTCCTCAGCCTCAGCCAAGTATTTGTCTTCTTTGGAATTTTTGTCTTTTTCATCTCCGCAGGAAAGCACGAGCAGGAAAACAAAGGGGAATAGCAAGCGCGGGTTCATGGTCACTCCTCCTCGAACGCGGCCCTGTGAGGCTGTCTTGTTCAAAGGTACCACGCGCCGAGCAAGATGCTAGGGGAAGGAAAAAAAATAACGCAGCAGGTCGTAGACGATCGAACTGAGAAGTATTGTGGCGTAGCAGTACAGTCTTTGGGGCATGGGCTCCAGTCAGAGGACTTCGCCAAAGATGGTCAGGTTCTGGTGACAGCCTTGGTCGTGATCGAAGCGTGCATCCGGCGGCGCTGGTAAAACGCTTTGAACACGAAGTAGAGGATCAGAATGGCGCCGATGATACCGCTCGCATAGAGCAGACCTTTACTGGCCAGGGAGAGAGGGGGATCGATAGCGGCGTCGAGTTCGATAATTCCGAGCCGGCGTAGGTAGATAGGAATGGCGATGATCCGACTGAGAACACAGAACAAGATGATGATGCAGGTGACAAGCCGTATGATGATTTCTCGGACGACCTTGGTGCCGTATGCACCGAGATGAACCCCGAGCAGGGAACCGAGGAAAAGCAACACGACCAGACGAAGGTCGACCATCCCTTGGTAGCCGTAATTGAGGGCTCCATAGGCGCCCATGAACATGGCGAGATACAGTTCGGTACCGGCGGCAACCTGCGCGGGCACGCCGAAGACATAGATCATGGCCGGTACCCCGACGAAGCCACCTACACCGATCGTACCGGCGAGATAACCGGTGAACAGACCGCAGATAAGGATGACCCACAGGGAAACGGTGACATCGGCGACCGGAAAATAGATCATCGGGTACAACCGCAACTTGGCCAGGAAATCGATTATCTTCTTCGATGGTTGTGCATCGCCTCGGCTCCTTGAGTGCAGGATGTCGCGCAGCATGGAGAGCGAGACCATGGACAGTACGACCACGAAGACCAGGCTGATGTACAGGTCGGCGTGATCGCTGCGGCTTTCTCCGGCCGAACCTGTGAAAACCTTACCGATGATCCACACCGCAGCATTGATGCCCAGGGCTGCCGTGAACAGCATGAACAGGGCCAGTTTCTTGTCGACATGGCCCATTTCGCCATGTTTCTTGGCTCCGACCATGGCCTTGCCGAACTTGTGGGTGATGTTGCTGGCGACGGCGATGGGGCCGGGAATACCCAGGTTCATCATGCCCGGGGTCATGAAAAAGGCCCCTCCGCTGCCGATGAAACCGCTGAGTACACCGCCGACGAAGCCGAGAAGTATGACCTGAACCATGACCATCCAGTCGAGCTGAATGAAGGTCTCTGCAATGAGGTACTTGATCATAGGTGCTCCTGTAGAGTGCCTGGTTCACTGGGTTTATTCGAAACGGAACAATCGGAGAAGATATTGGGTGAAGTTGCCATACAGGTAAGCGAACAAGGGCGCGAAGCAGAACAGACCGGCGGCGACCAACAGACGATGGGAGGTTCCCTCTGCGATGGTGAAGCGCAGTATCGGCTCTTGATGGCCCAACACGAGAAAAACCAACAGTAAGGACCCTGCGGCGAACCCGAGCATCTTGAACCAGTGTGTCGGCCCGAACAGGTATTTGGTTTTAAGTTCCTTGGCTTCGATGACCGGGATGCGCAGGTTGTCGACCAGGTAACCGATCAACTCGTTGCTCAAACGCTTTTTCACCGCACTTCCCCTGGTACTGAAAACCTCGCCGACGATGACCATGCCGTAGGGTGTCGTGCGGTCCAACTCCCGCATCAGTCCCTTGATGTCGCAGTTGAGGATGGTATAACCGCCGGCATGATCCTGCGCAATGAGGCGGTCCAACGTAGCGCGGAGGCCTGGATCCAAAGGTCGGGCTGTCGCACCATCATCATCGAGAATACCCCCGTCCACGTGCGCTGGTACCCGGGGTGCAGGAACGGTCCGGTCGGTTGCGGGCAGCGTCGAGGGGACCGCGATTTCGGATGAGGACTCGTCGTTGAGTTGAACCACTTCTACGGCCGCGTTCCAGCGATCGGCTATTTCGAGAACCTCGGTCGTACTATCGTCCTGGGCCTGAAAACGTTCTTGAATCCACAGCAGACTGATACTGGCCATGGTGCAGACGATCGTACCGGTTTCCCCCAGATTGTGCAGGATCTGGGGAAAAAGTTCGGCGAGGCTGCGGTCTCTCGGTAAATATGTCACTGAAACCATATTCATTTTTGCCTGAACCTTGACGTTGGCGGAAGCGGTTCGGACGTCTTGCCCCAACGCCAGTCGGTAACGTGCGGCTCGATGCAGTTCGTCAAGTGTGCGCAGAGTCGCCGGCGTAGATTGGAATTCCGGAAGTTGGGCCATGCCCACCAAGGCTGCTGCGGCGTTTTCGGCAGTGACCCGGGAGAGATTGAGGACCAGATCGTAATGGGTGGAGTCGGCCCAATCGACATTGTACAGCGTTCGCGCCCAGCGGTGCCGGTCCTCGTCGACTTCATGATTGTAGCGGCGGGCTTTCTCCCGTCCGAGGCCGAGTCGCTGCATGGTCAAGGCGATACGGCTCTCCTCGTCCATGATCACCCTGATGCGGAGAATGCTCTGGATTCCGGACAAAACCAGATGGCCGGTGCGGCCGTGGTACACCACGCTGTTCTTGGCCACCCGCTCACAGAGCGCTGCGGTGACGAAGGCTTTAAAACAGTCTTTCTCGACCGCCATCTGCTCGTTGAACGGACGATTACGAGAGACGGCCGTTTCCAACCGGCCGACCGGAATACCGGATCGTGTAGCAGCCTCGGTGAGTTCCTCGCGGCTAAGGCAGTCGCATGCCAGTTTCTTCGCAAGGCTTTCGGCCAACAGTTTGCCGCCTCCAAACGAACCGCGGGAAATACAGATGATGTTCATGGCCGTTACCTCACGAGTAGGGGACCAATGGGTAGGCTTGATAGGCATCACCGACCGCAGATGAGGCTGCTGGATCGGTTGGTCCAAATTCGTGGTAGGCGTACCGTTCGATGATGTCAAATGCTTCCAACCGAGCTTCCATTGCTGTTGCGACTCACCTTCAGTTCGGCCGGTATGGTTACGAAGGGCAGATGCACGGTAAAGGTCGTTCCTTGGCCAGGTGTACTGTCGACTTCGATGTTCCCGCCGTGGTGTCTGGCGATGCCTTGAGAGACCGACAGGCCCAACCCGGTGCCCTTTCCAGTCGGTTTCGTGGTGAAGAAGGGGTCGAAAATCGCCCGCAACAGATGGGCTGGAATGCCGGTTCCGGTATCGACGACCTTGATCGCGAGGAAGCCCACTTCCTTTTCTTCCGAGGCCTTGAAGGTCAGTTTACCGCCCGTGGGCATGGCGTCCAAGGCATTGAGCAACAAATTCAAAAACAATTGTCGCAGGAGACTGCGATCGCCGTAAACCGGAGGCAGATTGGGGTGAACCTCGAGTTCGAGTTTCACCTTGTTGAGTTTTATCTGGTTGCCGGCCAGACGTAGGGTTTCTTCGAGCAGGTTGTGCAGGTGGAGTTGCTCGCGCTTCACTTCGCTCTCCCGGACGAAGTCGAGCAGGTTTTTCACGATCGATCGAGCGCGCTCCGCTTGTTCGATCAAGTCGTTGACCATGTCCAGCCGAGCCTCATCGTCGAGCTTGGCATAGTCTTCCTTGAGCATCTCCGAGGTCAGCATGATGTTGTTGAGGGGATTGTTCAATTCGTGGGCGATACCCGCGGTCAAGTTCCCGACCGCGCGGATTTTGTGCGATTCGACCAGCACGTCCTGACGTTGTTCCAGTTCTTGCATCATGTGGTTGAGAGCGATGGTCAGGTACGAGAATTCGTCGCGGTATTTTCGTTGGGGCAGGATGGGAGAAAAATCACCGGTGGCGATGCGCTGGGTGGCCGCCATCAACCGATCGAGCCGGGAAATGATGTGTCTGGACAGATGCAGGGCGACGTAGAGCAGCAGGAAGAGCAAGAAGACCGAGGTAAGGATGAAGACCTTCTGGATCACGGAAATGAGGGAGGATATCTGCGCTCGTTCCTTTTTGGAAATATCCAGAGCCAGAGAGACCATGCGTGAACCGTCATCGCGGAGCGAGGTTTCGAGAGTTTTGAAGTCGGTGCTCCCCGAAAAATCCTCCTGTCGGTTCCGTGCGATGAGTTCGTCGATGGAGTGTCGGTAGCGGCTCAAATGTGCTCGAATGGTCGTCATCTCGGCGAAACCGACCACGGGGCCAATGTCCTCGGCCGCCTGACGCAGCAGAAGATCGGCGGCATCGAGGTGTTGGAGCACTTCGCTGAGTTCGGAGCGATAGAGAAAAAAATTCTTCTCGTAACGGCGCGCTTGCTGTATCTCATTGGCAAAGACATCGGTAGCGGTCACGTAGCGCAAGCGGTATTCGACTCCGGCGAGAATCAGCCATCCCGCTGAGGCCATGATCGCGCTGACCAGGAACAAAGCCAGGAACAACAGACCCAACCGTGCTCTGATGGTGAAACGCGGTCGTTGCAACAGGGCGAGTCGAGCCCGATCTTCACGTTCGTGCCCAAGTCCCTCCCGCTCGAGCCCTTGTTTCAGGATGTCGGACAGGCTGCTCGACGAGGGCGGTTCGCCGGTATCAGGGCCGGTCATGAACTTCCAAAGTTTTAGCGGCGGCGACAAGCATCTCGCGTAAATCGTTTGGTTTGAACGGTTTGGAAAGGAAATCGAAAGCTCCCCTGATGGTGGCCTCTCGCGCGATTTCGATGGTGGCATATCCGGTGATCATGATCACCTTGGTGTCTTCCCCTTTCTCGGTGACTGCAGCGAGCACTTCCATGCCGTCGATTTCGTCCATACGGATATCGGTGACCACCACATCGAAGCGTTTCTCTTTGATTCTTTCGAGCGCGGACCGACTGTCGACGAAGGTCTCGACGAGGTGTCCGTCGTTGGTCAGTGCCTGTTGCAGGCGTTTACAAACCACGATCTCGTCGTCGATGATACAGATGTCCAGGCTGCGCGATGCCATTGGTTGCTCCCTGTAGAAAGTCGTACCCGTATAAATCAAATCCCAGCGTGGAGCAAGGTTGATTGCCGCTCGGTCCGACCGACCCTCTCACCTCGGTCTCAATCCCTGCTCTCTCCCCGGTCGCGCAGTTTCCGGCGTTTGAGGATCTCGGGGATGTGGACGAGGTCGGCCTTGTAATCCAGGGTCAGGGCATAGAGCAGCAGGTTGACCCCGAGGCGGAAGGACTGCATGCGCTGCACGTCCCGGCCGGGCACGACGTCGTGGACGTGGCGGCCGAGGGCGTCGCGTTCCCAGGCCCCGTGCAAGTCATTGTACGAGATCAGCAGGGCCACGCGGCCGGAATGGTTGATCCCCTCCAGGTACGATCGTTCGATCACCCTGCCCACCGCATGGTCGAGGAGGTAGTAGGTCTGGAAGAGGACATGGCCCTTGTGCAGACGCTCCAACTCGCGATCCGGGAACAGGGCCGCGGCCAGGGCCCTGGCGCTGGCGTTGAAGGGCGCTTCGTATCGTCCGTCCGGAGCATCGATGAACACGGTGCCGCCGGCGGCGAGGAACAGCAGCAGATTGCTCTGCCTCGCCTGGTCCAGGACGAACGAACCGCGTCCTCGCAATACCAGCAACGGGGTGTCGACCAGGGCGGCGCGATGCGCGAGGTCCACGACCCGGGGGACGGGGTCGACCTGGAGGTTGCAGACCTGGGGGGCCTTGTGCAACAGGCTGCGCAGTCCACGATCGTCGATTGCAGCACCGGTCGGGTTGTGGACCGCGATGGTCAGCCGGGGTTCGCCGGCCTGCCCCCGAGCACCGGCGAGCAGCAGCACGAGGAGCAGGAGCTTCATGGTAACCTCAGGACGAGGAGGTGTTCGGCGACCAGGAAGAACAGCGCCAGGAGCAGGAGCAGGGGCCACAGGGGTTGCTCGCGGTTCTTGCTGAAGTCCAACCCGCTCTGCACGGCCAGGGCGCTCTTTCCCGTATCCTGTTCGAGCACCTGCCGGTGGAGCTCGACCTCTCCCGGCGAATAATTGAGGGCGAGCAGATTGATCGGCTTTTCTTCGGGGGGAGGGCCGAGGAGCAGGTAGTGTCCCCCGGGCAACTCGCCGAAGCCGAGCATTGCCGTCTCGCCCTCGCGTTGCATCCGAACGTCCCTACCTCCCTCGAGCGCTCGCAGCGAGGGGGATTTTCCATCGCCGTCGAGCGGCAAGCGCAGCTCGTCGTCGAAGGTGCGGCTAAGAGTCGCCTCGGCTGTAGCCGCATCGACGGAGCCTTTGACCAACTCGTGCCACAAGGGCAGGAAGGAACCCTTGATCGGGAAACTGCTCCAGGTGTCGTCGAGAGCCGAGCAGAACAGGAAGACCTTCCCCCGGCCGAGGGTGGCCTCGAGGAGCAGGGGGGCTCCGTTGTCCAGGGACAAGAGCACCTCGCTGGCGTGTTCGACCAGGGGCGTGACCGAGTAGTAACGCCGGAACCCGACCGCGGCTAAGTGCAACCCCTCGAAGCCGAAGCGGCGATCGACCTCGGGCCCCAGTTTGTCCGAGAGCGGCAAGGGGGCGTCGCGTTCGACCAACCCGAGGATATGCCACGGAAAAATGGGCAAACCGAGGTTATAAGCATCCACCTCGACCTGGGGCCCCAAGGTCAAGAAGAGCGGTTTTCCGGCCTCGACCTCGGCGGTCAGGAGGGAGGTCAGTTCCGGGTCGAGCCGACGCAGGCCGACCAGGAAGTAGACGTCCGCGTCGCGCAGGTCGGCGGGTTCGTACTGCTCGGTGGTGACGATGTTCGGGAGGAGCAGGGATCCGAAGTTCTTCTCCGGGTTGAGGGCCCGTTCCAGGTAGAACGTGGCCTCGTGTTGACCCGGATCACACAATATCAGGACCTGCAAAAAGGGATCGCGGACGATGGTGAAGGCATGGCGGTTGTCGGCCGGGAAGGCTTGGTCCGAGAAACGCACCTCCGCGGCAATGCGTCCGAGGGCCGGCGGAGGGCCCTGGTCGACGGGCACCGCTTGTTCGCTGAGAGCATAGGAGAGGCGTTCCTGACCCGGCCCGAGCGAGGCTGCTGCAACCTGTCGACCATTGAGCCACAGCTCGACGGGACCGGGGTCTTCGTCGTCGAAGGTATTGACCAGGTCGAGGTCCAGGGTGAGCCCGGTGTGGTCCAACCGGGAGCGCACCTCCCGAACCGTGACGTTGTGCAGGGCTTCGCCATCGGAGAGGTCGATCAGGCGCACCTCGGCCCGCCTGCGCAGCCGGTCGAGGGCCGCGCCGAGACGAGGGCCTGTCCACCCCGGACCGGTGAAGTCGGTCAGGACCAGCACCTCGCACCTGGCCGCCGGCTCGAGCCGGTCGAGGGCTGTGCCGAGTTGCTCCAACGCGAGGCCCAGATCGGAGGACCGCTGGGTGGGCACCAATTGTTGCAACTCCCGCTGCAAGGTATAGCGTTCCTCCCGCAGACCGTTGGGAGCGACGAGTAGCCCGCGGGCGAAGGGCAACAGGGAAAAACGATGGCCGGGTCCGGTCCGGGAGATCAACTCCTGCAGGGCTTCGACGGCCCGTTCGAAATGGGTCCTGCCGTCGCGACGGTAGCCCATACTGGCGGACACGTCGAGGAGGAGGAAGTGGTCGGTCTCGCTCCCGTCTTCCTCTCCCTTAGCTTCGTGGCGCCATACGGGACGCGTCGCCGCCAAGACGATGGCAGCCACGAGCAACATCTTGAGAGCGAGGATGAGGAGGTGTTGCAAGGTAATACTGCGACGCAGTTCTTTGCGCACCAAGACGACCAGTTCGAGGTTGGGGAAGAAGACTTCTTCGACCTTGCGGCGTTGCAGGAGGTGGATGACAAGGGGGAGAAAGACGAGGGGCAGGAGCCACAATAACAAGGGGTTGATGAAACCGAGTGCTCCCATCTCACCACCCCTGGAGGTGAAGGACACGGCCGAGGACCTCGGCCAGATCATCCTGAGTTGAGAGCGGCAGGTACACGACCCCGCGCTCTCCCGAGGAGGTCGCCAGCCGTTCGACGAAAGCCTGCATACGGCGGCGATAGAGTTGGCGCAACTCGTCGACCTTGACCAGTAGCCGGGCGTCGCTCTCGAGGCACCGCAGGACCACGCGTCCGGTCAAACCGGAGAGATCGTGCTCGCCCGGTTCGGTCACGTGTACCAGCACGACCTTGACCCTCGGACCCCGGAGGAGGTCGAGGGCCTTCCAGACCGCGCTGTCGTCCCCGAGTTGGTAGAAGAGGTCGGAGAAGAGGACCACCAGGGCTCCGGCAGGAAGGCGCGGGGCGAGGAGCCGACAGGAGGCTTCGAGTTCCGTATGACCGGCAGCGGCCGTGGTTCCGAGCGCGGTGTAGAGCTTGAAGAGCTGCGCAGGGCTGTCTGAGGCGGGAACCTGGTCGAGGGTGCCATCGGCAAAGCTCCATAAACCCACCTCATCGTGCTGGTGCAGGAAAAGGTAGGCCAAGGCGCCGGCGAAGAGCTCGGCGGTTTCGAGTTTGGTGCGGCCGGTGGTCGGGTAGCGCATCGAACCGCTGCGGTCGAGCACCAGGTGGCAGCGCTGAGCGACTTCTTCGCGGTACCGGCGCACGTAGAAACGCTCGAACCGGGAGAAGACGCGCCAATCGAGGCGGCGCAGGTCATCCCCATGGACATACTGTTTGTATTCGGCGAACTCGGTGCTGGTTCCGCGGTACGAGCTGGGATGCACTCCCTTGACGAAGCTCTCCAAGGGGCGGCGCGAGACGGCCGTGGCGGAACGCAGCAAGGTCAGGATGCCCTGCCGCTCCAGCTCCGCCTGTACGTCCATGGCACCTCCTCGATCGAACGATCCTATCACAGGCCGGTGCGCAGCACGATCTCGACCTCGTCCCGCTGCCCGGCTAAGCGAGCCTCGACAAACCGCACGAGATCGAGGAAGTACAGCTCAGTGGCAGTGCCGGCCTTGAGCTCCACAGCCAGGACTCCGTTGCGGCCGTAAGCATCGATGGTCCCAAAGGGGTTCGGCCCGAGCGCGAAGCCGCTGGGGAGAGTCGGGATCGAGCGCAGCGGGGGGCGTTCCGCCAGACCGAACGCTCCGTCCTGGCCGCTGTAGCCCTCGAAGAGCTGAGGAGCCTCCCCACCCAGTACGATCTTCTCGCCGTCCCAGGCACTCTGGAAGACTCTGATCAGGACCCCCGAGAGCGGCCGTCCGTTCCGATCGTGCACCACCACCCTGGCGGCCGTGGGAAGGGCATAGAGGATGTCGCCGATCAGGCCTCCCCTCCGGCCGAAGCGACTTTCCACCAAACCCACGGCCAGGCTGCTCAGCCGCTCGGCGGAAAGATCGCCGGGGAGATAGCCGGGCGAGGCCGTCCGATGCAACAGACACTCTGTCGAGGTTGGACAGGGCTTGCCTTCGGGGTCGCGCAGGACGGCCGAGGTGCTGAAGGCGAGTTGTCCCGAACGCACCGAGAGGTTGGCCAGGAGGCTGCGGTCCTCGAGCACCTCAGCGCTCGAATGCGGATCGACCAGGCCCTGCTTGAGCAGCCACAAGGAGAAGAAGGGCCGAAAATACCGTCCCCCCCGCCATTCCTGTATGCGCTCCTCGAGGAAGGTCTGCGTGGACTCGAGGCCGAAGACCGCATCGTAGTTCTCGTCCTGTCGGGCGTAGAGGGGCAACCCGAGGTAGTGTTCGAGCTCCCGGGCAGGATCCCCCTTGGCCGGAGGCTTGAAGACCTCGTCGTTGTTGCTGCGGTAGAAGACCTCGTGCAAGAAGACCCTGGCCTTGCAGGGGTGCTGGGGGTCCAGACCACTGCGGGCCAGGATGGCATTGAGTTCTTCGACGTGGGCTTGGAACCAATCCACGGCCCCGGCCAGACCGAGCGCGGCGTGTTCGCGGGTGAAGGCGAGGTCTGCTCCCAGGGAGACTTGCAGGACGAGCTGCGTGGCGTTGGTGCGGACCGTGACGCGGTTGTTGCGTTCGTAGGCGTCGCGGAAACGGGCATCGTCCACCACGAGCTCGAAGGTCAGGTCGACGACCTCCTCGGGATCGTGGAGCCAGGTGAGCCCGAAGTCTTTGATCGTCTGGCGTTTGAAATCGGTGAAGGGCTGCTCGAGGGGCGTCCGTCCGTCCGAGAAGCGCCAGATGCCCTTCCCGCTGGTGAGGTCCAGGGCGCTGCGGTTGAACACGCTGGCGTGGAATTCCACGGTCTCGCCTTTCTCCGGACCGTAACGGCCCGGAGAGAGGTTCGGTAAGGCTACCCCCGGTTGGACTTCTTCGTAGGTCGGTCGGTAGCGGGGATAGTTCGGTCTTCGCGCCACAGCAAGGATGCCCACGTCCTGGAACTCGGTCAGGTCCTGGAACTCCTGAGGCAGCCGCTCGGTCACGGGTAGTAGGGAGGGCGACGTCGCTTCGGTCGAGGGATCGGCGCTGCCGTCCGTCGGTGGTGGGGGGTCGGCAGGGTCGTCGCTCAGATCGGCCGGTTGGGACGGCCGATCGTCGGGGGGGAGGGTGACCGGGGAATCGCCGATACACCCGCAGAGGCCTCCCAGGATGAGGAGAAGAGCGACGTTCATGGCTCCATGGTAGCCCAAACGACCACCCGAGGGTACTGCCGTCATTACAGCACGAAGCGGCTCAGGTCGCGGTCGCGGACCAGACCCTGCAGGCGCTCGCGCACGTACTCGACCGTGATCGGTACGGTTGCGCCGCCGAGCTGGGGAGCGTTGAAGGAGAGTTCCTCGAAGAGCCGCTCCATCATCGTGTAGAGACGTCTGGCGCCGATGTTCTCGGTGCGGGCATTGACCTCCTCGGCCAGGGCGGCGACTTCTTCGAGGGCTCCTTCTTGGTAGGTGACGGTCACGCCCTCGGTGGCCAGGAGGGCCTGGTACTGTTGGCTGAGCGAGCAGTGGGGTTCCGTCAGGATGCGGCAAAGATCCTGGCGCGAGAGGGCGGAGAGTTCGACCCGGATCGGAAACCGTCCTTGCAGTTCCGGGATCAGGTCCGAAGGTTTACTAACGTGGAAGGCACCGGCCGCGATGAAGAGGATGTGGCGGGTGCGCACCTGGCCGTATTTGGTGTTCACCGTGCATCCCTCGACGATGGGCAGGATGTCGCGTTGCACTCCCTGGCGCGAGACTTCAGGACCGTGGCCGCTCTCCCGGCCTGCGATCTTGTCGATCTCGTCGAGGAAGACGATACCCGAGTTCTCCACCCGGCGGACCGCTTCTCTTGCCACGTGCTCCATGTCCACCAACCGCTGGGCCTCGCGTTGGGTAAGAAGTTCCAGAGCTTCGGCCACCTTGATCTTGCGCTTGCGGGTCTTGCGAGGGAAGAGTTGACCGAGGGCTTCTTTGAAATTGAACCCCATCTCCTCCAACCCGGCCGAGGAGAACACCTCGACGGTGGGGGTGATCTTCTCCTCGAGTTCCAGCTCTACCTCACGCAGGTCGAGTTCCCCCTTCTGCAGGCGCACCCGCAAGACCTGCCGCGTCGAAGACCCTTCTTGCAGGGCGTCCAGCCGGCCACCTGCCTCGTTTACGGCAGGGCGGGGCCCCGGAGGGAGGAGCAAATCGAGCAGAGCATCTTCTGCCAGATGCCTGGCCCGGTCCCGTACGCTCTCCTGTTCCGCCCGGCGCACCATGGTCACGCTGAGCTCGGTCAGGTCGCGGATCATCGATTCCACGTCTTTGCCGACGTACCCGACCTCGGTGTACTTCGAGGCCTCGACCTTGAGGAAGGGGGCCTCGGCCAGGCCTGCCAAGCGCCTGGCGATCTCGGTCTTCCCCACGCCGGTCGGGCCGATCATGATGATGTTGCGCGGGGCGACCTCCTCGCGGAGTTCGGGGTCGAGTTGCTGCCGCCTCCAGCGATTGCGCAAGGCGATGGCCACGGCTCGCTTGGCGGGATCCTGACCGACGATGTAGC
>MGSU01000093.1:12041-12762 GCA_001799195.1 Deltaproteobacteria bacterium RIFOXYA12_FULL_61_11 | reverse complement strand
GCTTTATTCCCCTGTTCGATATCGAACGGGTTTCGTTCACCGTAACCGGTGGTTTTGTCTCGGTACCCGTGAAGGCGGGTGAATTGGCGAACGAGGTTGTCGGAACTTCCCTGATGTCGGGATCTCCGGCCGCCCTGGAACGTGCGCTTGCAGCGCTTCCGCTCGTTCAGGAAGCACAGGTGAGGCGTTCGTTGTTTTCGACAGTGGCTGTGCATCTGCATATCGTGTCCCCCTCGGTCTTCATAGCCATCGTCACCCCCGAAGATACCGTGGACTCGATACATATGGTGAGGGAAGGGGACTTGCGGGAAATCGATTTCCAGGATTTCAAGATGTTTGGAAACAATACGTTCGTAATCGAAGTATCCCCGCAATATGGCAGCCACCTGCTCAAATACGGTATCGATCAAGCCATGCGAAATGTCGTCTCATTGGCGACCGATATGGGTATGGACGAGGATGGCAGGTACCGTATCGTTGGCAGGATCAGATATGAGGAGAGTTTGGGGAAGGCCTTCGGCAATATGGTAATGGACCTTCCCGCGTACAATAGCAAACTGTATATTCGTGAACCGGTCTCCGAATCACGGTTGCACGATGCGGTTCGATTGATTAGACTGGAGCATGAGTTGGACACTACACGCAATATTGCCCTTATCGGGCAGTTGCGGTATGATTTGTATGCTCAGTCGCTGGTAAGCCGGCAATGATTCGGAGGTAA
>MGSU01000093.1:0-11973 GCA_001799195.1 Deltaproteobacteria bacterium RIFOXYA12_FULL_61_11 | reverse complement strand
GTACGGTGGGCAGGTAAGGGGGAGCAAGAATAGGTTCCGTTGAAGTCGCCGACTCAGGCTCGACTCGAACTACGGCCGGTGCGACCGGGGGCTGATTGCGCTCTGTTGGCGGTGGCGATACGCCTTCTCCGGGATATGCGAGCTTGGCAAGTTCATGTCTGAGGTTCGTAACTTCCGTAATGAGACTTGCGACCTGCTTCCTCGTGGTATCACTTTCCAAACACAGGTCTTGATGCTCAGCTTCCAGCAGACGGATGTGCTGCGCTCCACGCCTGGCACGCACGATGGCGATGATATGGAGGACAATCGGAAAGACCGCGGCGAGAAGTCCGAGAACAACGAGTTGTTCCATGCATCACCCAAACGAAGTCGGCGAGCGGTGTCCTTACTCGAGCAGCAACAAAACCTGGTCCGCGACCTCGTTCTCATAGTCGAAGGTACAACCGCTCAGGGCCACGGCGCCGCTCTCGGTTAAGCGGAGGTCGTTCGGCATCACCCCCTGGATCGGCAGGGTATCGAGGAGTTGCCCTTGGGCATCGAGGTGCAGCAGTATTGCATACATTTGCGTTTGCGGGTACGACCCTGAAAACTGCTGTCCGAGGAGGAGGAAGCCACCGTCGGGCAGCTCCAGGACTTCGACAGCCCAGGCGATACCTTCGCCTTCGTCGGTGGTGTAGGTCCACTCGAGATTGCGCTCGCTGTCCAGCTTGTACACCTTGAGTCCGCCTTCCAGGTAGCTCGTTGCACTGCCAAGTACCAGGTATCCTCCCTCCGCAGTCGTCCTTGCCTTGATGGGGGTCGTTACATTGAAGCTCGAGGGTAAGCTCTTCCGCCACAACTCATCGCCCGAGACATCGCTCTTGATAAGCCAGGCCTCCTCGGCATCACCATCGACCAGGGGCCAGAGAAATCCACCATCTTCAGCCTCAAGGACGTCGCCGATCACCGCACGGGTGCTCGTCCCCATCTCGGGGAAGGATTGCCAAAGTTGGTGTCCTTCGGCATCGGCGCGAAGCAGGAAGGGTTCCTGCGTCATCTCATAATACTCGTATTCATAATACTCATCCTGAACGTAACCGGCGGCGATAAAACCGCCGTCGAGAGTGACGTTCATGGAAGTGAAAGACGCAGGTTGGTCGAACGGGTAGGTGTGCTGCCAGACCAGGTCGCCCGAGGCATCCAGGGCTAGGATGGTCGGCACCATCATCTCTTCTACCGTACGCAGACCAGCAACCAGGTACCCCCCGTCCGGCCTGGCTACGGCAGCGGTCAACGTGGTCAGGCGAGGATTCTCCAGGATCCGGGTTGCGTCTTGTTCGCCCTGGGCATCAAGGAAGGTGATCAGAAGTTTTGCCGTATCCTCCGACTCCCAGAAGTCGTACCAGGTATCGTACAGGCCGATCAAGGTGAAGCCTTCTGCGTCGGCGCGGGGTAGGTAGCCCAGATACTCCGCTTCCTCGGTCCCATAGGTCCCGTAGAAGACAATAGGCGAGTGCAGCTCGATACTGGCTTGAGCCGCGTCCGAGAGGTTTCCGGCCAGGTCCACGGTCCAGACGTAGAGGGTCTTCTGGCCCGAATTCCAGTCCTGGAAGGTATAGGCCAACTCGAGATCGAGTTGCTCTGCCGGAGTGTCCACCGTGAACTCGGTATAGGCCTCGCTCAGTCCGGCTACCGAGTAGCCCACCTCGAGGAAGTCGTCGAAATACTCTTCATTGTAGTAATACCAGTCGTCGTTGGACGACCAGAGCACCGGTGCCTCTTCGCTCTCGGAGACAATAATCCGGGCGATCCGCCCGCCTGGATCGAGCACAGAGACCGTCACGGCTACCTCGAGGTTGTCGGTGCTGACTTCACCGTGCTCGAGTACGACCTCGCTGACCTGTGGCGCCGCGGTGTCGAGCACGACCTGTTGGACCACGACCTCGCTTGCATTACCGGAAAGGTCCGCGAACTGGGCCAATACCTCTTTGGGTCCGTCCCCACCGATGCTGAGGTCGAAGCCTTCATAGTACCATTGGTACTCGATCCAGGTTGTCTGCTCCAGGTCGGCCTGGGTCAAGGCCAGCCGCATCAGATCCGCATCGTAGGCGTAGAGTTCTACGTCGGGGAAGGGCTCGTTGGTCCAGCAAGTTTCTTCATAGCTCAATTCGTCGTAGAACCTGGAACAAGAAAGGCTGACGCCACCGGCTTCCGGCGGCCAGATGTCCACCAGCGAGACGACGTAGCCGCGGTAAGCGGTGTGACCGGCGGCATCGAGCGCCAGGACGAGGAAGCTGTAGTCGCCGGGGGCTTGCCAGGGGCCCGGTTCCCAGGTGACCTGGCCCGTCGCGGCGTTGATGGCCATATCCTGCGGCGCGGCGAGCAGGTAGAAGGTGACCGGAGCGGTTGGTTCACCCAGGAGCTGGACCTGGTAGTCAAGCGCAGTGCTCTGCATCGGCGGTATCGCCTCGTCGCCGAGGTCGAAAGGCGGTTCGGCCTGGCCGCCCGGACCGAGTTCCACCCAGGCATCTCCCCGATACCAGAAGTTCTTCTGCTGGGTGGTGTCGTAGTAGAGCCAATTCTCCTCGGGTGAAGCGGGCGGCTCGGCCAGGCTGCCCTGCCAGAGCACTGGTCGTCCCGGTTCGCCGCGGCAATCCTGGACATCGACCGTGCCGTCGGCGTTGACGTCCTCCTCTTCGTCCTTTTTGCCGTCGCCGTCGAGGTCCCAGCAGGCTTGACCCGCGGTCGCGCTTGGACCGCGGCAATCCTGGACATCGACCGTGCCGTCGGCGTTGGCGTCCTCTTCCTGGTCCTTCGTGCCGTCGCCGTCGAGGTCCCAGCAGGCCTGGCCGTCCTCGCCGCGCAGCAGACTGACCCGGTGCTCGGTGCCGCCGGCCTCGTTTTCCAGCAACAGCTTGTAATCGCCCGGTCCGAGCTTCTCGGGTTCGAGCAGGGTCAAGAGCAGAGTCGTGGCGTTCTCGAACGAAACGCGGATCGGCACCGGGGCTCCCCGCGGATCGAAGACCTCGACCGTGCAGTTCGGTCCGAAGTTGCGCCCGAGAACGACGAGCGCGTCGCCGATCGATCCATCCATTGCTTCATGTCCGAGGACGGCGTTGATGATCGGTGCCTCGGCCGGTGGGGCCGTTTCGCTGCTGTCGGGGCTGACGTCCGTCGGCTTCTCACCAGATTCATCGGGTTTCTCCCCGGTCGGCTGGCAACCCAAGGCAAGTGCCACACCGCACACAATCCAAAGAAAACGCGTGAGAAACATGGATCACCTCGTCGTGAAGAGTTGTCCCGATCCTCGTCGAAGATCGTCGTTGTAGTTACTTCGGGATGGAGCAGCATAGCAGGTTCGAGCAGGCGAGGCTATCAAGATTTTTGGCACGAGCATCCGAGAAAGTCCGGCCGGTACGCTGGGGGGTCCTTACCCGCGACCCTGGTCCTCGTCGATCAAGATCTCGTTCACTTGTTGCTGGGTGTAGCCCGTGCAACGATAGAATTCTGCCTCGGTCAGAGCCTTGAGCGAGGTGGCGCGTTCGCCGTTCCACATGCTGAACTGGTAGATGCACCCGTTGAGTTGGAGGTCGCGGCACTCCTCGCCGGGGAATTCGATCCAGAAATCGACCCGGGCGCGATCGCGCTGCACCGTGATCACCCGGCCGATGGCTCCTCCCTTCACCTTGAAGGAGCGGACGACTTTCGTGTCGTCCAGCGCGAGGTCATAGGTCTGGCGCAGGCTGAACAGCGTGGTGACGAACATCCCCTCCTCGACCGTGTTCGCGGTCAGGAACTCTCGTTTGTGGAGAAGGTTTTCCAGCACCACGGTGGGTACCCGCAGGGCGTTGAGCACCTCGCGCTGCCGCTTCATCTCCGAGACGGTGTCCGATTCGTGGGCCGCCAGAGCTACCGAGCAGCTCAACAGAGCCAGGGTGAGTGCGAGCTTCTTCATGGGTTCCTCCGAAGGATCATGGTTGCGACGGTGTTCCGTTGCTTGGGTGAGGTCGAGTACAATTCTTGGGCCACAGTGATTATCTGTATTTTCATACAGTAAGGATTCTGTGGTGCGCGAAAGCGTATCGGTTCCGATACACCCGCCGAAGAGTGCCTCCAAATGTAGACTCGCGCAACCGCCCCGGGCTCTGCTATGGTCGGGACAGAAGAACTGACGTGTTAGCGTCCATGACCCGCACCGCCCTGTTCCTCGCGCTGCTCCTGCCCGGTCTCCTCTTCGGTGAGGCGCCTCCGGCAGGTCTCCCGGCCCCCGCGGGCTGTCCCTTCTCCGACGTCGTCGAGGAGGTCCCGCGGTACTGGGCCCAGGCCCTGCTGCACTCGGACTGGGACCTCTACCTCACCGCGGAAGAACAGCACCAGCCGGTGCAGACCGCGCAGTTCGACAAGGGCGAACTTCCGGCGCACCCGGTCTTCGCACCGCTCACCGTGGTAACCCTCAACCCCCCTCTCAAACCCACTGTTGCAGGTCCCCCGGTTCTGAACGACGAGCTGGGCGCCGAGCATGCCAGCCATGTTCTGGGCCTGCAGACCTCGCTCGACCGGCGGGCTTCGCTTGCGCCGCCCTGGTCGGTCAAACACCATTATTTCGATTACGCGCCCGGATTGGCGGGGATAGCCCCGGAGGACAGGACCGCGTTGGATGCGGCGTACGATGCCCTGTTGGCCGAGTTCCTCGAGAAAGTTTTGACCGACCCGGACATTCGCGTGGTCAACCTCTCGACCTCGTACTTCCACGACCGAGCCTCTCCCAGAGTGCAGGACCTGCTCGGGCGGATCAGGGCGCAGAACCGCACCCTCTTCGTTTGGGCCATGGGCAACGAGGCCGTGCTCGCCGACTGGTTCCCGACCACTCTCCGCCAGGTGGTCGGGGTCACCAACCAAGGGCTCCAACTCGACCGCTACTACGCCCTGACCAGTAATTTCGGACCTGCCGTTGCGTTCGCAGCACCGGCGGACAAGCGCGTGCGCACCCCCTTCGGCCTGTTCGCGAACACCTCTGCGGCCGCTCCTATGGTCAGCGCCGCCTTCCAAATCCTGTTCAAGGTCGCGCCGACCCTCACCGCGCTGCAAGCCAGACAGGTGCTCGAAGCCACGGCCACCGACCTCGGGCCAGCCGGCCATGATCCCGAGACCGGCTTCGGTCTGCCCAACCTCCCCCTCGCCGTCTTGTTGGCCCGGGCGCTCACCGGAGGTACTGCCGGTGAGGAACTCTCGCCCTTGGCCACGCCTGAGCAGGACGAAGAGCACTGGGAGCGCACCCGTCTCCGTCTGCGCGAGTTGGCACAAGAACTCCAGGGGGCCCGAGTTTTCTCGCCCGGGAAACCCCTGCCCGAGGAGACCGACGCGTGCGAACCGAACTGGGATGCCTATACGGCGGCTCTCCAGCGCTACCATCGGGCATCCAGGTCCGAAGAACGGGCAGCAGCGCGGGACAACCTCTGCGAACTCTACCGCCGTGCCGGAATAGATTGGGGCGTATTCAACTTCTGCCCCTTCGAGGCTATTGCACCCCTCTTCGACCGCTCGACCTATCCGCGCGGATCCAAGCTCGACCTCTTGCGGAGGCCCGGTGCGGTCGCCCTGTTCGGCGGGATCGACCGAGCTTCGAGAACACGTGACCCGGCCGAACTCTGTGTGCTCTTTGCCTCTGCAGAAGCGCTGAACCTCTCCGACTGGGCTGACAGGGTCGGCAAGGCCTGGCGGGCAGGAACGCTCGGCGACGAGCATGTGGCCGAGCTGTTAGCCTTGCCAGGAGCGAAACGGGTCGAGGGTTGGTCCACGCTGGTGACCGCATTGTGCAAGGCCCAAGGGCGGTTGGCATTACAATCGGTGCTCGTCCACCCTTGGGTCGTCGCCGAGCCGGCTTGGGGCAGGTGGGTCGAGGAAGCCCTGGCCTCGCATCGGTTGGCCTACGAAGTGCTCGCTCGCTTGTTGCTCTGGCGCGAGGATGTGCGCGGCAAGGAAGAATGGCCCGGCCTGGTCGAGGCCTTGCTCCGTTCGGGGGATCGCACGAAGGTGACGATCTGCGCGCGGCAGGTCCTCTCCCGGCCCGAACTCTTCACCGAACCGCGCTTTTCGACCTGGGTCGACTTGGCCATTGCGGGCGGGGCGGGTCCGGAGCTGCGGAAGGGCTTGCTCGGGAAGTCCGAAGCACGCGCTCTGCCGCAGTGGCAGCACTGGATGGAGAAGACGGCTCCGCTTCCTGCGGAATAGTCTGGGCGTCCTTTATTCGGTCGAGCACCGGGCCTCGGGGAAACGGGCGGCGAGGTCCTCCGGAGGTCCAGCACATCCGGGCAAGCGTTCAATCCCTCGCTCGGTCCAGAGATAATGGTAGCCGGCCTCGAAGGTGAACGGCAGGTCGGCCGTCCAACACGGTGTGTGCGGGAAGCTCGGGTAATCCTCGGCGCACGTGTGGCAGAATTCGTTCATCCACGAGGCTTTCAAGGTGAGTGCCGTGTTCCCGGGGAGCCTGATGCAGGCGAAGGAACCGAAACGGGCGGTGAAGCGATCCTCGTCGGGGTGGGTCTGGATAGAGCCTTGCGGGGCCGGACCGGGTCCGTGATTGTCCAACCCCTTCATGTAGCACTCCTCGTCGCCGGGACAGGAGGAGAACGCCGCGATCAAACCGCCGTCTGACGCCTGGACCTTCAGGGTCAGGAAGCGATGCAGGTTGGTGTGCGACGACCATTGCACCCCGTAGTAGGTACCCCAGATTTCCGGAGCGTCGTAGTCGAAGGTCCTCGTGTCGCAACGCCCCTGCGGCCATTTCTCAGGACACACCCAGCATCCCGTGGTGTCGGAGGGAGCGTAGACCCCGGCCATGCAGTGGCCGCCGTTCCATTCGGCGATGCAGTGTTCGTAGCGGTCTTTATCGCCTGCACAGGCGGGAGCGCCCGTACCCTCGATGCGTTCGCACCGCCACCATGCACGGTGCTCCGGGTCGCAGGCCACGCGCATATTGTACCAGTATGGCCACAGGTCGCCGTGCAGGTAGGCGTACTCACCGGTGCAGGTTGGAGGGACCGGGACGACCGGTTGCGGTTCGGGTTCCTGCGCATCGGCGCTCACCGAAGCTTGAACCGGGATCGGCGGCTCGGGTTCACCGGGAGTGGTTTGGCTTTGCTCGGGGACAGGCCCGGGGATGAGCGGCGAGTCGACGGGTTCTTCCGGCGCGACGATGGGTTCGGTGCAGGCCAGGATGCCGAGAACGAGCAGGCCGAACAGGAGAACGTGCAGGATCGTCCGATACCTAGCGAGAGGAGTAGCCCCGACAGGGACTCGGCAGCGTTTGCTCACAGATACTTGCCCACCAGCGGAGCAAGCCGCCGGGCGACCTCGGGGTCGATGGCGTCGCGTTCTGTGGTGATGGTGTTGGCCAAGGCGCTGCGGCAGGGGCAATCGTAGGGACCGAGGTCCTTGACCACCTCGCTGATGATCGACTTCGCCTTTTCCACGTTCTCGGCGAAGAGGCGCATAACGGCCTCGACCGAGACCGAGGCCTCGGAGGTATGCCAGCAGTCGTAATCCGTGGCCAGGGCGATGGTCGCATAGCAACATTCGGCCTCACGGGCCAGCCGAGCTTCGGTGGCATTGGTCATGCCGATGACCTCGACGCCGAGGGAGCGGTAGAAGAGGCTCTCGGCGCGGGTGGAGAACTGGGGACCCTCGATGCAGACATAGGTGCCACCCGTGTGGTGCGGGATGGACAGGCGTTCGGCGGCCTTGGTCAGCTTGGCCCGGAGATGGGGACAGAGAGGATCGGCGAACGGTACGTGAGCCACGAGTCCCTCGTCGAAGAAGGTACCCGGCCGCTGTTTGGTACGATCGAGGAACTGGTCGGGGAAGACCAGTTGGCCCGGGACGATGCTCTCGCGCATGCTGCCGACCGCCGAGACCGAGAGGATGATCTCGACCCCAAGGGACTTGAGCGCGAACACGTTGGCGCGGTAGTTGATGCGATGCGGCGGAATGCGATGCCCCCGGCCGTGCCGGGGCAGGAAGAACACCTCGCGGCCCCAGATCTTGGCTTTGAGGATAGCGTCCGAGGGCGGTCCGAACGGGGTGGAAACGGTCAATTCCTCGGTGACCGCGAGGTTGTCCATCCGGGTCAACCCGGTGCCGCCGATAATGCCGATGACCAAATCCTTGCTCACGAAAATCCTCCTTCAGCCTGGAGTTACAGTGTGAGGGCATCCAAACAAACCCCTTCGCACCTGTCAAGGCAGGCGAGGCCCCTGGACGGGAAATCCAAGCCCACGCACGTGGCCGTGAGGGGATTGCACCTCTTCTGCAATAGTGCTATGGTCCCTGCCTGAGAAAGAAAAGCGGCCCGGTCTTGCCACAGCGCGTCATGTGCGGTATCCTGGAGGGGCTCGAGGACTCGTGGGGGGTTTCATGAAGAACTTCAATATGGTTGTCTCCCTGTTCGCCCTTTGTGCGCTCATGGGGCTGGTTTCCTGCGGACTTTCCATCAATGCGGGAGAGGACGAGTCTTCGCCCGGCTTGACCCCGCGCTTCGGTACCGGCGATACCGTGCTGCCGCGCAACATGTGTGACGGTTTGGAAGATGGTACCGACATCGGGCGGGCCTGGCGCGTGGTCTGCAACAACTGTTATGAGAGCGCCGGCACCATGTACCAGCGGGTCGAGGGCGCTGAGCTCGCAGCGGTCTACTGCGACTGCCCTGCCTGGCAGCACTTCGCCATGGACGAGCACAGCGATCTGGAAATGGGTTGGATCGGGGTCACCTCCCTCTTCGGGGCAAATCCCACGGTCGGCGGTTGCCGCGACGAGGTCTGCCCGACTGCTACCGTGACCACGGCTGCGGTGTGCCAGGAGCTCGTTGCAGAGGAAGCCAAGACCGCCTGCCAGGAGTGCCTGCAAGCCGGGAAACATTTCGATTGCGCGTTCTCCGTGGCCAACAAGCTCAAGCACTGTCTCGACCTCACGACGCCCCCAGCAGAACAGGCGGGCGAGCTCGAACCTTGTCCCCAGGGACTCGAGTGCACCCAGGGGGCAGCGCTCCGCGGTTGGGCCACGCACTGTCTCGGGGGAGCCGGGGAACATGAGTATTGTTGCCCGACCACCCGCACGCTGAACGCGGCCAAGACCGCCTGCGTCTTGCGGGACATCGGTGCCGAGGGTTTACCCTTGTGCGATCAGGACGCCGCCGGCGATGGGCTCCAGTGCACCAGCGATCGCCGGCCCTCCGGGTATGAGAAAACCTGCATCAACCTCGTTGGGAACGGCATGTGGTGCTGTGCGGCGGGAAAGGTCCTCTCGGACGACAAGTCCCGCTGCCTCGACCCGGCCGCGCCGGTCGACACCCTGCCCGATGGGGCGCACTCCTGTGTCGACGACCAAGCTTGCGCCAGCCGCTGTTCCAGCACCGGCGGTACTGCCGATTACGTCGTGACCCGCACCCCGAGGCGCGCCTGCACCTGCCCTGCGACCTATACCTTCGAGATCGGCCAGGGTTGCATTCATCCAAGTTGCGCCTCAGTGACTCCCCCCCCCCCGATCGGTTTTTCCACCGGTAACACGTGTACTCATTGTTTGCGCGCATCGGGTACCTGGAGCAACTCGACCTGTAACTGTGGTGCAAATAAGACTTGGGACAACACCAACCTCCGTTGCACCGATCCGGCTCCTGGTGGCGGCGAAACCCTTCCGACCTGCCCAAGTGGGCTGCACTGCACCTCGCAACGGCAGCCGACGGGATGGGACCGACATTGCCAAGATGCGGCCTGGGGTACCGAATACCACTGCTGCCCGAGCGGCAAGGTTCTCAATGATGCCCGGGACGCTTGCATCAATCCTCCTGCCGACACCGACGAACTCGTCGCCTGCGGCCATGGACTCTATTGCGTGCGCACTCAGCCGACCGGTTCCGCGCACCAGTGCATTTGGGCTGGGACCCCGGGCTGGTGCTGCGACCTGGGCAAGGTCCTCAACGATGCCAAGACCGCCTGTGTCAATCCACCGAGCGCCCAGGTCTACGATCCGACCAAGTGCTCGAGCATCCCGCACAGCAACTGCATGCAGCTCAACGTCTGCGGCGTCTCGAGGTCGCACTGCAACGCCCAACCCGTGAGCGGCACGGCCTCGATCAACCTCTCGCTGGGGTTCGTCGATTTCGCCGATGGGGTTCATTGTTGCCGGCTCGATTGGCGCGAACCCAACAACGTGAAGTGGTCCGGGTTGGAACCTGCCTGGGCGAACTGAACCCCGGGGTCGGCGGAATCCTGGTGGTCGGTTTTCTGAGCGTAGTGGAGGGGGGAAGTATGAGGACGTACCTGATCGCATTGGCGAGCGCCGTGACCCTGCTGGGGTGTCGAGGGATCACCCTGGATTCGGACCAAGCCTCCACGGGGCCGAGCTTCGTCCCGCGTTTCGCGGACGCCCAGCCCTTGCCGCGCAGCATGTGCGATGGCCTCGCGGACGCTTGGGCCGCGGAGGAAGCTGCCAAGAAGGTGCTCTGCACCAATTGTTGGGACAGCGGCGGTACCTTTTATACGGTCTTCGAAGGGGAGACCCTTACCAGCATGTACTGCGACTGTGGGCCCTGGAAGAAATTCGCCTCAAGTGACGCGGGTACTCTGGAGCTCGGCTGGATCGGCGTCCAGATGATGTTCGGCGGGACGCCCCAGATGTATTCGTGTCGCGAAGACGCCTGTACCGAGGCTTTCTTGACCACGCCCTCCCAGTGCGACCAGCAACTCTCCTCCGAGGAGGCCAGGGGGGCTTGCCAGGCTTGTTTCCAGGAGGGCTTCACCGCCTTCGATTGTGCAGCGACCCTTACCAACAAAACCAAGCGCTGCGCGAATCCCGAGGTGCCGGTCGTTGTCGGTGGCGGTCTGGAAGCCTGCCCAGCCGGTTTGGAATGCATCACCTCATCCGCTCTCCGCGGATGGCGGACCCACTGCATGGGAGCCGGGCCGACCGAGTTCTGGTGCTGCCCGACCGACCGTACCCTGAACCAGGCCAAGACCGCCTGCGTCAAACCCGGTTTCGGCGCCGAGGTCCTTCCCCTGTGTGACAATCATCCCGCCGGAGACGGTCTGTACTGTACGCCCGACCAGATACCCAGTGGGTACGGCCAACTGTGCATCAACATCCTCGGGGACTACACGTGGTGTTGCCCGGCCGACAAAGTCCTCAACGCGGCCAGGAATTCGTGCGTCGCGCCCGAAGCTCCGCCCGCGCTGCCGACCTGCGGCGGGGGGCTTTCCTGCCAAGAATCCCAGCCTACCGGCCCTGCCCACCAATGCCAACACGCCACCGGCGGTGCGGTAGGCTGGTGCTGCGATCCTGGGAAGGTGTTGAACGAGGCCCATACCGCCTGTATTGATCCGCCCATGCAACCGTGTAGTACCGGACTCTATTGTACTCCCACCACCAGGCCGGGCGAAGCGGCCGAGCAACAATGCCTGTCGAATGGAACCCCTGCCTGGTGCTGTCCGGCCGGCAAGGTCCTGAACGACGCGAAGAACGTCTGCATCGATCCCTCGGTCGCTCCGACCCTGGACCCCTGTGCGGTGGGGCTGTATTGCGTCACCGAACCCCGGCCCAGCGGAGAGACCCACCAGTGCCTGTGGCGGGGCAGTCCTGGTTGGTGCTGCAACAGCGGCAAGATCCTCAACGACGCCAAAACCGCCTGTGTCGACCCACCGACCCTGGCAAACTGCGGCGGTGGTCTGTATTGCACCACCTCGGCCTCGAAACCGAGCGGCGCCTCCAGTACGCAGTGTCTGTCTGCCGGGGTGGCCAACTGGTGCTGCCCGAGCGGGAAGCTCCTCAACGACACCAAGACCGCCTGTATCGATCCGCCGACGCTCTCCCCCTGCGGGAGCGGGCTCTATTGCAATCAGTACGCGAAGCCCACGGGGTCGGCCAGTACCCAATGTCTCTCCGGCAGCACGCCGACCTGGTGCTGCCCCAGTGGGAAGATCCTGAATGCCGACAAATCTGCTTGCA
>MGSU01000092.1 GCA_001799195.1 Deltaproteobacteria bacterium RIFOXYA12_FULL_61_11 | reverse complement strand
CTCGAGGTGAAGGTTTCGTCGTCGATCCTGGTCACCGTGGTGCAGAGACCTTCGCTCCCTCCGAGGAGGCCATCTCCGTCCTGGTCGTAAGGACGGTAGGAGAAGAGTTGGACGCTGTCCACCCCCAGGGGCAACACACCTCGCGGCAGGGACAAGGTGTCGGTGAGCCGACCGAGGGCGAAGCCGGGGGACTGGTAGCTGTCCCATCGCCTTGGGCTGGGGTCGCTGCCGACCTGTTGCAGGTCGAAGCGGATCATTTTGAGGGAAGCCGATAGTTCTGCTCGGGTATGACCGAGCTTTTCCTGGTCGAACATCAAGCGGCGGTAGTCCCCCACCGCTTGCATCACCACCATGGCCAGGAGACTGGTCACCCCGAGGGTGACCATCAGTTCGATGAGGCTGAAGCCCCTGCGCCGGTCCGGGTTCATCGCCGACCCCGCTGTTCGAGCAACGCTTCGGCCCGGAAGAGCTCGAATTCGAGTTGGCGGCGCAAACGAGGATTGGTGGTGTGGCGGAGTTCTTCTCGGCGCTGCTTGAGCAGTTCTCTCGCCGCGGAAAATTCTTCGGTCGTGCGAGGGAGGCGTGGTCTGCCATCCCCTGGGCCGGGAGGTCTTAGTACCGAACGGACCTCGAACTCCACGACCGGTTCGGACCTTTCCTTGAGGGGGCGATGGAGGGTTCTATTGCGCCGGCGTACCTCTTCGCGGGCATCCTGTTCGAGGACCGGTTGGAAAGAGCCCTGACCAACGGCTTCTTCGCGCACTTCGAAAGGTAGAAGCATTTCGAAGGGTTCCATGGCATAGAAGAATTGGACCAGCGCGAGGAGGGGCAGCACCACCCAGAGCAGCCGTTTCGAAATGGTAGGTCGGTTCGAGGCCAGCAGATCTTCGGGAGCAAGGACCGGAGAGGGCTCCTCAGGTTCCTCGCTCTGCACCATCGGAGGTGGAGGCACATAGGTGGAAAGGGTGCGATCGAGCTGCTCGACTTGTTCTTCGAAGTCCCTGCGGTCTCGGAGCTGGCCGATGAGGACCTTGAGCCAATTTTCCACCCGCGGCAGGAGTGGACCGAGTTCGGCGGGAAAACGCACCGCGTGGTCGAAGGTCAAGAAGCCTTCACCCTCGCGGGTCTCGCAGGAACTGACCATGCCGCTGAGTTCGAATGGTTCGAAGGTGTCGGTGTCGAAGAAATGGAGGACGACTTGGGTCGCGGCAGGCAACTCACCCGCGGTCTGAACGACGCAGAACGTTGCGTCGAGGTACTGCAGTTCGACCTGGACGAGGTCGCCCTCGATGGTGGCCAGCAAGGGTTGACCGGAGGTGCAGGTACCTTGAGCTGCCAGGGCCAGGAAGTGGGTGACACGTTCCCTCAGGAGGCCGAACACGACCTCTCGCTGGTCTTCCTTCAGTTGGGAGAAGAGCAGGACCAGGCCTCGTTCGGCAGAGGGCCCGATCCGGTCCAGCAATCGGCCGGACAGCGCGAGTTGGCCACCGTTGCGCGACAGGTGGAGCACGAGTTCGATCGTTTCGGGAAGGTCGATGAGTTCGGCTTGGGGACAGAAACATCCCCGGAGGGAGAGGTGCGTGAGGGGTACGGTGCTACGCTGGGAGACCCCACTCACCTCGAGGGTGAGGCCCCGGGGCATGGAGAGAAGGCCAAGGGCAAGGGCGGCTCTCATGGTTCTCCGACGAACCGTGTGGGTGGAGTCGGCGCGTTCACTTGATGCACACCCTGCGTACCTGCGGCATGTCGCACAGCCCCTTGAAGACTTTTTCGATACCGTCCTGCTTGAGCGTACGCATGCCCTGGTCGACGGCCAGGTGGCGGATCTCATCGACCGGCGAACGGCGTTGGATCAGGATTTTCATCTCGTCGGTGCCGACCAAGAGTTCATGGATACCCAGCCGGCCCTTGTACCCGCTCTGACTGCATTGTTTACAGCCCTTCGCCCGGTAGAGCAGCAGATCCTCGGTATAGGGAAGAGCGAGATTCTTGGCGAATTGGTCGGGGTCGTACTCGAGGACGAGTTGGTCGAATTCGGCCTTGTCGGGATGATAGGGTTCTTTGCAGGTCTTGCACAGGGTCTTCACGAGGCGTTGGGACATGATGCAGAGGATGGCATCGGCGAAGTTGAAGGGATCCATGCCCATGTCCAGGAGGCGGGTCACGCTCTCGGGGGCGCTGTTGGTGTGCAGGGTGGAAAGGACGAGGTGCCCGGTGAGGGAGGCTTCGATGCCGATCTTGGTGGTTTCCTGGTCGCGCATTTCTCCCACCATGATGATGTCGGGGTCGGCGCGGAGGAAGGAACGCATTGCAGTGGCGAAATTGAAGCCGATGTCGTGCTTGACCTGGACCTGGCGCAGCCCCTTCTGCGTAATCTCCACCGGGTCTTCGGCGGTCCAGATCTTGGTCTCGACCCTGTTGAGTTGCCGCAACACCGAGTGCAGGGTCGTGGTCTTACCCGACCCGGTCGGGCCGCAGACGAAGATGATGCCATAGGGTTTGTTGATGCATTCGGCCAGGCGCTGGTTGTTGCTCGTGGACAACCCGAGCTGCCCCAGAGGAATGGGATCTCCCGAGGCGAGAATACGCATGACCACGTCCTCGACATCGCCCTGGGTGGGGATGGTAGCCACGCGCAATTCGATGGAACGTCCGAGCAGTTTCTTGAACTTGATCTTGCCGTCTTGCGGTTTTCGGCGTTCGGTGATGTCCAGGTTGGACATGATCTTGATGCGCGAGACGATGGCGTTGCGGTATTTACAGGGGACCCGGTTGTATTCCTGACAATCGCCGTCGATCCGGATACGCACGATCACGTCGTCGCGGTCAGGCGAGGGTTCGATGTGGATATCCGACGCGCCGCGCTCGAAGGCATCGAGGATGATGCGGTTGACGAATTGGACCACGGCGCTGTCGCTCTCGTCAAGCTGATCGCCGTCTTGCCGATCCTCGTCGGTGCGGGCCACGTCAAGCTGCTCCATGATGGCGTCCAGGTTGTGGATCTGGTCGCGCGGAGCGAAGAAGTGGTCCACGAACTTGAGGATGTCTTCGCGCAAGGACACGTTGTAGCGGATGGCTTGTCGGGGAAAGAGGGAGCCGATGAGGTCCTTGCGCCGCAGGTCCATGGGGTTGTCGATCACGACCAGGATCTCGTCGTGCTCGACGCCGAGGGGAACCCAAAGATTATTCTTGAGAAAGGGGACCTTGAGCTCTTGGAGGAGGGCAGAGGGCCGTTGCACCGAGGCGTCGAACTCGACGAAGGGTGTGTGGTAATATTGCGACAGGGTGCGGCCGATCTCGGCCTTGGGCACCTCGTACTGTTCCATGAGCACGGTCTCGATGGTGCAGTGACGCTTGCGCGCCGCCAACATGGCCTCTTCGAGCTCTTGTTGGGTCACCAGGTTGTTGGCCAGGAGGTAATCGAAGCGCCCGGGTTGTTGTCCTCGCTGGGTGGACTTGTTGTGCAGCACCACCCCGATGATGTCGGACAATTCTTTGGCCGCGACGACGTCCTGCTCGGTGAAGGGGGTATCGTCGGTTTTATTGAGGAACTGCAGCACGCCGAAGAGGTACTGTTTGAAGATGACCGGAACGACGAGGACCTGCTTGGTGCGGAACCCGGATTTCTTGTCCCAATCGGTATAGAAGCGCAAGCGGGGATCATAGGAGTGTAGTTCCTCTTGGTCATACGCGTCTTTGACGTTGAGGACCTTGTATCGATAGGCGGTATAGCCGGCCAGACTCTCCGGCGAGATGGGGAGACGGAAGCTGCCCAGGGTGTCTCCGGACTTATACTGGGTGACCAGCTCCCGGGTGGTCGCATCGACGACGTAGAGGGTGATCCGTTGGCACCCGAAGAGCGCGGTGATCTCCTCGGTCACGGTCATGAGAGAGGCACCGATAGGTTCGGTGCTGTGGACCTTGTTGATGATCTCGAGCAGTTTTTTCCGGTAGGCGAGTTGGTGCTCGAGTTGGCTGATGGTGTCGGTCATGGTGCTGTTCGTCGCTCTCTCGCCGGAGTGCCCGCGGGACGGGCAATGGTGCGCAGTATGGGCCATCGAAGGCAGGATTGCAACCCCGGCCGTGAGGCCTGCGTTACTCTCCGCAAAGGGCTTGCAGGGTAGCTCGGCCGAGGGAAGCCAGGGCCGCATCCCCCCCTGTGCGAGTTTTGAACTTCCTGGCATAGGCGGCGATCAGCACACCTTGCACACAGGGGAGCTCAGCGAGACCGAGGTCGACGACGAGTTGGTGTTGGGTCCCGGTCTTGTGGGCGAAGGTCGCTTGGGGAGGAAAGTGCTTGCGCAGCCGGTTGGCGCCCGTCTCGCAACGGCCCATCAGGTTGAGGACCTTGCCGTCGTAAGGATCACCGAGGACTTGTCGTAGGTATAAGCGTTCGAGAAAGCCGGCAAAGGCCTCGAGGGTGCTGGTGTTGTAGCCGCTGGAATAGAATGCGGCGAACGCCCGGTCGAGCTCAGCCACGGTAAAGGTCCCCCGGGGGCGCAATTTGCCATTGAAGACGGCGACCCTCTTCGCCGGGGTTTTTGCCAACCAGAGGTCGATGAAGTCTTTGGCGGTGAAACTCCGGGCTCTTGGTTCGAGGAACCCCCAGACCGCTCGCCGGACCTCGAGCATGGGCAGCAGCGGACCGAGTTCGGCAAAACCGAGCTCGCGCACGAGGTGGTTGACCCGCTCGACGCCAAGACGGTCGAAGAGGAGGTCGGTAGCCGCGTTATCGCTCTTCTCGACCATGTAGGAGGCGACTTCCTCGAGACTGAGTTCGGTGCCCTCGGGCAGGGCCATCAGGTGGTGTCCACCGTCGCGGTAGTGTTCCCGGCTGAGGGTAATGCGTTGCCGGAGATCCAGATTGCCCTCTCTGGCTTCGTGGAGAAGCGCAACCAGGAGCGGGACCTTGACCGTGGAGGCTAGATAGAAGGGGCTCTGAGCATGAAGATCATAGACCCCACGTTTTCCGATGACGCGGACATAGAGTCCGAGTTCCCCCTGAAAGGAACGGACAATGGGCAGGGTTCTGCGTTGGAGTTCGGCGGGCCAGGTCGGGAAACAGGGAGTTTCCCCGCGAGGGGACAAGCTGGGGAACTGGTTGGAGGTAGACTCTCCCGGCCGACGATGACATTCGAGGGGCGGCCGGCGGTCTCGGCCTCCCGCTGCCGGAACAGACCTCTCCCCTTGCTCGGTCGAACGCTGCCAGGTGCAGGAGCAGAGGATGAGGAGAAGGACAAGCCGTAGCGTGGCCTCGGGTCTGCCTTGCATCATCACGAACGCAACCTCCCTTGCCGAGGATGAAAGAACCCCGAACCCTAGCGCAGCGAACTCGAGGAGGCAAGAGCGGGTGTTGGCACGAGAGGGTTGGGTCCTCCATACAACCGTGCTACCATGCTGACGATCGGTGCTTGCGGTGAGAAAGCCAATGAGCAGGATGTTTGGTCGACTCTGGAGCCTCTTCTTGCTCCTGGTGCTCCTCCAAGGGTGCCAGGGGCAGGAGGCCGCCCGTTCTCAGAGCGGCGATAGTGCCCTCCTCCCTGTGCCTCCTGGAACCCCACGCCCACCCGTCTCCACGCCAACGATACCAACTCCTCCGGCCTCGGTCGAGCCACCGGTGACTGCCGATCAAGTCGGTTCCGAGCAGGCGCTCGATCCAGCACTCTACGTCCTGCCCGAAGAAGGAGAGACGTGCCTCCCCCGCAAACGTGGCTCGACCACGGTCGTAGGGGTACTCTTCCCCCGATCGCCGCGTTGTACCACGCAACACGAGGCCGTCTATCACCAGGTCTACTGCGAGCTCGATGGCGAGATGGTCTTCTACCAAGGGTCCCTCGAACCCGATAGTCTCTTCCTGAGTGATGACGGTGAATTGTGTGGGGTCAGCGACAAGGAACCGACCAACTACTGCTATCGTCCCGCAGGTTGGGCCGTTGCCGACGAGTACTGCGTCGATCAGGATTGAGGGAGCCGCGCAGGGAACGAGCCGGATACGCTCGCCGAGCGAGGGTGTCACTCGTTGATGACGTCGCGCAGGATCTTGCTCGGTTTGAAGGTGACCACGCGCCGTGCGCTGATCAGGGCTTCTTCTCCGGTTTTGGGATTACGCCCTACGCGGGGATTCTTCTTCCGGGTCGACCAGCGGCCGAAACCGGAGATGGAAATGTCGCCATCTTTGATCAGTTCGATCTTGATGGTTTCGATGAGATACTCGAGGATATCGCTCGACTGCCTCGCCTCGAGGCCCAAACCGTTGGAAATGCGCTCAATCAGATCAGCCTTCGTCAGGGTCATGGGCACGCTACCTCGCAGTGATGACGTCAGGTCCCTTCCGGGAAGGTTTTTCCACGATACAACGATGCGTGTGGTATTTCAAGCATATACCCATTATTTTTCTTCTCCCACGAAGAGAAAAATTTCCTCTTTACGAGAACCTTCCCTCCTAAGGGTCCGCGGCGGGAAGCTTCGTGCGTCTGGTAGTACTGAGAGGAAATAGGGCGAGTTGAACGAACGAGTTCCTTGATCGGTACTAGTATCGTCGGGCTTACTTCACGATGTAGACCAGATCCGCGCCGGTGCGGTCGTGGTAAACGATGTGAACCTTGTCGTCCGCGGCGATGGCGAGAGCCGAGACGTGACCGGTTGTATCGTCTTCCTCGACGGTTTCCTGGACCCATGCCCCGCCGGCATTGGTGGAGTGGATCAGACCGACCGCTTGGTCGAGGTAGGTCGTGTGCAGGGCGCCCGTGCTGTCGACAGCGAGGCCCAGGGCGTATTCCAGTGCAGCCCGGGGTGCCGGGAAGCGGTGAATATCCTCAGGGACCCAGGCCCCGCTGGCATTAGTCAGGTGGAGAACCGCGTCCTCTCCGTCGGTGGCCGACTTACCCATGTAGACTAAGTGGACCTTGGAGTCCCCGTCGACGACCAAGCCGTTGACCGACCCAGCGTAGAGGGTCTGGTCCACGAACTCACTGGCCCAGGCTCCCGAGGTGTTGGTGGCATAGGTCAGCTTGCTGGCACCGATATCGGTGTAACAGAGGTGGAGCTTGCCCTGGCCGTCCGCGTCTGCGGCCACGGCATAGCCACCATGGGAAAGAGCGACAACCTCTTCGGTGGTCCACTCGCCGTCGGTGCCGCGGGTGGCGTGCTGGATACCGGTCTTGGTGGCGAAGAGCAGGTGGAGCATGCCATTACCGTCCAGGACGAGCGCGGTGTTCTTGCTCGCCGCGGGCACGGATCCGGTGGCCCCGACGTCTTCTTTCTCCCACGAGCCGCTCTCGTTGTTGGCCACCACCGCGGTGTCCCTGGCGTCGTCGAGGTAGGCGATGAAGGCGGTTCCGGCGGCGGTGACGACGATGCTGGTTCCGTACCCCGTGCTATTCCCCCCGTCGACCAGCGCGGATTGCCACGACCCGCTCTTGTTGGTGATAAAGCGCAGGTGGTCCGCCGCATCGGGCGAGTCCTTCTTCCATTCCTGATAGGCGACGTACACCTTGCCTTCAGCGTCGAGCGCGATCGAGGGCCAACGGCCGACCGGCACGGCGCGCCAGGCCGGAGATCCACCGGCGTCGAGGACGGTGCGTTCTCCGGTCGGAACCGGCGTATCGGTGGTGGGGTCGGCAGTCGCCGGGTCCTCGCTCTGATCCGGGAGTGCTTGGTCATTGCTGGTTTCGGGGTCTACCGAGTCGGCACTCTGGTCCGGATCAGCCGGGTCGGAACTCGGGTCCGGAGTGCTAGGATCTTCGCTCGGATCCGCCGAAGCCTCTGCTCCTTCGCCGGCGGTCCAGGTTCCACTGCAGGCCTGTTCGAGTGCCGCTTCGGCCGCGCCCTCATATCCATAATAATAGGTGGTGACCATGGACTCGCCGGTACCCAGCGCACACCAGCCATCGGCTGCAGTCTCGGCACAACCCTTGTCCAGCCAGGTTCCCGGGCACGCAGTTTGTGCGGCCTCGAGGCTCTCTTGGGGCAGCTCGGCGGTATACGAGGTGCAAATGCGCTGCGAACCCGTGGTCACCTCGCATCCTCCCCCGCCGGTACTCTCCTCCTCGCTCGTGCAGCCGAGCACCGAGAGCAGAACGGTCAAGAGTATGAGGATCACTGACTTCATTGGGCATCTCCTTTTCATGGTCTTTCTCTTGGGTACTGTGAGGGGCCCTGGCCTCTCGCGGCGCGAAGCATTCTCCAGCCCCTGGTGGAAGTCAAGACGGTGAGCGTCGCACTGAATTCTTTGGACTCCTGACCCTTTTTCTGCTATCGGGGCAGGCGAGACACCTCAAACGAGGAGCGACCATGCACGATTTTTCCAGCATCGATCAAGCACTCGAGGCGATACGGCAGGGAGAGATGGTCGTCGTGGTCGACGACGAGGACCGCGAGAACGAGGGGGACCTCATCCTCGCGGCCGAACACATCACCGCAGCCAAGGTCAACTTCATCGTTCGGGAAGCACGGGGCTTGCTCTGTGTCTCCATTTCCGAGCAACGTTCCCGGGAATTGGAACTGGACATGATGGTCAGTTCCAACACCTCCTTGCACACGACTCCCTTCACGGTGTCCGTGGATTACCTGCACGGCACGACCACCGGAATTTCAGCCGCGGACCGGGCCAAGACCATCCAGGCCATGGTCGCTCCCGGAACCAGGCCCGAGGACCTCGCCCGCCCAGGGCACATCTTCCCCTTGGTGGCCAGGAACGAAGGGGTCTTGCGCCGCGCCGGACATACCGAAGCTGCTTATGACCTCGCCAGGTTGGCGGGTTGTTCTCCCTGCGGTGTGCTCTGCGAGATCATGGCCGAGGACGGCAGTATGGCCAGGGTCCCGGAGTTGCAACAGTTCGCCGAGCACCACGGCCTGCACCTCATCACCATAAAAGACCTCATCTCCTGGCGCAGCAGACGCGAGAAGCTGGTAAAAGAGGTGGTCGAGGTCGACCTACCAACCCGGTACGGCCACTTCAGGGGCATTCTCTTCGAGAATATCCTCAGCGGGATGCAGCACCTGGCCCTGGTCAAAGGCGACGTAGCCACCTCCGAGCCTGTCCTGGTCCGGGTCCACAGCGAGTGCCTGACCGGAGACATCCTCGGTTCGCTCCGTTGCGATTGCGGTAACCAGCTCCATGCTGCCATGCGTATGGTCGATCACGACGGTCGAGGAGTCATCCTTTACATGCGCAAGCACGAGGGTCGCGGTATTGGCCTGGACAACAAGCTCCGCGCATATGCACTCCAGGATCAAGGGTTCGACACCGTCGAGGCCAATGAGATGTTGGGGTTCCCGGCAGATCTGCGCGATTACGGCATCGGGGCCCAGATCCTCGTCCAACTCGGCCTGCAACGCATCCGACTCCTGACCAATAATCCGAGGAAGATCGTCGGATTGCAGGCCTATGGGCTGCAGATCGTCGAACGGCTGCCCATAGAAACCGGCCACAACGAGGTCAATGATCGGTATCTGCGCACCAAGCGCGATAAGCTGGGCCATCTCCTGGCTTCCCTGGACTGAGGAGGAGCATGCATGCAACAGCTCGAAGGTACCTTCGAAGCAACGGGTCGGCGCTTTGCTATGGTGGTAAGCAGATTCAATGAGTTGATATCTGAGCACCTGCTCGGTGGCGCGCTCGATTGTCTCCATCGTCACGGAGTGCGGGACGAGGATCTGGTCGTGGCCAGGGTGCCCGGCGCTTTTGAAATTCCCCTGCTGGCCTCTCGCTTGGCTGCGACCGGGCGTTTCGACGCCATCATCTGCCTGGGCGCGGTGATTCGCGGCAGCACTCCACACTTCGAATATGTCGCTGCCGAGGTCAGCAAGGGCATCGCTCAGGTCATGCTGCAGAGCGGAGTGCCGGTGTCTTTCGGCGTTCTGACCACGGACACCATCGAGCAAGCCCTCGAGCGTGCTGGAACCAAGGCCGGTAACAAGGGTTGGAGCGCAGCCCTCGTCGCGGTGGAGATGGCCGGGCTGCTCACTGCGGTCGAGAATACCTATCCTCAGAGTTAATCCTTCACCGGTCAGCATGGTTGTCTCGTAGGGGCCTGTGGACGGTTAGCACGTGCTCCCGTGGACTTTTCCCTTGCTAAGTAGCCAGGGCTTGGACTACCTCGACAACGATACGATAGGCTCGAGGTCGTCGCGATGCAGAAGACCACTCACCTCAGGCTCGTCTCCCTGATTGTGCTGGTCTACCTGTTCCTGGTGGCGATCAAATTGATGGGAGATGCCTTCCACCTGCTCGGGCACGACTTCGCCGTGAGCCTGATCGGGTGGACCTCCAATCCCTTCCTCGGCTTGCTCATCGGGATTGTGGCTACGGCCATCATCCAGAGTTCCTCGGTCACCACCTCGGTGGTCGTCGGGTTGGTTTCAGCCGGCGGCTTGACCGTGGGCAACGCCATTCCGATCGTCATGGGCGCCAACATCGGTACTACCATCACTAACGTCTTGGTCTCCCTTGGGTATTTGCGCAACAACGTCGAGTTCCGGAGGGCCTTCGCCGCAGCCACGATCCACGATATCTTCAATGTCCTGTGCGTGCTGGTCTTCCTGCCCCTCGAACTCGCTTTCGGGTGTTTTGAAACGTTGGCGACCTCCTTGGCAAGCCTGCTCTACGGTAGCGCCGGGATGTCCTACCAGGGCCCTATCCAGTTCCTGGTCAAACCCCTGACCAAGGGTTTGGAAGGGGTCGTGCGTTCCTTCCTCGGTTGTACCGATCGTAGCGCGGGTCTGGTACTGCTCGGCCTGGCCTTCCTCTTGATCATCATGGCCCTGGGGGCCATGGTGAAGCTGTCCAGATCGATGATGGTCGAACGCATCGAACAATTTTTCGACCGAATCCTCTCTTTCAACGCTTCCGTGACGATCCTCATAGGGGTACTTGTCACCGCCCTGGTCCAATCCAGCTCGATCACTACCTCTCTCTTGGTACCTATGGCCGGCGCCGGTATCCTTACCCTCGAACACGTCTTTCCCATCACCTTGGGCGCTAACCTCGGCACCACGGTCACCGCGCTCCTTGCAGCCCTGGCCGGCAATGTCCACGGTTTGGCCATCGCTTTGGTGCATTTCCTGTTCAATCTCAGCGGCATCGTGATCATCTATCCCCTGCCGGCCGTCCGACGCCTGCCCCTCTACCTGGCCAAGCGGGTTGCCGAGTTCTCGACCGAACACAAGAAATGGGCTATTATCATGATCCTGGCCTTCTATTTCGGCCTGCCGCTCGCCCTGCTCGGCGTCTATGAGCTGTTCGCAGGGTGAGGGAAGGGAAAAGCGAGGTCGTGCCGACCGAGCGATCCGGTGAGGTATGCGATGCTGAGGGAATTGTTCAAGCTGTGGAAGGAAGCCGACGAACACCGGCTCTTCGACGAGGTTGTGACCGACTTCGAACGTATTTTGGCCCAGGGGCGGAAGGTCACGACCCTGGCCTTACGAACCCTGCTCGAGGAGAGGGATCCCGAACCGGTTCGCGCTGAAATCTACCGTACCGATCACGAGATCAACAATTTGGAACAAAGTATCCGTCGACGCATCGTCACCCACCTGACCATCAATCCGCGCTCCAATGTCACGAGTTGCCTTATCCTGATGCGCTTGGCCAAAGACGGGGAACGTATCGGTGATTACGGCAAGAACATCTACCAACTCTATTGCCGTGGTGGACGAGTTCCCCGGCACCACCTCTACCCCGAGCTGGTCACCCTGTTCGCATTGATGGAGGCCTCGTTCGATCCGACGATCAAGGCCTATAAGGAATCCCAGGCCGACATGGCTCGGGACGCAATCCAACGGTTGTATAAGGCCTGCAAGCACTGCGACGAGTTGGTCTTCGGCTTGCTCGGCGAGACCGAGGTGGAGTGCGCAGTGACCTATGCCCTGGTCTTCCGCTTCATGAAGCGCATCCTCGGGCACCTCAAGAACATCAACACCTCGGTGGTCATGCCGCTGGACAAGCTCGATTTCTTCGACGATGTGCTGCGTTTCCAGTTCTACGAGGACAGCACCTGCGGCCCAGAGGCCGGCACCTCCTCGGAAAAGTCCTGACGGCTTTGGGAGCCCAAAACGTTTTCAGCCTTCTCGCTTGACCGTGCGTTCTCGCGAGCGCATCGGTCCTCGCAGTGCTTTCACGCCCAGGGCAAAGCCTTGCGTCAAGAGCATGAGGTGGGAATACAAGGGCCACATCAGCAACGCGGCGAGCATGGTTCGCGGGGAGACAGTGCCTTGGCGCTTCAAGGCCGTGAGATGAGTCCCGGCTTGGACGGAATAATACAGCCCCAGGGGGGGCACTACCGCGGTCCACGCTGGAGGCGTTATGCTCAACGCGCAGAGGAACGCAAGATCCGCGACCAGTAAGAGAATCATGTCCAGGGTATGATTGGGCAAGTGAGGGAGAGCGGCCAGCCAGGTGGAGGCCGAGAAGGGTCGGCCGAGGGCCTTGAGGTGTTCCACGAGGCAATCGAGGTTCGCCCTGTTCCAACGTACGCGTTGGCCGAACCAAGTGGGCAGCTCCGCGGGGGTGAGTTCCCAGGCCAAGGCCCGCGGATCGAAGTGCAGCCGGCCTCGGCCTACCTGGAGCAAGCGGAGGCCGAGTTCGTAGTCTTCGCCGACCGATCCGGGATTCCATCCCCTGGCAGCGTCGAGAGCCTGTTTCGTGACCGCGAAGTTCCGGCCCGAGGGGAACACCTGACCGAAGAGTCGGCAATATGCGGGGATGAAGACCTGGTTATATAGCACGGCCTC
>MGSU01000091.1 GCA_001799195.1 Deltaproteobacteria bacterium RIFOXYA12_FULL_61_11 | reverse complement strand
GACCTCCGGTCTCCCTCCGGTGACCCGGCTCTCGTTGCTTCCTTCTCTTGCTTCTTCATCCTTCGTGCTCCTTCCCGCCCTCTCCTCTACAATAAACTTAACCTCCATTTCTGTCTCACTCTTCATTGGCACAAAGGGTATGCGTGTCCTCGCTGTGAGGGAAGCGAAGACACCGCGGTGAAAATGGCACCGCGGGAACCGGAGCTCATCCCCCGGTCGATCGCTACCCCTGGCCTTCTGGCCTCCGTGATGGTCCGGAAGTTCTGTGACCATCTGCCGTTCTACCGCCAGGAAAAGATCCTTGCCCGCCATGGGATTGAGGTGACGCGACGGACCTTATGCACCTGGGCGATGAAGGTGGGTGAGGCGGTGCAACCGCTGCCCAACCTACTCGCGGACGCGATCCTGGAGGGGCCGGTGATCGGAGCGGACGAAACGGTACTCCAGGTACTGGAGGAACCCGGGCGAACCGCCCGGCAGCGTTCGTACATGTGGGTCTTCCTCGGGGGTGTCCCCGAGCAGCGCGCCGTGCTCTACCAGTACCGGCCAACTCGCTCGGGCACCGTGGCCGTGGAGTTCCTGCAAGGCTATCGCGGCGGGGTCCAGTGCGATGGCTTTGATGGTTACAACCGGCTGGAGACCCTTCCGGGCCTCACCCTGTATGGGTGTATGGCCCACGCGCGGCGCAACTTTGTGGCCCTTGCCGAGTTGGCACATAAGAGCGGCAAACAGAAGGGCAAACCGACCATGGCGGCACAGTTCCTCAAACTCTTCCAGCAACTGTACGCGGTGGAGAAGAAGGCTCGCGAAGCAGCGTTGTCGCCGGACCTGCGCAAAGCCCTCCGCCAAGCGGAAGCAGTCCCGGTCCTGACGAGCTTGCGCGCCCTGCTCCACGAGGTCCAACCGCAGGTTGATCCGACCAGTCTCCTGGGCAAAGCGATCAGCTATACCGTCAACCAGTGGCCCCGGCTGAGCCGCTACGTCGAGAATGGGCACGTCGAAATCGACAACAATGCCGTCGAACGGGCCATCCGCCCCTTTGTCATCGGCCGCAACAACTGGCTCTTCGCCGGTGTGCCCGAGGGGGCCGACGCCTCGGCCGCCCTCTTCTCCCTGATCGAAACCGCAAAGATGAACGGTCTCGATCCCTACCGCTACCTGGTCTACCTCTTCACCAAACTCCCCCACGCCGCCAGCCTCGCGGACTACGAACTGCTTCTGCCCTTCGCCGCCAATACACCGCTCGTCCAGGCCTTCACCCTCTGATCCTCCATCCACCGTACCTCGTCCGTTCCCACGCATGCCGGTTGGACCGGGATACGATGAAGTCTTCTCGTCGACGCACCCTCGGCTTGGTCAGGAGAGCCAAAATCACGAAAGTTTGTTGCTCGGGGTGGGGATAATTACGCGCTTACGCAAGAAGTACGAGTTCGGGGTCAATGTTTCTGTGGCGGCGACCGCGGTCGGCAATTGGTGTGTGGGCAGTTTGGTGTGTCCCAACAACCCGTATGATGGGCACACCTTGGCTGCAGCTCTTGAGCAGGTCGGCCGGTTGACTGGGGTGACGCCCAAACATGCGTATTGCGATCTAGGTTATCGCGGGTCCGGATACCAAGGTGAGGTGAAGGTCCACATCGTCGATCGCAGGAAGAAGGCGCCTTCAGCGTGGGAACGTCGCTGGTGGAAACGTCGGGCCGCCGTCGAACCCATCATCGGCCATCTGAAAACCGATCATCGCATGGATCGCAACTTCTATCGCCACTCCTCCGGCGATCGGGTCAATGCCCTGCTCAGCGGAGCAGGGTACAACCTCAATAAGCTCCTCGCCGTTCTCTCCCGGGGGAGGACTTTTCTTTTTCCGTATTTTACTATCCTCCTCCACATCTTTCGAGCCGTTCCTTCGATTGTGTGTGAAGAGTACGCTGCTTGACGAGGAGATTTATCAGGGGTGACAACATAAGAAAAGTCACCATCATGTAACAGGAACTAATTCATAGCAAGAAAATCGATTCTGAATGTATACTGTACTATTAGTTTTCTCGTTGACATTTTCTACACCGACAACTACAAACGAAACGTTTCTGGGTGGGATTTCCCAACCGACCGAAGGCTAAAGTGAGCCTCAAGGATAGAGAGCATCATGAATATACTTGAATCCATAGCAAACTATCTTGGTTACGAGAGGTGGGAATCTATGGTTATGGATGACCAATTTCTCCTATTCTCCCTCATTTACACTGTTCTTTTCTGCTTAATCCTTATTATTTTCATTCTAATAAATAAAGAAGAGGATCAAGAACAAGAAGAGTCAAGACGAGGTAATGTAAGGAGACAACGGGAAGACGAAACTGGAGTGGACGAGGGACTGAAAGTAGAACAGAGTCCAGAAATACAGAAAGCAGTGGACCTGGAGGAACTTGCAAGTCATCGGGAAGACGTTGAAGAACAGGGAGCACGAGAAGATGAGGAAAGCGAAGACGAGAGAACAGAGCAAGAACATGGCCCTCCTGATCTGAACAGAGAGAACAAAGAAGAATACAATTACATTCAACGACTACGCCAAGGGTTAGAAGCAACCCGACGAGGTTTTATAAAGCGAATAGAAGCTCTACTGAAGGGAAAAACAACGGTAGACCATCAAATGATTGAGGAGCTAGAAGAGACACTAATAACAGCAGATCTTGGGGTTCGTACTACCCACAAACTCCTCGAGAAAATAAATGCACACATTGATAGACATGATCGGGTTGAGACCATCAGTGAACTCCTTGTGCAACAGATTTGTGAAATACTATCGTCGAAGAAATCCACCTATGAATTAATTGAGAAGCCCCAGGTAATTCTTATGGTAGGGGTTAATGGAGCGGGTAAAACGACAACAATCGCAAAATTAGCAAAATTACATCTTAATCAAGGACGAAAGGTCTTAGTTGCGGCAGCGGATACATATAGGGCGGCAGCTATTGAACAATTAGAACGTTGGTGCGAAGTTGTCGGTGTTGAGCTTGTTAAACAGCATGAAGGTGCTGATCCTTCTTCTGTCTTATTCGAAGCCGTGAACAACGCGAAGAATAATGCATATGATGTACTAATTATCGACACTGCGGGGCGATTGCATACAAAGAAGAACCTTATGGAAGAGCTGAGCAAGATGCAACGAACAAGCGAGAAGGTTCTACCTGGATCACCGCATGAAGTTCTTTTAGTACTAGATGCAACAACCGGGCAAAACGCCATTGTTCAGGCGAAAGAGTTCAGATCAGCTACTAGAGTCACTGACATTGTGTTAACAAAACTCGATGGAACTGCTAAAGGTGGTATCATCATTGGGATTGTCGATGAGCTTGGTATACCGGTTAAATACATAGGGATTGGGGAACGAATGGATGACCTGAGACCTTTCAATGCCTCAGAATTTACTGAAGCATTATTTCAACAATAAACGGAGAGAAATTGGAAACGAAAGAGCTAGGAGAATTGGACGAGGTACGGGTTGCAAAACTGGCTTGGCTAGGGTTACATGCAGCTGGACTGATCCACGAACTGAACAATCCGCTGCATGCGATACTGGCGAATCTACAGGTCTTGGATGAATACCGAGAAGCCATTGTCGGATTTATCAACCTTGTAGGAAAAAGCCGGGTCGAACCAGAGGATAATGAAATATTGAAGAGATTTCGGTCTGAACATGACCTGGAATATATGCTCACTGATGTGGGGAAGCTCCTGGAAAGTTGTAAAATGGTATCTCACCGAGCTTTAGAAACTATACAAACCATGAGAAGAATTTCTACCGGAGAGGAGACGCTCTTGAAACAGGTCGACCTTGACGAATTTGTTGCGTCCGGGATTACTTTCATCAAAGAATTAGATAATAGAAATAGAATTATTGAACACAAACGAGCTTTCGAGACTATAGAATTAATACTAGACAGGGGAAGAGCTGATCAGGTGCTCTGTAATGTACTCCTCAATGCTTGCCAAGCTGTTCGCAACAATGATGGGAAAATCAAGGTCACAGTAGAGAAACGAGTTGGTGGAGGCGCAGTAGTCGTAGAAGATGGTGGGATTGGCATGACCTCCGAAGTGTTAGAACGAGTCTTTGAGCCATTCTTCAGCTCTGGAAAGGCCGGAGGGACAGGGCTTGGATTGTACCTAGCGAAGCGCTTCATGCAAGATATTGGGGGACATCTTGAATTGTGCTCAAGCCCAGGGAAAGGAACCACTGTGACGCTAATCTTCCCTGAACAGCTTGTGGAGGGAAAATGAATTCATGCACGACTCTAATACTAGCGGCAGGACAAGGTACAAGGATGAAATCATCTGAAATAAAGGTCTTGCATGTTGTGTATGGGGCCTCTATTCTTGAGCACCTCATACATACACTACAAAAAGTAGTGCGTGGTTCTATCGGTTGTGTGATTGGACATCAGGCGGAGCGGGTCCACTCTATACTAGATTCCGTGGTAGGGAAGATTTCTACGATATTCCAAGAACAACAACTCGGAACCGGTCATGCGGTCATGTGCTCTCGGAAATTCCTTCTAGAGCAGGGAACACGGGTATTGGTAGTTCCCGGGGATTGCCCGTTAGTCAGCGTTGGTACCCTCGAGCGTTTGCTTGCTCGTGAGGAAGAAGAAGAGGTGTGTCTTGTCGCGGCGAGGCTAGAAGAACCCGGGGGATATGGCCGAGTACTATTAGACGAGAAGGGAAAACCGCAACGTATCGTAGAATACAAAGACGCAGATACGGTAACTCGGGGTCTGAATTTAGTGAATTCATCAATATATTTATTTGATTTGCCCTTTTTGCTAGGTTCTTTGGAACAATTAACCACCGAAAATATCCAGAGAGAATACTATCTTACCGATGTAATTGCGCTGGCAGCCGCTCGAGGTACTGCAGGACTATTTCTCCTTGAGGACGAGCGAGAGATGCTCGGGGTTAACACACGTGACGACCTTACCCGTGTTGCTGCTTGTCTTCATGATCGAATCATTGATGAACACCTCTCTGCAGGAGTTACCATACTCGATCCCAAGACAACTCATATTGAAATTGAAGTTAAGATAGGACAAGATAGTGTTATTTATCCAGGTTGTTATTTATACAGAGGAGCAAGAATCGGCAGGAATTGCATACTAGGCCCAAATAGCGTAATTGACGGAGAAGTGTCGAACGATTCGCTAGTCAATTGGCGCGGACAGAGGTAACCCTATGTGTGGAATTATTGGTTACATTGGTGACCGCGATGTCTTAGAGGTGATTCTCGAAGGTTTACAGAGATTGGAATACCGCGGCTATGATTCTGCTGGGGTAGCTGTGATGACCGGTGATGACCTTGAGGTGGTCAAGAGTGCAGGGAAACTCAGCAATCTAAGAGACAAGCTCCGGGACAGACATCTTTCCGGGCGTCTTGGCATTGGACACACGCGTTGGGCTACCCATGGTAAACCGAGTGAAACCAATGCACATCCACACCGTCACGGGAATATTGTTATCGTGCACAATGGTATTGTGGAGAACTATCTTGAATTAAAGCGATCCCTTATGCTCGAGGGGCACGAATTTTACTCTGAGACTGACACTGAAGTCATTGCCCACCTCATCCAACGAGCGTTCGACACAGGATATGACTTCGTTCATGCTGTGAAAATCGCAGTTTCGCGGCTGGAAGGGTCTTTCGCCCTCGGAATTCTTGCCACGAGTGAGCCAGATCGTTTTATTGCCACAAAACGGAACAGTCCCCTGGTCATCGGATGTGGGAAAGATGAACAATTCATTGCATCAGATATTCCTGCAATAGTCAACTATACGCGTGAGATCAAACACCTCGAGGACGACGAGATCGCGGTGGTAACGCGACAGAAGGTGGTTATTTACGATAGGAACCTTGAGATTGTAGAACGGTCGTCACACAACGTCACGTGGTCACCGATCATGGTAGAAAAACTCGGGTATAAACATTTCATGCTCAAGGAGATTCACGAACAACCACGAGCGTTGATTGATACCATTATGGAGCGCGTAGATAAATCCACCAATCGGATTATCCTTGAGGAGCTCGAGAATGTGTCCGAATTGAGCCAGGTGTCAAAGGTCGTCCTCTTGGGATGTGGAACCGCAGGTCATGCTTGTATGGTGGGTAAATTCTTGATAGAGAAACTGGCGAGAATACCTGTGGAAGTCGATCTCTCTTCTGAATACCGGTACCGTGACCCCATCGTACTTCCTGACACATTGGTCGTACCCATCTCTCAGTCAGGGGAAACGGCTGATACATTGGCGGCGATGAACGAAGCAAAAGGGCGTGGGGCAATAACGGTTGCTATTTGCAACGTGATAGACTCTACCATTGCCAGAAGTGCCGATCATGTACTCTTCACACATGCCGGACCCGAGATAGGAGTTGCTTCGACCAAGGCTTTTACCACCCAGTTGGCAATGCTCTATCTCTTGAGCTTGTATCTTGGTCGCAAAAACGGAAAACTACCCCTTGAGCATGAACACGATATTGTCCTTGGATTGTTACGTATACCTCCTCTGATTTCTAGTGTCCTAGATAGGCTCGTAGAACTCGACAATATCTCTCATCGATTTTTCCATTGTCGGGATTTCCTCTATCTAGGACGAGGGATCAATTATCCCATAGCGCTAGAAGGGGCTCTGAAACTCAAAGAAATTTCCTATATCCATGCGGAGGGATATGCAGCGGGGGAAATGAAACACGGCCCGATTGCCTTAATCGACGAACATATGCCTGTTGTGGTAGTAGCCCCTATGGGTAGTCGCACCCACGAGAAGATCCTAAGCAATCTTGAGGAGGCCAAAGCCAGGAATGGCAAGGTTATTGGGATCATCACCGAGGGAGATCACAGCACTCCTCAATTCTGCGATGAAGTATTTTCCCTACCTCTGTGTGCTGAAGTACTCTCCCCACTGCTCACCGTTATTCCGCTTCAATACCTCGCTTACTCGATCGCTGTTCTGCTCGGAACCGATGTGGATCAGCCGCGCAATCTGGCTAAAAGTGTGACCGTTGAGTGAGCGAGTAAAATGGTCAGGAACCCTGTATTGAGCAATACCGCGCGTGGGGGAAGTACGAAAAGGATACTCATCGTGGATGATGAGGAGGTTTTCGCTAGAGCGTTGCGAAAGTTACTCGAGCGAGAAGGCTATCTCGTCGAGTGTTGTCATGATGGAATAACAGCCTATCGAGAGATTCTTGGGAAAGAGTATGATTTGGTTCTTTGTGATTATCTCCTCCCTCACATGACTGGATTGGAGCTCCTCAAGCGTCTTCGCGCAGAGGGACACCCGGTTACTTTCATGATGATGACGGCCTACGGCAGTGTTGAGGCGGCGGTAGAGGCGGTAAACCATGGCGCCAAAGATTTCTTGGTCAAGTCCATGGACTTACCAGAGTTGATTTTCAAGGTGCGCAAGAACCTTGATCTCATTATCATGGAGCGTGATCTATCGGTATTCCGGGAACGGCAGAGTGAACAGAACGGTTTCCGCAATTTACTTGGTGAATGTCCGGCGATGCAAGCTGTTTTCTGTCGGATCCGTGAAGTAGCCGAGACCGAAAACACCACGGTACTCATTCAGGGTGAAAGTGGAACGGGCAAAGAATTGGTGGCCAGGGCGATTCATGATCTCAGCCCTCGCAGCAAGCGTCCGCTCGTGGCGTTGGATTGCACGACTATGCCCGCGAATCTTCTCGAGAGCGAACTATTCGGATATGAGCGGGGGGCCTTTACCGATGCATCCCGCACCAAACCAGGAATGGTCGAAGCAGCGAATGGGGGGACTCTCTTTCTTGATGAAATTGGGGACCTCGAAGCGCCACTCCAGGCCAAGTTGTTACGCTTAGTGCAAGAGCGAACCTTCCGCCGACTTGGCGGAACTCGAGATCTGCGGGTAGATGTACGTTTCATGGCCGCGACCAATAACGACCTGCATCTCCAGGTTGAAAGAAAGTTATTTCGTGAAGATCTCTATTACCGTCTGAAGGTTTTCACCATTGATCTGCCACCTCTCCGACAGCGCGATGGAGACGTCATGTTTCTCGCTAGGCGGTTCCTCGAGCAGTTCAACCGTGATTTCCGTAGGAACCTCAAAGGATTTTCAGCGGAGGCGGAGCGGTTTCTCACAAGTTACCCTTTCCCCGGAAATGTTCGTGAGTTACGTAACATCATCGAGCAAGCGGTTATTTTAGCCAAGGGGGAGGTGCTCACCTTCGAAACCCCTAGAAATACGGGATTGCCATTGCAAGGTCAGGTCGAGGAAGAAGACCGCGTAGTTCTCGAACTCCGACTCGACAGTGGACAAGACCTATTCGAGCATTGTGAACGTGCCTTGGTAGATCAAGCCATGATTCGCGCGAGCGGGAATCGCACACGCGCGGCGCAGCTTCTTGGTATTAGTCGGCATGCGTTCAAAAGGAGGTTAGAGAAGTTCGGTCTCGAAGGATGAGAGCGGACAGATTGTATGAAACAGGAGGGAGTTTGATGCGAGTATTAGTGACAGGAGGAGCAGGATTCCTGGGGTCTCATCTTTGCGAAACCCTTTTACAACGGGGATATGAGGTCATCTGTCTGGACAATTTCTTCACTGGCAAGAAAAGCAATATTGCCCATCTCTTCGAGTGGTCGGGCTTTGAAATTGTACGGCATGATATCGTCGAGCCTATTCTGCTTGAGGTTGACCAGATATACAACCTGGCCTGTCCCGCTTCCCCGCACCACTATCAGCACAATCCGGTAAAAACTATCAAGACCAACATCCTCGGAACCCTGCATATGCTCGGTATTGCCAAACGTGTTGGGGCTACCGTGCTTCAGGCGTCGACCAGCGAGGTTTACGGAGATCCACTCGTCCACCCCCAGGTCGAGAGTTATTGGGGCAATGTTAATCCGATAGGGCCGAGGAGTTGTTACGATGAAGGCAAACGGGTGGCCGAGACCCTCATGTTTGATTATCATCGTAACAGCGGCGTGGACATCCGGGTAATCAGAATTTTTAATACCTATGGTCCGCGTATGGCAGAAGATGACGGAAGGGTTATCAGCAATTTCATTGTTCAAGCTTTACGTGGGGAAGACCTCACCATTTATGGTGAAGGCAACCAAACCCGGTCGTTCTGTTATGTTGATGATCTTATACGGGGTATGATTCAAGCAATGGATCACCCAACGCTGAAAGGACCTGTTAATCTCGGCAATGATGATGAGAGGACCATTCTCGAGTTGGCTGAACTGATCTTACGTATGACCGATTCTCGGTCAAAAATACAACGCTTACCTTTACCCAAAGATGACCCGACCAGACGGCAGCCGGATCTTGGTGTAGCTCGTTCAGTCTTAGGGTACGAGCCGCTTGTCGCTGTTGAAGAAGGTTTGGAACGAACGATCGCGTTTTTCCGTGGGAAACTAAGATCGTGAGATCACTGTTTGCGGCAGTGGTGTACCTTTCTGGTTACACGCTATTCGCTGCCGACTTGGCGCTGGAAGATGATCATCTTGAGCGGTTACGACAGCTCCAGACCCTGGGAACCCTTTCCTCCTACATACATGGGCAGCGGCCAATATCTCGGCTCTATACCGCGCGGCTTTTAGAAGAGGCGTTTCATGGGCGGATCGAAATACCTGCTGAATTGGTTGCCTACCATGATGCCTTGTTGCGAAGCATGGTGGAACAATACCGTGCTGAGTTCGAGAACTTCAATGCAGACGGCAGTAAAGCTGAGACTCGCCAACGGATCTTCTTACGCACTCTTGATGTCCGGATCGATGCCTCCTACAGACAAGCCCCGTTGACCAATCATCCGGGATTCGTCGAAGCCCTCATCGATCCCATGTCGGAGCACGGGCATGGAGTTCATCCCATACTGGGGACTGCTTTTGGTTTTGAAACAACGATCTGGTTCAATGTGTTAGAACTATTTGAGATAATTTTGGAACCCCGGCTAGCCTGGAGAGTACCACGAGAAGAGAATCTTGATTTCACGGTTGCGTTACGCCGAGCTCATCTGCGTTTCAATCTCTGGGGGCATGTCCTGATTATTGGTAGAGAGAACCTAGCCTGGGGGCAATTGGAGAGTGGGGGGCTTCTACTTGATACCAGTGATGAAGCGTTGGGGAATCCGTTCGGATGGCCGCTTATCATCCTTGGTAACGATGTACCGATTCAAGGGTTCGGGCTCGGTCTGGTGCGGTATACTGCTTTTCTCGCAACACTACCTGGGGAACGTTGGCGGTATCCTCAAAGTCGCATCCTCGGTGTGAAATGCTCCTGGAAGCCGGGGCGAGCCCTGGAACTGGGTTTGGGCAGAATTCAACTCATTGGAGGGCAAGGTTCTCCGGAATATTCGTTTAGACAAGGACTTGGGGACCTGGTAGGAGATATTGCAACGAATGATGAGGGGTATGCTCTCAGTCCCGCTATCGCGGGCTTGGACGGTAGGGTGGATTTCCTTCGCATGCTCACGTTCTACGGAGAGTTAGCTTCTCCCATTCCTGCCGATGGGAAGGAAGCGTTTCCTTTCTCCAGACCGGAATCACTATCTTATGGTCTTGGGGGTAATTTGGCAAACCTTCTTGTCCGTGGCACAGTAGAGGTCGGTGCAGAGATCGTCAGGACCTCTCCAGGACTGTATGGGCATCAACTCCATCTCTCGGGATTCACTGCCGATAGCAGAATTCTCGGGTCATCCCTGGGTCCTGCAGCGATGGGATATCGGTTGACGGTACGGTTTCACTTGCGGCCTGAGGCCCGTGTGGTTGGATGGTTGTTCCACGAACGGCACGCTGGTGATCCTTTCGTGGTACAGACAGGTGAAGGTTTTCTCGGACGCTCCGGGTTCCTCGAACGGACAGGGGAGATTGTCATGCGCGGGGGTTGTTCACGATGGACCCTGGAATGGCAGCCCGGTTTGCTGTTGGAGATTGATCTCGGCTATGGTTTATGGAGTATGGACAAGGATAGGCTACTGAACCGGCACCTTGTGGCCGTAGGCTCAGTCCTGACCTATCGCCCGAATTCGGGAGGATGAGGTAAGACTTGGAAAAGGAGAGAGGGACGCATGAATAGGACCGTGATGCTGATCGACCAAGACGAGATCTCCCTGGCCGAACTCGAAGAGCTTCTCGAGGAGAGAAAGATCACAACCTTGATATCTAGGGATGGACTAGAGGCTATCGAACAGCTCAAGTCTCGAGCGGATGCACTGCCGGACCTCATCTTTTTGTGTGCAGAACTAGACACAGTGAACGGGTTTTTTATCTGCAAAAAACTGAAAAATAACGAACAATTCAAGGATATTCCGCTCGTCATCACCTCAAAAGTAGCCTCGGAGGAGACTTTTATCAGCCACAAGAAGTTGAAGGCTCGGGCCGATTACTATCTGCATAAACCAGTAGGAGCCGAGGATCTCGATTTAACTCTTGAGACCCTGCTCGGTTGGAAGGGTCAAGACGAAGACGATGTGTTGTTTCTCGGAAAGGCGGAGACCACCGAAATTGCGATTAAAAGGGCTGGTGAAATTCTCTTTTCGGAGGAGGAAGTTGACGAAACAATACCGGCTGAATTTACCGCCGAAGACCAAGAAGGTGCATTTGCCGAAGCGACAGAGGTTGAGGAGGAGTTGATACCAGAGAGGAGGAAGAGCAAGCCAGGGATGGTTGTGCTCGAGGATCTCGAGGAACAGGATATTTCTTTCATCGGGGATGAAGAGGTTACTGAACTCTCAGCGCCGAGGTCAAAAGATGTCCTCTCTCGGAGCAAGGCTGAAGGCCTTGCCCTTGATGATCTAGACGATCTGTCCGAGGTTTCACACCTCGGAGCGGAACCGATGCCGGAAGAGGAATTAACAGCCGAAGAGGGCAAGATTTTGTCCGGCGAGATCTTTGAAGATGATGATGAAGGAGAAACACGAGGGATCACTCCACCAACCTTTTCTGATGAAGAAGATGATGTCGATCTCGACGATTTGACGGGTATTTCGAGCGCGGAGTTAGTCAATCAAGAAGCCCTGGAACGAGAACTCTCTTCTGAAGAACTCGAGCAAGAATTCGCCGCACTCGAAGGTCAGACCTTAGTAGGAGGTGATCTTGAATGCGACCTCCCTTCGAGCGGAGCAGCAGCAAGCGGGAAAATGAAGATTGTCGATGAGGAAGTGTCAGAAGAAGACGTTGCACAGGGTGTAGTAGTGTTCGATCTAGAACCACTTTTTCACTCAGAAGAAAAAGGAGACGTAATCCTCGAAAGAGAAGTGAGTGAAGGACCAGTGCTCGACGACGAGGTTGAGAGTACCGAGAAAGAGATAAGCGACGGTTTGAGGGTAGGACCAAGGAACCACGGAGAATCGGTTGAAGTGGAAGATAATGACGTTAGTCTCACCTTCGAGTTGGAGGAGGCAGTTGCTGCGTTACCCGAAGAATTAGGAGAAATCCAAGACGATTCATCAGAGGGCACGGGTAACTCAGTCGAGGTCGAAGGGCCTTGGGCGGGAGATGATCACAACTCTGAAGAGGACGAGCTTATAGATGAGGCTTTCCGAGGAGAGAACGGAGGGGAAGAGATCGAGAATCTGGCATTCGAGGAAGAACCCCTGTTTCCAGGCTTGGATCCTGCTCAAGAAGATCCCCCCTCTACCCGAAAGATTCTACCTGAACCTAGAGTAAGCAGGGGTGCTGCTACGCTGAGTCTATTGGAGGGATTGCAGGAAACAAGAACAGAGCGCACAACGGACGAGGTCGAGTTGGACCAAGAGTCTTTCGCAGGAGCTTCCCCCTCAATACAGAACAGGGGGCGGGATGCTGCCATCGGGGAAATCTTCGAGGTTTTGGCTGAGGGGGTCGGCCAGCTTCGGGGAACCCTCGAACGACTCGAGTTGGTTCTGCGCAAGTTACGCGAGATGCATTTACAATGATCCGGCTCGGGTTGCTTTTCCTCTGGTGTTTCGGGTGTGTTCTACCTTGTTCCACGTTCGCTTTACCCCAGCGTTCGCCGCTCGATTTTCAAGCTCGTGGGCTGGAAGCTCTCGGGCAGGGGAATCTTGCGACGGCTGAACAAGCGTTAGGATTGATCCTCACGCAAGGACCGCGATTCTTCCAGGATGGAACCAGAATTGGGCTGATTCTACTGGGGTTGACGCAAGAAGCGCAAGCTCTGCAGCTATCATCCATGCTGATGACCGGACAGCAGCGAATCCGAGAACCAGAAAACCAAACTGCTCGAAGATGGTTCGAGTCTGCCCTGGCTCGAGAAAATCTCACCTGTCTTGCTGCTGCGGAGAGCTTGGAGAGAACAGTACAAAAGCTATTGAAGGAACCACTTGGCGATGCTATAGAAATCACGCTCGTTCTCGACCTCCGACTTGTTAGGATGGGCGAGGAACAATCCCGTGTGCTCTACGGAGAGCCAATCGACCAGACGGAGTACGAGAAGTTGGTGCGGGAGACCCGCGTGCGAGCACTTGCTGCTATCCTCGAGCGGATCCTCCATAGGAACTTTGCGCCAGGGCATCTCGAACTTGCAACCGGACAAGTGGATTGCTTCGCTCTGTTCGAACTGTTGGTACAAAGAATGGCCGCTCTGGGAGATTACACAGGACAGATTCGTTATCGGAGGTCGGCTGAAGCAGTTCTCGAGCTAGCACTCTCCACCCCAGGACCAGCACGAACCACGGCCAATGTTGCCGCCTTGCACGAGCTACAATCTCGTCTGGTTAAAAGCTCTCAGGATGACCCGGGGCTACTCGAATGCCCTCTATGCTTGCGCCGGTATCGACCGTATCTTCGATCCTGTCCCCTCGATGGGCAGTTGTTGAGATCAATAACGGCAAGTAGGGTAAAAGGAGGAGATGCGCAATGAACGATCGAAGAACCCGCAATCTTCCGGTCGAACAGGATCGGCGGTGCCAGGACCGTCGCAGTGCGTTCAGGACCTCCGTCAACATCTGGGTTGAAGAAGCAACCGATGAAGCCCGCTACCTTCATTATTCGACCAATATAAGCGCAAGAGGGATTTTTCTTGAGAAACGGTTGCCCCTACCCCTGGATACCGAGGTGCAGCTTGAAATAAACCTACCAGGTGGGGAAGAGAAACTAAGGGTGAAAGGAGTGGTCGCAAACCTACGGATAGAAGATGAGGGAGAGGATTTCCGCGGAATGGGTATTCGTTTTCTTGCCCTGGACGAGGATCAAGAGAAACAGATTGCTATATTATTGAGCCAATTGAGAGCCTCGCGAGGAGTAGCATGAGACATCGAATTGAACTCGAGACGGTTCTCGATCTCGGGCAGGGGTTAGCTGCAGCCAAGAGCGAATTGCTCAGGGGGGCTCTCCGAGTGCCTGTCGATTGGCAAGAAGCTCAGGAAGAGCGAAAACCTGAACCCATGGCTCCTTTGGATGTTGATGATATAAAAGAGAAATATTTGGTTTTTAGACGGCGGCGAACGCTCATTTTTGTTATCGGTTTTCTCGCCGTGCTCCTCGTGAGCATTATCCTCATGATACTTGCACCATTCCTTGGACCGGACGGAGCGGATGACCCGGTATTCCTGGGTTTGCTCGGTTCTGGGGGAATCTTGTTCAATATCGACCTTTTCTGGTTGGTCGCCCATCTACTGCGGAATCGATCGATGAAAGCGGTGATGGAAGTGCAAATGGTACAGGAGGTCAATGAGGCCATCCGCATCCATAAACTCAAGTACCGGGAAACCGTGCAAAAATTCAAAGAGCGTGAGAGGAACAGGATCGAAATCGAACGACTCTTTTTGAGGGGAGATGAAGATCTGTTCCTTGAACGTCTCGAATTACTTCTTGCGAAGAGCCCGACCCCTTCCCCAGTCCATGCCTTGGTCGCTCCAGCACACGAGCGAGTTCTCAACATTCTCTTAGCGGGAGGAACTGTTCCTGGTCGAGGCGAGGAAGCCCAAAATTGGTTCCTGATGATGCTTGCCCTCTGTCAGAGGCTCTTGCGAGATTCCTTCCTCTATTTTCCCGAGAGTTTACTGGGAGCGATCAATATCTCCGTGTTCGTTGAGATTGATGCTGCAGGGCACGACAAATGTGTTTTTTCCCTTCAGGTCGGGCGGCACGAAGTGCTCAAGACAACGAGGCACGAGAACTTAAACGAGTATTTTCAATCGCTTGGTGCTCGTATCGGTTTTGGAATTCGAGGCTTCAACGAGGTCGAGGATTTCCAAGGATATCGTTCTTCGGCCTATATCGATCCCCGAGGTGGAAATGCCAGGGTTCAGACCGATGAATCCCCTTTGATGCGGGATGGTAGGAGCATAGTGGTACTCTATACACGGGGAGCAGTAGGACTAACTGATTGATCTGAAAATATTCAGGCTCTTTGACGAACTCGTCTCCAGATATACCATACAACGAGGATGAAGCCGAGAAGTGCAGTGCTCCGGCCTGAGGATCCTGGAATGGGATGCATCGAACATCCAGAACTCTGAGCCTCATCCATGCTGAACATCACGCTGGAAGGGGTTTCGTCGACATTGTGATTGCTGTCTTTTGCGCGAACCAAGAAGAGGTAGTCCTCTCCGGGCGAGAGCGAGGAAAGCATGATTTCCTGTTCGGCAGAGGTTTGCCAGCTCAGATCCCCACTGTTCTTGAGGTCTTCGAGGTCGATAGTACGGGTACAGTCCACGGTCAGTACGTCTTCGGAAGGTGATTGCCCGGAGCGAGAGCATTGGAGGACGAGATATTCGTATAACAGCGGAGAGTTTCGTTCATCGCTGCCTGCAACCTCGAAGCGTATCGATGAGGTACATAGGTGACGAGCTGCAGGAGGGATGTTCGAGGGTTGTACCGTTGCTGTCTGAGGCTCGGCTTCTCCGTCGATAAAAACCGGTGCATCTTCTTGGGTCGAGGACGAGAAAGAGGGATCGAGGTCGATACAGGACAACCCAAAATCGTCCACGAAACCGAGAATCTCGGTGTTCGGTGCGAAATTGTCTACGGCCGGATCACCTGCCCAAAGCAAGGAAAGGAAGACATTGAGGTATGAGCCGCGCGGCACGACCTCGTCGAGAGCGAGGAAAAAACCGTCGGTTACAGGGAAGATTGTGGGAGGGAAGAGAGGAGCCTCTGCGATTTTCTCTCCGATCATGGGTAGAATGTGATGGATGAGATAGTCGGTAAGTTCGGACGGTGAAAAGCCGCTTGAGCCGGTAAGCTGTTCTCCATTGTGCTCGAGGGTCAATTCGACGACCTCTACGTGATCAACGGCCACTTTTAACACATTATGGGCCTTATCGATGCGCAGGGAGGTGTAGAGATCGAAATCTCCTTTCAGTCGGAGCCGTTTAATACCGAGTTCATAGAGTTCACGTTCTGTCAGGGCGGGTTGGAAATCGAGTACCAAATCAACCTCGCGCAACTCGATGACAATGCCATCGTACTTGGAGGTGCCGAAGCGGAGCAAAGGAGGGGAGTATAGCACGAGGTTGATCTTCAAGAGGTCTGCAAGATCTCGCAAGATCACGTTGAGGTGGCTTTGGAAGATCGGGTCCACCTTGGTCTTGGTGATACAGAGTTGTCCAGAGCGCCAGAACTCGTAGAGTACATCGTTGACAAGCCCATCGGGGATGGAAAGGGCGAGATGACTGCTGGCGTTATCGATCGAGGCTCTCGTCGGGAAGTTGCTCTTGTTATGGCGGGGAGGGACCGACGGGTCGATTGCGCAATCGCTCGGCGCAAGGTCCAGACTGACCAGAAAATCAGCGTCAACCGCAATCCCAGTATTCAACGGGCGGATCGCATCGATCGAAGCGTCGAAGGTGTAGGCTACCCCCCCTTCGCCGAATCCAAATGGATTTTTGTCTTCAAGGTGGGTAGCGACGGGGAGGGAGATACCAACTAGGGATTCGGCAACTTTTAGCACAAGACGACCTTCGATCACATGAAGAACTGAGCGGGAAAGCAGGGAAATTACGGTATTCAACACAGCTTCCAGTCCGTTCCACACCTTGTCGAAATCGACCTTGATCTTCCCCAGCTTGATCGAGGGTTTCCCCACCAACTTCATGGTTAGTGTGCCATCGAGGATTTGGGGTGACACTGCGGCGATGACCGAGGTGTTCTCAATAGAGGCGGTGAAATCGTCGTCAAGGGTGAAGGGAAGACAACCAGAAACCACGAGATGGCCCAAGGCAGCGATCCGAGCGATATCGAGGGTGATCTTGAAAGCGGATTCATGGGGGATCTGGGTTAGAGTAAGCTCAGAGAGTTCGAGTTCAAGGGCAAATGGGTCCAGTTCTAGCTGATCGCAAGTGGAATTATCTAGGGTAAGTGCTTCATCGAAATGCGACCAGTATGTCCCAGCCGTCTTGCGATCGAAGATCAGCGGGGTTCCGACCAATTGATGTTGCAGGGTAGCATTGATTGCCTCTGTATTCACGAAGACTTGGGCACGATTGGGGATATCGAGGGTGGCTGGTGCAGCCATGGCCAGTATCTCGCATGAAGCAATGAAGAGAATGAAGAACAAAGACCTACGTCGCATCATGATCACGCCCTCGTTCGTTGGCGTATAATGTATTTGCAATATTCGAGCCGAAAAGAAGCTCCTGGGGTACCTAGGGTTGCTGGGGGGAAAGGTCAACTCATCCTTTTGATTTCTCCTCCGGGTCGACGAAAATGGATTCGATCTCGTCGAGCATCGTTTCCATATTCTCCATTTGAGCTGCCTTCTCTTTTGCATCCTTGCTGTGTTGCGCTTTCTCGAGTTCGTTCTTGATAACCTGTCGCAGGTTCTTGACATTGACCGGTTTTGATTCGTAACGGTGGATAGAACCGATATTGACGGCATCAATGGCTACGTTGAGGTCGGCATAACCGGTGTGCAGGATGCGAACGACATCTTCATCGAGTTGTTTGATTTGAGCGAGCAGCTCGACCCCCTTGATCTTCGGCATGCGTTGATCGCAGATGACGAGGTCGACAATGCCTTCGCGGATCAGAGAAAGCGCTGTTTCTGGATCTTCGGTGGTGTACACACAGTAGAGGTCGTTGAAGACGTTTTTGATCTGATCGAGGATGATGGGTTCATCGTCAATAGCAAGGAGACAGTATTTCCCATCTTTCATGACAACCTCGTTCGGATATCGAGCTATCCTGGACTTGAAACAGAATACTGGGCAGACCCGTCGAGGTCAAGCGCTTCTCGTGGGTTCTCCCGCGGAGACGAGAGGTAAGGTAAAGGTGCAGACCGAACCACCGTCCGGTCGCTGGTGTAGAGTGACAGAACCCCCGTATTCCATGGCTGTTTTCCGGGCCAACCAAAGGCCCATGCCGAGATGGAGATGGTCCGGGGACTCGAGGTGGAGAGGGCTCTCGGTGGCGTGCGAAGCGGAATACCCGGGACCGCGATCGGCAATCCGAATCACGGCCAGTTGCGCGATCGGTTCGGAGAGTATCTCGACAATGCTTCCGCTCGGAGAGACCTCCAAAGCATTGAGGATGAGTTCGAACACGGCTCTACGCACCTGCCCAGGATCGGCGTAAACCTGAATAGCTGCCCGACGGCAAAGGGTCAGACCGACGCGATCTTTATAAGAACAGGACAGGAGATGGACAAGCTCTTCAAGGGCCGAACCGAGGTCGAAGGTTATCAGGCGAGTTTGGTGCTCACGCGATAGCTCGCGTAGGGCGCGGAGTAGGGAGGAGATGCGTTCTTGCGCAGAGGTGCAATAGCCGAGTTGTGTTTGTCTACGGGCTGATTCATCGGATATTGCCCCAGCGACGTTCATGTCTTCAAGGAGTTCCAGAGCGAAGGCCATAATATTGAGTTGATTGTTGAGTTCATGAATAATGCTAGGAAGGATTTTACCGGGAATATAGCGGTGGGCATTGGCCTCGAGTAAGGTGGCGATCTTTGTGAGCAGTGTGTGCCGACCTGCAGTATTGAAAATGGTATCCATAGAATACTCCAGTGTATGGGCAGAATCCCTCTAGGGAGGTACTTCAACCGAAATCTACCCGGTTTCGATGGGCATCAGAGATGTCCCACAGGAAGGAATCGAATGCAAGAAGGGGAAACCTCGGGACCTCAGTCTCAGGGAAGGGTCAGCACAAGCGCTAGGGGCAGGAAACGATACAGGTTTAGAGAATAAATCCCGTCGGTTGCCAAGAGATAACTGTGTGCAGGATCGAGTGAAGGAAGGAGAATCCGTAGGAGTGTTCCCTCGACCTGCCATTGCAGGGTCGCATTAATCTCCTGATAACCGTTGCCCTTCCCGACGATATCGTCCCATACCGTGGAGCGCCACAATGTCATGTCAGCTTGCAGGCTGGCTAGGTCAAAGGGCCAGAACGGTTCGGGGATGGTTTCGAGTAGGTGAACACCCTCAGGAGTCAGTTCACCGAAGGTGAGCGAGCGGCGATCGACGCTCTCAGAAAGGAACGGTTCGCTTCCTTGGAGCTCAACTGCGACAGCCGCGCTGTCAAGCCGAGACATGTTGGTATAGGTAAGGTGTGGAACAATGCTCAATGTTCCTTGTTGGATAGAAGACCAGGAGTTGTCGGGAGGGGCACAAGTATAGAAAACCGAGAGAACAATGGGAAATAGGGTTCGTATTTTCATTGTCATTACTCCGAAGGAGCTGGCTTCTTGATTGTCTCCCAATCCAGGAACCAACCCCGGCTGAGAGAATTCAGGCGGTGTTCGAGAGCTCGTAGTTCCAAGCCCGTAGAGGCAGAGACCTCGCCGGTGCATAGTTTCTCTCGTAGTTGGACCCAGCGTTGGTATAACTCCACGGCGAGATCTACCGCTTTGGTTTCTTTCTCGAGCACCTCTTCAATTTCCCAATGCAAGCGAAGGGTCTGACTGTTATGGTGAAGTTCAGCGAGGTTCCATGCCAAGGTAAGCGAGTAACTCACGCCTGCATCTTGGTCGATATCGGTCGAAATCCCTGATTTGCCATTGCTGAGCGTGAGATTACGATCTCTGTCCCGCGTCGCTTTCCCGTTCACTTCGGGTAACAGAGCCTGATACCGGGCGAAGCGGAGCAAGGAGGTAAGGCTTGTCTCTTGGCGGCGTGCATCCTCACGGAGATGCCCGATGAGGGAGTCCAGACTGGGGCGTTCGGCTTTGCAAAGAGGATGCTGCTCGGCCTGGCTCTGTGGACCGAGCAAGAGGCATAGAGCGAAGACCAGGGCTCTCATGGAAGACTCCTTGTTGTAAGTGATGGTGTCGAGAGTGTTCGATCGAGAGGAAAGACGGCTAAGATAGCGAAGGAGAAATTCTCCTGACGCTTATAGACCTCATTGCGGACCAGCGACGTGGTTTGCGTATGCTCGAGGGTGAACACCAGCCGAGGCAGAGAGGAGTATGTCAGGAACAACAGGACGAGGGGCAGATGTGCTACGGAAAGGCGATTCGGAGCGCCGAACAGGTAGGTCGGAACAATGGTCCGGAAGAACTTGTAACACATTGAACAACCTCTGTTGATGCTGGTTTGTTGGAACAATCTTATCGGGGGAATTCAAAGCGTGTGCCGGTTTGACATCGGAGCCAAGGCGTGCTAGCAAAAGATCGATTTCGCTCAACACGAGGACCGAAGTATGGTACGGCCCCTGCTTGTACTCCTTATCATCAGTTCCCTGGGGGCCGAGCTCGAGGCCCGTGTTGTATGCAAAAACAACCCCCGTGGCAGTGTTTTCGGGGTGCATAATCCGGCTACGGGGATCACCGAATGGCGCCTGAAGAACGCTGGGAGCGTGCATGGGGTGTATAATCCTGCCTTCCAGCGGGTCGAATGGCGCGGTCAATGGGGAGGCGGGGTCTTCGGTGTGTACAATCCGGCTGAAGAAGCTGTTGAGTGGAGAGCAGCCTGGGAATCCGGGGTTCACGGGGTCTACAATCCCTCGGTAAAGAAGGTCGAATGGAAGACTTCTTGGCATGGTGGTGTGTTCGGGCTCTATGTCGAAGCTTTCGGTGAGATGGTGTGGCACGAACGGTGGGCAGGAGGTGTCTATGGAGTCCTCGATCCACTGACCAACGAAGTGGTGTGGCGCACCCAGTTCCACGGAGACGTGATGGGAGTCTATGATCCCCGAGCAGGTCAAATCGAGTGGCGGACCATGGAATACGGTGATGTTTTCGTCATTTATGATAGTGAGCGGCAGATCGTTGAAACGCACACCGTGTTCACGGGGGACCTCTTCCCGGAGCAAGTGGAAGCTCCACTCCAGGAAGAACGGTGGTATCCATTTTATGGTCAGACCATTCACTGTCTCGAAGTCGACAGCGCGAGTCCTTATATAGAGGAGGTTAGTATTCTCTCCGAGGATCCAACCCTCCAACACAACCCCGAACCCCAGGATGCTTCGAGACCCGAGGGTGGACTATGTGCGATGTTGCCGGGCAGATCCGAGTTCTTCCTGTCGGGATGGATCACCCTACTCCTTGGTCTGCTGTTGTTCCGGACGCGCAGTACGCGTTGATCGAATAGATTCCTACCCGATTCCTCCGCTGCGCACGAAAATCCAGAAATAAAATCATGCGAGAAGAGCGTTATTCGAGGTCTTTACGCTTGAGTTCGTTAATAATGAGCTTGGCTACGGACTTGAAAGATTCAAAAACCCCCTGACCTTTGACGGCCACGGCCTCGAAGTCGGGATGCAGTTGGTGCGGGTTGATCAGCTCTTGGAGTTCCGGGGCAGCAGATACATTGGGAAGATCTCGTTTATTGTACTGGAAGACCAAGGGGATCTTGTCGACATCGTAGTTCTGCTCCTTCAAATTGATTTTGAGGTCCTCGAGGGTATCGAGGTTCGCTTCCATCCGCTCGACCTGGGAATCGATTACGAAGACGATTCCATCCACGCCTTTGAGGATCAGCTTTCGGCTCGAAGCGAAGAACTGCTGCCCTGGGATGGTATAGAGATGGAAACGCGTCTTGTACCCTTTCAGTTCCCCGAGGGAGAGAGGTAGGAAGTCGAAGAACAGGGTGGAGTCGTTCTCCGAGGAGAGGGAAACCATCTTGCCCTTGGCCTCTGGGCTCGTTTTCTTGTAGATGTACTGCAAGTTGGTGGACTTCCCACTCGAGCCTGCTCCGTAATACACGATTTTGCAGTTGATTTCCTTGGTCGAGTAATTGATGAACGACATCGGTTGTTTCTCTCCTCGTCAGGAATCCTGCTACTGCCACCTGAGGGGTACGAGTCCTTTCGTGCATGCACAAGAGGATGACCAGCGTTCCCTATGCGTTGGGTTCGTCTCGAGAGGTCGTTTTGGGGACCTCCGAGCGAGAGCATAGCGCTGGTGAATGCTGGAGAACGGCATGGACGATGATCACGATCCCGACATGACAGGATGCTCAGCCTAACAGGAATTCCCGAATGGCGCAAAGAAGAAAATTTTCTACCCCGAGGTTGACTCCCCGGACAAGGTGGTTACAAGTTGCCCGCGTTTGAACCCGAATGGTCAACAGCAACCAAAGTACAAGGAGGACGTATGAAGGTTCGACCGATGGCCGATCGTGTTTTGATCAAGAGGATTGGGGGGGAAGATACCTCGAAGGGGGGCATCATCATTCCCGATACCGCGAAAGAGAAGCCCATGGAGGGGAAAGTCGTAGCCGTGGGGAACGGGAAGCGCCTGGAGACCGGTGAGCGTCAAGCAATGGAACTGAAGGTCAACGACAGGGTGCTTTTCAGCAAGTATGCCGGCACCGAGATCAAGCTCGATGGCGAGGAGCATCTCATTCTCAGGGAAGACGATATTCTCGGTATCTTGGAGTAAATCTGGGTCGGAAGTACCCGGGACAAGCAGAATCACGTGAAGGAGGAACCTATGTCCGCGAAGAACATTTTTTTTGGAGAAGAAGCGCGTCGCAAGATGCTGCGTGGGGTTAATATTTTAGCCGATGCCGTGAAGGTCACCTTGGGACCCAAGGGCCGCAACGTATGCTTGGACAAATCGTTCGGGTCGCCGAATATTACCAAGGACGGTGTGACCGTCGCCAAGGAGATCGAGCTTGAGGACAAGTTCGAGAACATGGGTGTGCAAATGGTCAAGGAAGTCGCTTCCAAGACCAGCGATGTTGCGGGAGACGGGACGACGACAGCAACGGTTCTCGCCCAAGCCATTTTCCGCGAAGGTGCAAAGCTGGTTTCCGCCGGAGCCAATCCTATGGATCTCAAGCGCGGTATCGATAAAGCAGTCGAAACCGTCACCGAGCACATCAAAGGGATGAGCAAGCCGACCAAGGACAGGAAAGAGATCGCTCAGATCGGCACCATCTCAGCCAACAATGACCGTATGATCGGGAACATCATAGCCGAGGCAATGGACAAGGTCGGCAAAGAAGGCGTGATCACCGTGGAAGAGGCCAAGAGCATGGATACCACCCTCGAGATCGTCGAGGGTATGCAGTTCGATCGCGGCTATCTCTCTCCCTATTTTGTCACCGACAGCGAGCGCATGGAATGTGTGCTCGAGGATCCCTACTTACTCCTCAACGAGAAAAAAATCAGCAACATGAAGGACCTCCTGCCCATCCTGGAAAAGGTTGCCCAATCCGGTCGGCCCCTCCTGATCATCGCCGAGGACGTCGAAGGCGAAGCCCTGGCTACCCTGGTTGTTAACAAATTGCGTGGAACCTTGCGGGTTTCCGCGGTCAAGGCCCCCGGTTTCGGAGATCGCCGCAAGGCCATGCTCGAAGACATCGCGGTCCTGACCGGCGGTCGGGTCATCACCGATGATCTCGGGATCAAGCTCGAGAGCATCACCCTCAACGATTTGGGTGTGGCCAAGCGCGTGACCATTGACAAAGAGAACACCACCATCGTCGATGGCGCTGGAGCCAAGAAAGATCTCGAAGGAAGAGTCAAACAGATCAGGACCCAGATCGAGGACACCACGTCGGATTACGATCGAGAGAAATTGCAAGAGCGGTTGGCGAAGCTCGTCGGTGGCGTTGCCGTGATTAAAGTCGGCGCGGCTACCGAGACCGAGATGAAGGAAAAGAAAGCGAGGGTCGAGGATGCCCTTAATGCCACTCGTGCTGCGGTTGAGGAAGGTGTTGTTCCCGGCGGCGGTGTAGCCCTGCTGCGCGCAATTCCCAAGCTCGAGAAGATCGACCTGACCAACAAGGACCAGCAGTTCGGTTTGAACATCGTCAAGCGCGCACTCGAAGAACCGATCCGTATGATTGCGCAGAATGCCGGAGTGGATGGGTCCATCGTGGTGGACAAGGTCCGCAATGGGAAGGACGATTTCGGGTTCGATGCGAGTGCCGAGGAATACTGCAATATGATCGAGGCCGGTATCATCGATCCGACCAAGGTGGTGCGTATCGCGCTGCAGAATGCTGCCAGCGTTTCCAGTCTGTTGTTGACCACCGAGGCCATGGTTGCCGAGAAACCGGACGAGAAGAAAGATATGCCGCCGATGCCCCCGGGAGGTGGCGGTTACGGTGGGATGATGTGAGTTGACGACCCCTGATTGACGAAAAGCTCGAGGGGGGTGGAGTAACTCCGCCCCCCTCGTCGTTTCTTATCTCGACCAGGCCCCGTAGACTCCGATCAAGTTCAAAAGGCTGAGTGATGCCCGCGAAAATCCTTGCAATTCTCGGGGAAGGTGGTATATCGACTTACTTTCTGGGGAGCAACCCCTTGGGTTTGGAGGAGGCATGAGACTGTACGAGTGTCTGTACATCGTGAAGACCGATGTCAGCGACGATAAAAAAGAGACGATACGCAAGAAGATCGAAGAACTGGTCGCGGCTCGAGAGGGGAAGATCGTCAAGTTCGACGAATGGGGTAAGCGCAAGTTTACCTATGAGATCGCAAAATCCTTCAAGGGCTATTACTTCCTCATGACCTTCTGCGGAGGTCCTGAGTTAGTACGAGAGATAGAGCGGTACCTGAAAATCGACGAGGATGTCCTGCGGTACCAGACCATGTTGCTGGAGCGTGAGTACAACGCCGCCTGAGTGCGGATAGGTACAGGAGTAAGCAAGTTATGATCACGAAGAAGACGGACAAGAAACGCAGGACCTTCCGCAAGCGCGTATGCAAGTTTTGCATCGAGTCGAGTGAGGCGATGACCATCGACTATAAAGAATCGATGACCTTGCGCAATTTTGTCACCGAGCGCGGCAAAATCATGTCGAGGCGGATAACCGGCACCTGTGCGAAGCACCAACGTTTTCTGGCAAAAGCCATCAAACAAGCTCGGAATGTCGCCTTGATGCCTTATTCCACCACGGTCTACTGAGAACGATCCTCATACTCGATCGTCCCATCAATATGAACGGGAAGGGTACTTTGTCCCGAGGTTTTGGAACAGCAGGGAGAGAACTCCTCATCCCTGTTATTGGTCTCGTCTTCATCATCGCTTTTGGCCTCGTGATCTTCGTACCGTTACCGGTCGTGTATCTGTACCTCCGCTTTGGCCGAGTGTATGGTCTGAGTGCAGCGGGCCTCGGACTTGTGGTGGTGCTCGCAAGCGCTGCTCTGTCGGGCGGAATGCAGCTCACTATGCTCATAGTACCGCTGACCTTGGTCGCATACTCCGCGTTGATCGGTGAGTTTGCGTGGCGCACTCGGTCTTTCGTTGGTACGCTCTTTTTCGCCCTTATAACCCTGTGCATCACCCTTCTGCTTTCTGGTGGGTATTTCCTGTTCTTCTCGGAAGCGAGTCTCGAGCAACTCGTCAGGGATCAACTCCACATGCTCACGACCAACGAGCACCTCTTCCAGGACGAGACACACCGGCAACAGTTCTTGAGCAGTGTCACCGAACTTGCTCCTTCCTTGTTGTTAGTTAACGCCTTTGTCCTGAGTTGGCTTAATTTGGTAATCTTGTTCCGCCGTTTCCCAGGTTTGTTCCTGCCGAGTGATCTTTCAAAATGGCAGCTCCCCGAGAACCTGATATGGATAGTAGCGGCAGCCTTGGGGATCTTTACCCTGGGTTTCCTGGTCAATTCTCCCTGGGTCGATCGCGTTGGTATGAACCTGCTGGTTGGAGTAGGCATGCTCTACTTCTTCCAGGGCTTGTCAATCACCGCGTTTTATCTTACAAAGCTGAAGACGTTCGCCCTGCTCAAGCCGGTCCTCTACGTGCTGGCCTTTGTCCAGTTCAATGTAGTCCTGGCGTTGCTTGGCGTCTTCGATGTGTGGTTTGATTTCCGGGGGTTGCACCGGCAGTCCTGAACGAGGGAGGTTTCTGATGAAGGTCATGCTCACTGAAAACGTGAAAGGTCTGGGCAAGGTTGGCGATGTTCTCAATGTCGCGCGTGGGTATGCCCGCAATTTCCTCTTCCCGACGAATATCGCCCTTGAGGCCAGGGAAGGCAGCGTGCGCAACCAGCGGCATACATCCATGCTCATGGAGCATAAACGGAAGAAGGATCTCAAGAATGCCCAGGTTATGGCTGATAAGATCGCCAGCATGTCCTGCACCATTGCCAAGAAGGCCGGGGAAAACGAAAAGCTCTTTGGATCGGTGACCGCCATGGACATCGAAAAACAGTTGCTTACCGAAGGGATCGAGGTCGACCGGGGCTGGATTCAACTCGACGAACCGATAAAGAAACTTGGCATATATAGTGTTCCCATCCGCATTACCGCAGATGTTACCACGAAGATCAAGGTCTGGGTCGTCGAGGAATGAGCGAGGGGGCTACCACCGGCCGAATTCCCCCTCAGAATCTCGAAGCCGAGCAATCGGTGCTCGGCGGCATCATCCTCAAGGGAGAGGTGCTCGACCGGGTTGCTGAATTGGTTTCTCCCGAGGACTTTTACAAGGAAACACACCGGGTTTTATTCCGGACCATGCTTTCGCTCCACACCGAGGGGGAGAAGATCGACCTGATCACCGTGTCCGATCGACTACGGGAGACCGGGGAACTCGATCGAGTCGGTGGGGTGGAGTTCCTGACCTCTCTCTCTGAACGAGTCCTCAACCTGACCAATATCGAACACCATGCTCGCATCATACGCGAGAAGGCTTTCTACCGGACCTTGATCGACGAAGCCTCGGCCTTGATCGAGAAAGCGTTTCAGGGTGAGGAGGATGTCGAGCAGTTCATGCTGACAAGCATGAAAAATCTCAATGAATTAGGAAACCAGAAGAATGCGAAGAAAGTCCAACGCATCGACGAGGTTTTGCGGACGACGTTTTCTTACATCGATGAGAGGTACAAGCACAAACAACCATTTACCGGACTACCTACCGGATTTACCGACTTCGATCGTCTGACTGCGGGTTTGCAAAATTCGGACCTGATCATTCTGGCAGCACGCCCGGGCATGGGCAAGACCGCTTTTGCTCTCAACATCGCGGCGCATGTAGCTCTCGTGCAACGGCAGCCGGTCTTATTCTTCAGTTGTGAGATGTCTTCGCGGCAATTGGCCCTGAGGGTTATTGCAAGTGAAGGACGTATCGATGCGAAGAACGTCAAGACCGGTCAACTCAGCGAGCGCGAGTATCAGCAACTCATCGACACCATAGGTAGAATTAGCGATGGCAAGCTCTTCATCGACGATACCGGAGGGATAAAGCTGTCCGAGTTGGTGCTGCGGTCGCGTCGGCAGAAACGGGAGAGTGGGCTCGCCTTGATCGTCATTGACTACCTCCAGCTCGTGAGACTCGATCCCTATCTCAAGCGCAGCATCAACAACCGAGAGCAGGAGATTGCAGAAATATCACGCACCCTCAAAGAGTTGGCAAAGGAACTCGATGCTCCGGTGATCGCACTCTCGCAACTCAATCGCGAGCTGGAGAAACGAGGGGCGAAAGAAAAACGCCCAAAACTTTCGGATTTGCGTGAGTCCGGAGCCCTGGAACAGGATGCCGACCTTATCGCTTTTTTACATCGCGAAAGCTATTTCGATAAAGAACTCGATGATCAAACAGGAGCCGAACTGCTCATCGAGAAACATCGTAATGGTGCGCTGGATAAAGTACAGCTACGGTTCTTCGGTCAATTCACGCGATACGAGAGCTATTCGGATGATCGTTACCAGGCCTGAGGATTGGTGGTGAGAGAGCGTGAGACTCAGCCTTCTTCGGGAAGTTCGTAGAAGAGATAGTAACGGTTAATCTCAGCTTTTTCCTTGAGTTGTTCCTTCCATTCGTTGAAATATGCAGTTTTCTTCTCTTGGAGGAGGGTAGCGAGGATCTCATCCTTCCGCTGCTCGAAGTCTTTGGTATCGGCCGCGAGGTGGTCCTTCAACCACAGGCAATAATAGGTGTCGAGATGTTCGATCACCTCATCGATACGGGGCTTGTCTTTCGTGATGGATGCCAGTTTTTCCTTCATATTGGATACCGCACCAATCTTCGGAAGATAAGCGACCCGACGATAGAAGAAGGGTCCGGTCGTTTGAATCTGGAACGATTCTCCGGACAACGTTTCCCCTGCGCGAAGACGGGTGAGGATATCCTCTGCAGCGGCTTTTGCCAAGAGTTTGGCTTGTTTACCTACATGGTCTTTTTTGACCCGTTCGAGGGCGTCCTCGAAGGACATGGGGGCAGGTGGAATGATCTCGTCAAGCCGGAGCAGATAGATCGAACCCGAACTCGAGGATTGCGGTGCGGAGAAACGTCCCACAGCAGGGATGGCGAAAGCGGTGCGGGTTAAGACCCGTGCATCGGGGATACCTGGTTGATTGCCGTCCTTCGTGAAAGCTGGGGTCACCTGAACGGGTAAGCGTGCCTCGGCGAGATGTTTCTCGAAGAGATTCGGGGTATCCGTGACGGTCTTCCGAAGGTCGCGCAAGCGTTCTTTTGCTTGTTCGGCTGCTGCGTTAGACCGCAAGGAGGAGATGATTTCCTCACGATACCGTTCAAGGGTTGCGGGGACAGCAGCCCTCCGCTCTTCGACCTTGATGAGGTGATAGCCGAAATCGCTTTGCACGGGCTCACTGAGTGCACCAGGTTGCAGGGCGAAGGCCGCCTCTTCGAACACCTTGACCATTTTATCTCGGCCGAAGAAACCAAGATCACCGCCATCTCGGGCGCTTGCTGCGTCATCGCTGTGGAGTTTTGCCATGTCGGCGAAGTCGGCACCTGCGCGGAGTTTGCTTAACACCTCCTGGGCTTTCGCAAGAACCGCAGCATTGTCTGCGCCCTCTTCGGTCTTGAAAAGGATGTGCCTTGCCCGGACCATCTCGGGTTCATCCTTGGTCCCTTTGTACTTGGTCTCGAATTCCTTGAGGATGGCTGCTTCGTCCGGGATGGGCAGGGTGGAGATCAGGGAAGAGGGATCGAGCACGGTATAGGTGACCCTGCGTTGCTCTTCGCTCTGGTACGAGGCCGCGTTCTCTTCGTAGGTCTTGCGCAGCTCTTCTGGCGACGGTTCCACCTGAGCCTCAAAATTCTTGGAGGAGAAAGCGACATAGTTCAGATCGAGCTGTTCATTCTTCCGGAGGAAGTCGCTCTCGAGTTCTGCTGCGGAGACCTTGACGAAGTCCTCGACCGAGGTGCGCAGTTGCTCGATGAGAAGGTCGCGCCGACGTTCGAGTTCATAGGCTTCCGGGGTTAGCTGATTGGCCCTGAGAAGACGGGTGTAGAGTTCATACGAGAATTGCTGGGTCTTTTCATCTTTGAAGGAATCCTCGGCTTTGATGGCCTCGCTGACCGCGCTGTTACTGATAGCAAGCCCCATCTCATCGATTGTTTGCAGCAGCAGTTCGCGCTCTATCATCCGTTCGAGGAGACTCTTCTTGTATTCGAGTTCCATTTGCGGGGTAATATCTTTCTTGAGGATGGCCCGATATTGGGATCGATAGGTCTGTAAGAGTCGGCGAGCCCGGTTCTCGTAGTCTGCCCGCTTGATAGTGGTGCCGTTCACGCTGGCGGCGAGATCATCGGTACCCTGGAAAAAATCGGAAATTCCTCCGCCACCCCAGCCGATGAAGGCTAAGACCAGGATTACGAAGATCGCCCGGATGCCCCAAGATCCGGCATTTTCTCGCATGTACTTGAGCATGGTGTGTGCTGTCTCCTCGTGCTGATCGTACAGGTTCTCAACCGAGTTCCGGGTTGCCGTCAAACAAGCGACAACATGGCCTCGGACTTCTCCACGTCCTCCTCGAAGGAAGACAGAAGTTTTTCATACAATGCGCTCTTTTGTTTGAGCTTTTCCTGGGCCTCTTCGTCTAGCACAAGGTGTACTCCCTCTGGGGTCACTCCAGCGACTCCCTGCATGAGGCACATCTCGTTGGCGATCTTGACCACTCGGACGATAGGTTCATAGCGTCCTTGGTACTCGCGGATACTATGATGATAGCGAATTGCGGCGAGTATGTACTCGGGCAAGTTCCAGCGGCGAGCCACGATCTCTCCGACTTCTTCGTGGGTGATCTCGAGGATCTCCAGCTCCCGATCGAGCAGTTTGCGAGAGGCCGGATTGTCCCCGGCTTCGAGAACCTTAAGGTAGTAGTCAGGGAAATAGTGATCGAGGATGATGATGCCTATGTCGTGCAACAGCGCGGCGGTGTAGAGTTCCCCGGCGACCTTGCGTCCGAGGTTCTTGCCAGAGACCAGGGCAAAGGTTTTCACAGTGACCGATGCGCAGGTCAAGCAGTGTTTCCAGAAGGTACGGTAGTCGATGCGGTGCCCAAAATTGCCGAAGGTCTCGATAACGCTGAGCGAAATGACGAGTTTCTTGAATTCGAGGATACCCAGGCGGACCACGCCGGTCTCGATATCGGTCACCTCACGGCCCCCGGTCCTGAACACCGGAGAGTTAACGACGCGCAAGACCTTGGTCGAGAGGGCGAGGTCCCGTTTTGCCAGTTGGGCGATCTGTTCGATGTCCTGATCGGCATCGATAGCGTCCAGGACTTCCCGGTAGACCTCGGAAATGGTTGGTAAATCATTGACGCGGTTCAGAGATTTGAGGATCAGTTTTTTTCGCGAGACCATGGTCGTCCGGTACTGTCGCGTCGCGTCATCGGTCCGGGAATGCCCGCCGAGAACGAGCGATACTATCTGGCCTCGCCTAACCTTGTCAAGGGAGTTGCGCCGTTGGATTGCGATGAGATCAGGACCTTGCGGCACCTCGATATTACGACGGAGGAGTGCTTTTCCATGGCAGATCAGTTGTAGTAATTATATAAAGTTGCATGATTTTCGTGGGTGGTATTGATGGGCATGATCCCCTGCCTGTGCTACAGTGGGGACCGTGTTGATCGGGGGTGTCAGGAGGACGATGAAGACCTCGACCAAGATTCATGGCACCATCATTCTCTCGTGTGTTCTGTTTACCCTGTTCTTGGTCCTGATGATCCTGCGCTTTGGGTCCACGGAAATGGATCTGAAGGTACAGGAAATCGGTAAGCGTCAGATTCATATCAATGGCGCCGTGCTGTGGCAGACTGAGCAGGTGTTCGCCAGGGTCGAGGACGAACTCCTCGGATTGGGCAAGGAGATCGTCAGCGAATGTAACCGCGAGGTTCCGGAGTTATCCGCCGTGTTCCGGCGGATACTTGCTGAGGAACTCTTTTACCAGAATCTGGTCATTGTCGATGCCCAAGGACACGAGATCGTGCGCATGGTCGATACCGCGGAGCCTTCACCTGCTGCGTTAGAGGTAACAAGGTACCTTGCAGAACTCAACGAACGTTTCGATCGGCGACCTCGGCGCGACCGGGATCGCATCATCGTACCGATCGAGGATGTCTCCGGGAAACTTGGATATGTGGTCTTCGCGGTGCTCAACACCCAATATATCACGGAGAAGATCCTTCATCCAATGTTCCTCAAGCAGGCGAACATTCCACAAGGATCGAGGCATTTCATCGTGTTCGAGGGGGAAGACCCGGTTCAAGTGGAATTGAATCGTCTGGGGTATTTCCGAGAGGATGAGATCACGGTCCTGCTCGGACCGCTCGCGAAGAAACTACCGTATCACGAGCAATGGAACGATAAACTGGTCCACATCATCAACACCCCGACGCTCTCCTCGATCCTCGTTACCGAGATAGCTCCCTTACATGAGCAGCAGCGCAAGCAGAGCCTCTATCTCCTGATTGGGACCTTGATCCTCTTCGCGGTCAGTGTCCTGCTCTCCTATTTCCAAGTAGTACCGTGGTTCCGGAAACTCGAACTCTTGCTGAGCAAGTTCGAGGAAGGCTTGGCCCTGCAGCAGCTCGATCAGGTCAATCTCTTCGAGAGTGGGGAACTCGGAAGGGTCGCCGCATTGTGCAATCACCTCGTCGAGGCTGTCCACAATGCAAAAGGCAGCGGGAATGAAGCCGAAGTGGAAGTGTTGCGACAGGAGCTTACGAAAAACAAAGCCAGCTTTGCTCGGATGCTCAAAGAACGCGATTCCTTCACCGAAAAATTTGCCGAGTCCTTGAAGAATTCACTAAAATCAATGCTGTATTTTCTCAGGGTAGTGGAAGGGCAGGATGCCGACGAGGAAAAACGAAAGCTCTTCTTAACCTACCTCGACAATGAGCTCCTCAAAACAGAGGGTCTGGTAAAAAACGTGTTCCTGCTTATAAAAGTACAACAACTCGAACATGTCTCTCTTCCAGAGCCGGTTTCCATCAAGGAGGTTGTCGATCGAGTCCAGGCCACTGTCCAGGAGAAAGTACAGAAGAGGGGTCTGACCCTGACCCTCGCGCTCCCCGAAGAAGCCGGTACCATCTCCGGGAATAAAACTTCCTTGGTCATGATTCTCCATGCTTTGGTCGACAACGCGATCAAATTCTCCGATCCCGAAAGCGAAATAATCTTGGGGTTGAAAAGGCAGATAGAGAAGGTTGTCCTCTTCGTACGGAACCGCGGAGTGGTCTTGAGCAAGGACCATCTCGAGAGGGTCTTCAGCCCATTCTTCAAGGCAGATGAAAAGACCGAGGGGCATGGACTCGGCTTAGCCATTGCCAAGGAATTGATCGAACATCTCGGGGGACGGATCTTCTGCTCGAGCGATTCGGCGAATGGGACTATTTTCTTCGTGGAGTTGCCCTTGGTTTGAACTCACCCACAATGGTTCGGCCGCACTCATGGAATTCCTCGATGGGCAGAGCTAGGTGGTGTAGCAAGACGTTGAGAGGGCAAAGGCTCAAACCAAGGGCGAGCGTTGGTTGTTCCTGACGAAGAAGATGAGGAACAACACTCCGACCAGGGCAAGGAAGGTGGCCAAGGCCAGGTTCCAGAAGCGGGATTCGCTGAAGAATTTCTTGCCCTCGCTCTTAGCCTTCACTGCCACCCTATAGAAATGAAAGGAGGCGGCCTCGAAAGCGAGGAAGACCAATACCGCGATCAGCAGCAGAGAGGACAGGTCCATCGGTGACTCCCCGGAAGACGATTCAACCACGACCCTAGACGAGAGATGAGCCCAAGGCAAGCCGACAATACGGTTCTCTTCCGACTGGGGTCGAAGGAAGCAGAAGCCAGAAGGATGAAGTACCGCATTATTGCCCGTTCTGCAGGAGGTGTTTGAGATGTTGTCGCAGGGGATCATTCGTGGGGCGGTGACGGAGACGTTCGAGGAGAGGACCGAGGGTACCAACACGGCCGGTGCGAAACCCGAGTTCAATGCTCTGGGCCAATCCGAGTTCGTCCTCGGGGGACAGCTCGAGCAGACGGGAGAATGAGGTCCACGCCTCTTCATAGTTATGGAGAGCTACGTCGCAGAGCCCCAGATTGCGCAGCAGGGCGACCTGATCCGCGGTCGTGTCCTCCAGGGCGGCGAGGAAGTGTTGCTTGGCTTCGACGAAGGAACCTCGTAGGTATAAAACCGCTCCGAGATCCTGACGAGCAGAGGTGAGTTCGGGTGCCAGAGCAACTGCTCTTCGCAGCTCAGCTTCGGCGTCCTCGTGAAATCCTTTGGCCAGCGCTGCGCGTGAAGACTGGTGATAACAGCGGGCGAGGAGGCGACGATCAACGACCCTCTGACGTTGGAGGAAAACCTGTGCTTGGTGGAATTGCAGAGAGGCTTCTTCGGGTCTGCTCTGCGCCAAGAGCACTACGCCGAGATCGTACCGGAGCAAGGGGTGTTCTTGGAGTTCGAGGGCGTTCCGTAGCAAGGCTTCGGCTCGGGGTGCGTTGTCGCGAGAGAGGTGGAAGGCCGCGAGGAATGCGGCCTGGGTTGGTTCGAGAGGTGCGAGAGCGAGCGCGGTATCGAGGTGCTGCGCAGCAGTGTCGAGATCATTCCGTTCGAACATGGCGATGGCTAGGTTGGCTTGCGCCTTTGCCGAGCGAGGAAGGACTGAGACCGTCTGCGAGAACAGGGTGTAGGAATCCTTCCAAGCTCGGCCGGCGTGGAGAGTGAGCCCACTAAATAAAAGCACGATTGCGAAGAGGGTTGTATGTTGCATGAGAGAGCGACCGAACAGGCCGGCGGCGAGTAGCAAGGCGAAGAGGGAGGGTTGATACAGTAAGCGCTCCCCGAGATTCGTGCCCATGGGTACGAGATTGGCAATCGGCAAGAATGAGGCGAACACACAACTCACGGCGAAAGAAGCTCGATGCCGACGGAGCAGGGTCCACCCCATCGCGGAGATCAGACCGAGCAGCAGGGTAATACCGAGGAGATTGACCGGAGCGAGCGGATCTACGGTAGAACGCATTCCGCTGTAATCAGCACAGAGACGGACAGGGAGGAGGAGCAATCGGGTATAGACGAGAAAGACTTCCAACATTGCCCAAAATCGCGTAACGAGGTCGGTTCCCTGGTAGAAAACCGCCGCTCCTGTGGGACCGAGCGTGCCGAGGGTCTGATATTTCAACAAAGCTACGAGCAGTAGGGAGGGAAGCAGCGCAAGCACTCTTCTTTCCATCCGGCCATATCGATACCAAGACCACAAGGCGAGATAGACCGGCAGCATCGCGGCGTTCTCTTTTGAGAGCATGGCAAACCCATAGAGACAGGCAGCGAAGAACAGGGTCGAGATGCCTGGGGTCAAAGCGAACCAGCAGGCCAAGAGCGAGAAGGTTGTCGCCAATAACTCGGCCCGGCCGACAATGCCGACGACGGCTTCCGTGTGCACCGGGTGAACCAGGAAGAGAAGGGCTGCGGCCCAGGCGAGACGGCGGTTGTGTCCGTGCTTGAGGAGTAGGAACAGCCAGAGTAAGGTGTTGAGTATGTGCAGGATATGGTTGACGAGGTGGAAGGAGAATGGATCGATTCCGAACAAGTGAGCATTGAGTGCATAGCTGAGCATGGTCAACGGACGGTAATCACCGCTCCGATAGTGATTGCCCCAATAATCTGAGAGGAAGAAGAGCCAGGGTTCATCTACGTGTTCCAGCAGAGGATTGTCTTTGATAATCAGCGTGTCATCGAAGACGAAATCGTGGCCGAGGGTCGGTGCGAACAAGAGGATACCAACAAGCGCTAGGAGGACGAAAGCGCACGGCCGAGTAACAAGGGGAGGGCTGGGCATCTGTTCTGGCACACCAGTGCAGGACCTTCGTACCACCGTACCATCGAGGGTGTGGTCGGGCAATGACGGTGTGGTGCCGTTCTGGCCAGAGAAAGCCGGAAGGTTCCCGGATAATGCGTTGCGCAAATCGTTTACGATTTAATTTCAACACAGTAAATTTCGGCACGGGCCTTGCGAAGCCTACAATCAGGAACACGTGAGGAGAAACGATATGGAAAAGCAGCTTCGCGAAATTTCGCAGGTGACCCTGTTCTTCACCTTCCAGATCGTGTTCGTTCTTTGCAGCGTCTTACTCCTGGTATCCGACTGACCGACCACGTACTATCCCGGTCCTTGCTTCTCCTATAGATACTCTGAGCATCTCGTTTCGGCCTCGAGCCTTGACCTCTTCCCCTGCTTCCCCTCCCAGAATGCCTGAGGTATGATGAACGCCTCCGAGCGGCAGGACCCGAGCTGAATTATTTGAGGCTTGGACAGAGGAGGCACAAGGCGGTGGGTGAGCGACGCGGACGAGGGGTAGAGGTTGTTTTCATCCTTCTGCTTTCCCTCGGTTTGTTCCTCGCGGTTGCTCTCTTCACCCATACTCCTCGGGACATTTTCCTCGAGCATGGTCAACACAATTGGTGTGGCCCTGCCGGAGTGCAGGTCTCGCATTTCCTCTTCGAGCTGCTCGGTTTCAGCGCCTATCTTTTTTTGACCGCGGTACTGGCCGGAGCTCTTCAAATTGCCTTGCACGACGAACCTTGGACCGTCCTGCTCAAACCGTGTGCTTTGCTCGGAGTGGTCGTGTTCCTGGCCGCGTTCCTCCAACTCCATGTCGAGGAAGTGCAGCTCGGGGGGTTAGTCCTCTCGGCAGGAGGCAGGATCGGGCAGGGATCGGCTGAGGTGCTCCGAGAGAATCTCGGGACTGTCGGTGCCACGGTGCTACTCCTCGGCGGGGTTCTGGCTTTGATGGTCGCAATTCTGGAGGTCAGTCTCGTGACCCTGGCCCGTTTGGTCTTGCGTCTCGGGCGAGTGGTCGCAGCGGTTCTAGGAAGGTCGATCGGAGCGTTCTTGGCCCTCGGTCGTGCCCTTGCAACGTGGTTCGCTCGAGGATGGGAGCAACCCGAGACCAGACCCGACCACATACTACTGACTCCGGTCGTTCCGACCCGACCCCATCCTCCAGCCCGGGATCAAGCCGAAGAAGATGAGGAATGCGACGATCAGCCCGAGGAGGAACAGCGAACTCCACTCGATCCTCCCTCGGGTACTGTACCCGTCACCTTGCCGCCACTGGACCTCCTGGCTAACCCGCCCCAGGGTGGGACCGAGGTCGATGAAAGTACGTTACGAAGTAACGCCGAGATCCTACAGCGAACCCTCGGTGACTTCGGAGTCCTCGGGAGGGTTGTCAATATTCAACCTGGGCCGGTGATCACCCTCTACGAGTATCAACTCGCTCCGGAAATCAAGCTCAAGCAGATCATGGCACTCGGAGATGATCTTGCCATGGATCTCAAGACCGAGAGCGTGCGCATCTCCCCTCTCCCCGGTAAAGGAACAGTGGGGATCGAACTCCCGAACCGCGCTCGAGAAACCGTGTACCTGCGTGAACTCCTCGAGACCCCTGCGTTTCGTGCCGCTACTTCTCCCCTTACCTTGGCGCTGGGCAAGACTATCGACGGGCAGGTTTTCTTGGCAGATCTCGTCAAGATGCCGCATCTGCTGATGGCGGGAGCGACCGGGACCGGGAAGTCGGTCACCATCAATGCGATCATCGCCAGCATTCTCTACAAAAGCTTGCCGCATCAAGTGAAATTCATCATGATCGACCCGAAGATGCTGGAACTCAAGACCTATGAGACTATTCCCCATCTGCTCTTGCCCGTGGTGACCGATCCGCGCAAAGCCGCGGCGACGCTCAAATGGTGTGTCAAGGAGATGATGCGTCGATATACCTTGCTTTCGGAACATCGCGTTCGAGACATTTCCAGCTATAACAGGCGCTTCGGTGGTGCAGGAGGTACCGAGGACCTTCGCGAGGGAGAAGAACCGTTACCCTACATCGTACTGGTGATCGATGAACTCGCCGATCTGATGCTTGTCGCCTCCAAGGATGTCGAGGATCAGATTGCTCGGTTGGCCCAGATGGCTCGTGCAGCGGGGATTCACATGATCCTGGCCACGCAGACTCCGCGGGCAGACATCCTCACCGGTTTGATCAAGGCAAATTTCAAGGCGCGCATCTCCTTCTCGGTCTCTTCGAAGCTCGATTCACGGGTAATTCTCGATACCCAGGGTGCCGAGACGTTGCTCGGACGAGGGGACATGCTGTATTTGTCCCCTAGTTTTCAAAAATTACAGCGAATTCATGGCGCTTACATTGCCGAGCAAGAGATTGAAGCCGTCACAGGATTTCTTGGAGGGCAGGGGCGGCCCGAGTTTTCGCTCCTTACGGAAGTCGAAGACGTTTTGGTAACCGGTGAGGGGGAGGGTGTCCAGGAGGAAGCTGATGAGGACGAAGTCTACGAAAAAGCTTGTTCTGTTGTCCGTGAAACGAAGAAAGCGTCTGCTTCGTATTTACAGCGACGGTTGCGCATCGGGTACAATCGGGCAGCGCGGATTGTCGAACGTATGGAAGAAGAAGGATTAATCGGGCCTCAGGATGGGGTTAAGCAACGTGAGGTGCACCTTGAGCGATTCGGCCGCTGATCGAAGAGGGCAACAACTTGGTGGGAGGCACCGCTGGGGTAGCTGGCTCCAGCTGCTGTTGCCGGCCCTGCTTTTCTGGTCGAGTGTGCTCGAGGCAGCGAGCGAAGCTCCGGTGCTCTTATACGGGACCAACCTCTGGGGGGAACTCGAGGCTTGCGGTTGCATGACTGACCACCTCGGAGGTTTGACGAGGCGAGCGACGGTGATCAAACGCGAACGCGCCGTACGACCCACGCTCCTTGTCGAAACCGGCAATACTTTACTCAAGACCCGACTCATTCCCGTTGGAGAAGAGAAGGTCTATCTAACCCAAGCCGAGCGAGTGTTGAACCAACTCCGTCCCCTTGCTCTCGACGCCTTGCTTCCCGGGCCTTTCGATCTCATCAACTACATGCCTCTGCTCGAGGCTTCGGCTTTGCCGCTCGTCTGCGCCAACCTCCTGCGCAAGCATCCCGGTCCCTCACCCTGGGTTGCAGTGCGTCGAGTCAAGCTCGGACCCTTTTCTGTAGCCCTGACAGGTTTGCTCTCTCCGGGAACCCTGCTCCCGGAGCAGTACCTGGTTTCATCGCCTCAAGAAGCACTCAATGCTCTCCCCCTCGGAGGGCCGTGCGATGTGGTCATCCTGCTCTCCGGTCTCTCGGCCGATGAACTCGACCATCTGGAACGGCCTGCGAATCTCGCCGGGATCCCCATTCTGATCGTCAATGCCACGGGGGAGAGGAAACTCGATGTGCCCTTGCTGCACGATGGGATGTTCGTCCTCGAGGCGGGCACCCGCGGTAGGTATTTCGGCAAGCTGATCTTACGGGCGAATGCTGCACAAGGACTTCTCACTGACCGGTCCCAAGCGGTGCGACTGCAGCAGGAGGTACAGTTCTGGCGAGAAGAGTTGGATCGTTACCGCCGGCAGGCAATCGCCGAAGGGGTCAAGGACGATTGGACCGAGATCGGCCGTTTTTTCGCACGAGACCCTGTTGCCGCTGTTGACCTGGAAAATCTTCACCGACGAGTGAAAGATTTCGAACAACTCCTTACCGCGTTGCCTTCGCCTGAAGGGGAAGGATTGATCAACGAAGTGCTTCCACTCTCGATGGGCATTCCCGAAGACCCCGCCATGCGTGGCGAAACCTCGCGATGAGTTGTGCTCGGCAAGGAAGAGCGTGAGAACCGAGGGAAAGACGGGCACCTCCACGTGGAGAGGACAACTGTTCCACCTCTTTTCCGTCAGGGGGCGCAGTTTCTTGTTCGCCACAAGGACGCTGGAACTCTATGAACTCGATGAATCTACTGCTCGGGATTGTAAAGAACTCGGGCGTGGCACCTCCCGGTTGGACATGAACACGGTCGGCAACGATTCGCAGGGAGCCTTGCTTGATCAACTCCTCTCAGGCAATGCTCCGCGGCCGAGTCGAGAAGCCGGTTTGTCTGCGGTAGCGGTAATTCTGGCTCGGGATTGTAACTTGCGCTGTTCATACTGCTATGCACAGCAAGGAAGTTATGGCAGAGCGCGTGGATTGATGCCGTTGGACACGGTGGATTCTGTGGTGCAGTGGTTGCGCGGACGGGACCCGAAGGGGCGTCCGATATTACAGCCGGGAGCCACGATCTCTCTGTTCGGCGGAGAACCACTCCTCAACCTTGCAGGTATGGAACGTCTGATAGAGGGGATGGCCGATCAGGAGGTGCACTGGGCCTTGACCACCAATGCCACGCTGGTCGATGTCGAGATCGCCGCGAGGCTGGCGGCACTCGACCTCAGAGTCACCGTTAGTCTCGATTGTCTGCCCGAGATTCACGATCGGCATCGACGCTGGCCTGCCCAAGGGCGCGGGAGCAGCGAGGAAACCACGAGAGGATTGGCGCTGCTGCTCTCCGCGCTTGGACCCGAACGGGTCTTGGTGCGCAGTACCTTGGTGGAGGATCATTTCGACCTGGGGGCGTCTCTCACCTGGTTGTATGGGTGTGGAGTTCGAAGAGCGACCTTCAGTCCCGCGTGTCCTGGAGCCAGATATTCGGCAGTACTGAGCGAACTCGTCCGGCAGCTTAGGAGCATGCTCGTACAGGGGCCATCAGCGTTCGGAGGAATCGAGCCCTGGAATATCGGCAATTTGGGGACTTTTATCGAGCGACTGGATACGGCAGAAACACTACCTGATTTTTGTTCGGCAGGGAGAGGATACCTAGCGATAGGAAGCGAAGGGGACCTGTTTCCATGCCATCGATTCACTGAGCAGGTCGAACTGAACCTAGGCTCGGTGCGGAGCGGATGGCAACCCACGCATGAGGGACGGACAACGCTTGTGAGTAACGCGCGTTCGGCAGTCTGTAAGAATTGTTGGATCAAGTCATTGTGTTGGGGTGGCTGCCGTTTCGTCAATCGGGTACGTTGCGGCGTACGGGGGGGTAAGGACTCTGATACCTGTCAGTATTTCAGAGAATTAGCAGAACTGTCGTTGTTTTGTTGGCAACTCAGACGAGAGCAGTCCACAGGGGAGATTCCTTCGCGAGGTCTTTACTTTTCTCCCACGACATGGTATTGATCCGGCATGAACCGTGAGGAGACTTCGACATGAGCAAGCCAATGATTCGCAAGCTGACCACGACGAAGAAAGGTAAGGCCCTGGCAAAGTGTCCGTTCACCGACGAGCGCGGCTGAGTTCGGCTACCACAATTTCCACAACTGATTGTTATCAATAGTACGACAGGCGATTACCTGCCGCTAAGAGAGCCGTTGTCTGTATTCCGTGGATTGACCTCGGGAGCGTGAAGCACGTTCTCCTGGCGGTGAACTGACCGAAAATCGGAGCCACTGACCGATTTCCGGAGAGTAAGTCTCCGGAAATCGGAGACCTGCAGGGAAGTCTTCCGAAATCCTCATTGATATTCTTATTGAATTTTATGGCATTCGCTTTGCGTTAAGGCTGAGTATGAGGTCGGCCACCCGCCAAGGATGGTTGATCACGACAGGCAGGAGGAAACCGCCGATGGATGGTAACTATTTCGAGGTCTACACCATTGTGGAACGCGATGGTGGCGAGAAGAGTCTGTGGGTCAGGGTGGGTATCGCCTTTGTCAACAAGGATGAGTCCTTGACCATTTCCCTGAACGCGTTGCCGGTGAACGGCCGCTTACATGTTCGCAAGGCCAACAAAAATCAATAATAACAAGGAGCACGAGATGAATTACCACCGTACTACCTCGAGAATGATTCTGGCGGCCCTTGTGGCAGCCCTGCTGTGCAACACCGCGCTTGCTGCCGTGTCGCTGACCGGGCAGATCAACATCAACACCGCGAATACCGAAGAATTGGTACTCTTGCCCAACATTGGTCCTAAGAAAGCTCAGCAGATCGTCGATTACCGAAAGGTCAAGCCTTTCGAAAATCCTGAGGAAATCCTCAACGTGAAGGGAATCGGGCAAGCGACCTATTCCAAGATCCAGAAGTATTTGGTGGTGAAGGGCGCGACGACTCTACGCTGAAAGAGAGGGTCTGCTGACCAGGGGTATTGCCGAGACCGGCGACGTCTCGAACTCGGGCTGCGGAATAGTGGGTTCGAGGAAGAGATGGAGCCGGGCCTCGGCAAGGGCCAATGCTTCCGGAGTGTCCACGTCTTGCCAATACCCCGCAAGTATGTCCAGGGTACGCATACGCCCGAGGGAAGCGAGTTGTCGGACGCCATCGGACAGGGAGTACTTGCCCTGGGCTGAGGCGCAATGCAGTGCGGTGAAGATCGCCGGGGTGCAGAGGAAGATCCCGGTGTCGATCGCATCATAGACGCTCAGGTCTTTTCCGATGTCGGCAATGAGTCGACCGTTCAACTTGACTTTGGTTGCGTCGTCGAGGTCGTAGACCGCTTCGATGTGGTGGTCGACCAAGAGGAGTGCTTCGTCATGGTCGAGCTCGACGTCGTCCAGACGATGCAGGATCGAGGGATTGAAGAGATGATCAGCCATGAGGAGCAGGAAAGGTTCCTCGATGTAGGGAGCAGCGTGTAACACGGAAAGGCCGTTGGGTTTCTGCCAATCCGGGTTGTAGACCAACTGGATGTCGAGATCGTGCCGGTCACTGAAGTGGGCTTCGAGAAGGTGGTGGTTGAACCCGGTGATCACGATAAAGCGGTCGATGCCGTAGCCCTGTACCGTCGAGATAATTCGATCGATCAGCGTCCTGCCCCCTACCTTGAGGAGCGGTTTTGAAAAATCTTCTGGGCGATAAAACTCTTTGAATCTGCTGCCGTTGCCAGCGGCAATAATGACCGCGGTACGTATCATGGCGCTACCTCAGAAAAGTTCTCTCGCTCGAAGAACCCCGCACCCTTAACAGAGCAACTCGCTCAGGTCAAGAAGGATCAACGAATTGCCTCGCAACCATGCGAGATCGCAGCGTCTCTCCGGTGCATTGGGTCGCTTTCGCGCGACTCGATGGACTTTAGACAGCGGAGGGTCGGAGAATGGGCATATTTTTTCTCAGGTGTGCATTGACCCATCTTTTCGCTATCATAGAGCGCACCGTCCCGCGTGAGCGCGACGAATGAGCCGGAGGAAGGCATGGCAGCGAAGGCAGTAGTTTCCGATCACGAGGCCATTCTGAGCGTGGCCGAGTTCCTTCTCGACGGAGGACGAATCGAGGAGGGTGAGGCTTTGATACGGCGATGTCCTAGCGTGAGCGCTCGGGTCATGGCCTGTAAGGCGAGAATAGCGTTGTCCCGAGGGGATCTCGAGGCAGCGACCGACAGTCTCGACCATGCCCTTCGCCTCGACCGCTTTGATCTTGCCAACCTGGCACTCTCCGCAGTGCTCTGTCGGCGTCGAGGCTGGTATGAGCAGGCGCTCGATGCCCTTGTTGACATCCTCGTCCTAACCTCGTCTTGCCGCTTGCGACAGGACGAACATCGTCAGGTGCAGCAACGCATCGACGACCTTGCGGAGAGCCTGGGGTATTCCGAGGCGAGAAAGATGGCAAAACTCGAGGCGCGGGCTTCGGGATTACGAGTAGCCATGGACGAGTTGATCGAAAGAATGGGCGCTGAAGGGGTGGGCGAGGTACTTGGACCCTCCTCCACCGTTGAACGGAGCGTAGACGGTGCAGCACCACGTCAGCCCCTTCACGTAGAAGCTGTCCCGGAGGAAGCACTACCCGATACTGTGGTAGTATCACCAGAAATCACTTTTGAGAACGAAGGCTTATGTCTGTCCTACGGTGAAGGAGCGAGCCCTGCCCCGGTCTTCGAGGAACACGCGGAGCCCCTCGAATCAGAGGTAGAATACGCAGTGGAACAGAGAAGACGAGATGATGTGGATACAAGGCTCTTGTCCCGCCCTCCGAAGGTCTTCCAACCCGACTATGTCTCCTTGCTCGAGACCCTGGAACGATTGCCTTCGGCACGGCGCTTCCGATTTTCCGCCGGGGAGCAATTATTCAAGCACCACAAGCGTTGTCATGACCTGCGCTGTTTGCTCGATGGCGATCTCACCTATAATGGTCTTGAGAGCTTCTATTTTGCCGCACCCATACTTTTCGGAGAGGGCACTTTGGTCGGGCAGGAGCGCTGGGAAGCGTCCGGGGTCCTGGCCAGCCCAGTCGAAGTGTTACAGGTTGCAAGTACTGAAGTGGCTGCCTTGTTCGAGCAATCCGTAGACTCCATCCCCCATCTGGCAACGTTGGTAGCAAACCTCGAACGCAAGATCGAAGCGCTTCTCCCCTCCGCGCTGACGATGTTGCACACCCTTGTGCTCGATGAGGAGCTGTTCGACCCGGTGCTCGAGCAAGCTTTGGAACCCTATCGAGGTCCCGTGGGGAGCCCTCTCACCGGCGCTGCTCTCTATCGTGTCGAGAGCCAGGACAGTGTTTTCTACCGCTTTGGCGAATTCACCTATGCACTACCGGTTGGCGCTTTGATCCAGGAGCTGGTTTCCGGAGAAGCCTTCCCGGCCGCGGCATGTACCCTCGCTCGGGGCGCCGAGTGCCGTTGTCTGTCCTGGAGCAGCTTCGACGTGGCGGATGGAGAGGTAACAGGCAGGGTCTTGCGGGTCTTGTTGCGGCATCGATGGATCCTCCTGCACGCACTCTGCGAAATTTTGTTCTGATCCAGCAGGACCATACCCAGCATGACGAGATCCACCGTTTTATATGTGAACCAGTATTTGCATCACTTCCTTTCTCTGTGTGGGAAGTCTCTGCTTCCGGTCATCGCCGTGCTGGCTCCTTTTGGTAGCGTGATCGTCCTGCAGGGCTTGTCCCTGACCAGACAATACGGGACTGAGCAGTTGATCGGATCACTTCTCGCTGTGGCTTTAGTGCGAGAACTCTCCCCTTGTGTTACCGCGATCATGGTCGCGGCGCAGTCCGGCAGTATGGTTGCTTCTGAACTCGGGGCGATGCGTATCAGGCAGGAAATCGATGCCCTCGAGTTGATGGCAGTTCGCCCCTTTGCCTATCTCATAGCGCCCCGTGTACTTGGTATCACCGTGGCCTGCGGAGTGGTCAATCTTTGTGCCTTGCTCTCGGGATTGGCCGGCGGTTACCTGGTTGCGGTGCCTATTGCCGGTATGGACGAAGGGGTGTTCTTGGCGAATATGTTCACCCCGATCACCGGCCTCGATCTGCTTGCGACCGTGGTCAAATCTTTGGTATTCGGACTGATCATTGGTTCGGTCTCGGTTTGGCAAGGGTATCGGGCTACCGGTGGTGCGCTCGGGGTAGGTCGTGCGGTAAACCGAGCGGTTGTTGGTTCGATCCTGTGTTTCATCGTCGTCAATTATGGCTTGACCACCCTATTTGCCGAACTCGGAGCGCGGTGATCATGGCGGGACTGGTTCGTTTTTGGTCCTTCCTAGTCCGGGTCGGCAGCATGTTGGTCCTGGCTCCTCCAAGCTTTGCTCGTCTCTCCGAAGAGGTGACCGTTCTCGGTGGCCAATCCGTGGTTGTCGTCATGGTCGTGGCAGTGTTCGTCGGCTCCAACTTGGCCATCCAGGGGTATCGCGCGTTCGAGAACATCGGGGGGGACCAGTTGGTCAGCGTTTTCGTCGGGTTGGCGGGGGTGCGGGAAATGGCTCCGATCACGGCAGGAGCCATGGTTGCGGCCAAGGCAGGCGCCGGTATTACCTCAGCTTTTGCTGCCATGCGAGAGAAGAACCAGCTCGATGCCCTGGAGGTCATGGCAGTGGATCCCGTGGGCTATCTGGTTGTACCGAAATTCTATGCCTTCCTCCTCGTCATGCCGATGATGGTCCTGGTTTCCAATCTGTTCTGTTTGGCCTCGGGTTTCTTTGTCGCGCGCCATCAACTCGGGGTGGACCCGTTGGTTTTCCTCGAAGGCCTGCGGAGCTTCATCCAGGTCCGCGACCTATGGATCGGTGTGCTCAAGGGTTTGGTCTTCGGGGTCTTGATCTGTCTGGTCAGTGCTTATTATGGGTTCCATGCGGCCCGGGGGCCTCTTGGCATAGGCAACGCGACCAATGCTACCGTCATCGTACTTTGCGTGGTCTGTATCCTGGCCAATTGCCTGGTGACAGCCCTCTTCTACGGGTGAACCATGATCGAGCTGCAACAGGTTTCCAAGCGGTTCGGGAAGAAAGAGGTGCTTTGCGGGATAAGCTGTCGTATCGCGGCGAATCTGACCACCTGTGTACTGGGTCCGAGCGGGGTGGGGAAGAGCGTGCTCCTCAAGCTCATCACCGGATTGTTGCGGCCCGATAGCGGACGCATCCTGATCGAGGGCGAGGACCTGTTTGGAATGTCCAGGTCGAAGATGCGAGCCTGGCGCAACTCCTTCGGCATGCTTTTCCAGGACGGAGCCCTTTTCGATTCGCAGACCGTAGCCGAGAACGTGGCTTTTCCCGTCCAACATCACGGTACCCTCACGGATGGGGAGCTTCAGCGAAGGGTCGACGAAGTTCTCGAGCTAGTCGGATTACCCGGTTGCGGCGATCTCATGCCCGACGAACTATCCGGTGGAATGAGGAAACGGGTCGGCTTGGCCCGAGCGATCGTCTTGCGCCCACGCCTCCTCCTCTTCGATGAGCCGAACTCCGGACTCGATCCCCTGATGGCCGACACCATCGACCAGTTGATCTTGGAGATGAAGGAGCGCTTGGGCATTACCTTCTTGATCATCAGTCACGATATTGTCGGGACCCTGCGCATTGCCGATGTAATCGGACTGCTCGACGGCGGCCGTCTTGTCAGCTACCTCCCGCGAGAGGAGTTCGTGAGTTCGTCCGACGAGCGGGTGAGACGTTTCCTGGCCCGCGATCTGTATCGACCGAACTGGAAGGGCACGGCCTCTTTCCTCGGCACCTGACAGCGATCCCAGAACGCCCTCTAGGCGGGTTCTCTTTGGCCCCAATATGCTGCTGCAGAGCATTATTTCCTGTGTTGCCAAATGGAATACCAGAAGCAAATAATAATAAATATTATTAATGTAATCAAACAGTATAAACAATCCGAGGCCAGGGGATGGTGTTGTAGACAAGGGTGGTACAAAAGTTGATATATCGCGTCGTGCTGTGTTCATCGATGCCAGGTGCAGAGGTGAAAGGCTGCGACTGCTCGACCGCTCGGAAAACTATGGTGTCGATATGGCACCGCCGTGCGCTGAGCAGGCCATGAATGGATGAAGGAAGCGAAGAGCAAGTTCGATAACAAATGGTTTGGAGGTGTTTCATGAAACGTATGATCATCGCATTGTTGGGCTTGGCCTTGACCTTTGGCACGGCGAGCGCGAGCGGAGGCTTTGGCTTGGACGAGAGTGATCTCGACCTACGGGACATGGCGGGGAGTTTTACTAATTCCTCCCAGAACGGCACGTGTGTCAGGTTGGTCGAAGAGGCGGATGTTTATCTCGGCGCCGGGAGCCAATTCGGGACCCAGGCCCACGAGGTCATCTGTGACACCTACGAGAAACTCTTCATGCGGTGCGCTACGGCCATGAAAGAGAAATTCGGAGCGCACACTCCCGAACAGCGCGGAAAGATCGGTATGTACTGCGGGTTGGTCGTGGTGGGCTACAGCCAGGGCAATATCCAGTGGCAGCGGGCCAAGCAGACCTCGGGGGTCTCTCCTTCGGGTAAGCCCAATTTGAAGGAAGCCGTGCAAAAGCACAATGGACCTTTCTACTACGACAACTTCCTGTTCGACTTCACCCGCAGGGCCGAAGTGGCTCGCTTCATCCTCAGGGCCAAGGACCAGGACAAATTCGATTTCGAAAACATCCCGCGCAACGAGATGACCATGATTTCGCTCAAGCCGAGCAAAACCGCGCTTGAAGACCTGCATTTCCGCCTGGGTGCCATCACCCTCGGTTACAACAAGCTCAGGAGCTTCATTCGGGATCAGCACAACATCCCCGAGCAAGCGATGCCCGAGCTGCGCATGCAGGAGATGTTCACCCCGGACGGCAAGATCACCGCGAACTTCTGACGAACGAGAGCGGTCCCCTGGGCCGCTGAGGACTTCTTCGTAGTCTCCTTTCACGGGAGGCCGGGATACGTTCCTGGAAGAAGGAAAAAGGAGGAGCCAGGGAGGAGTGGTTTCGGCCGCTCCTCCCTGCACCTATCCCTGATTGGTGTCGAGATGCAACCATGCGGCGGCCGCATCCTGCTGAAAGTACGTGGCCTTGGGCGCTGGTGGTGTCGGAATGGCGCCGAATGTTGACGGCGATGATATCGATAGAGCGGCAGTTAGTGTAGATGATAAAAATAAATGTAGTGATATTGGTTCTTTGAAAGATATCGCGGGTGTTGTTTATTAACTGGCTCGCAATTTGATAGTGGGCCACGCAGTGTGAAGGTAACGTCGAACTACGACGATAACGAAGGAAGGAGGATGTATGGGTTGGCGTCAATCGTGGTTGATGATGGTGGCAAGCCTTGCCCTGGTGTTTGGCGGCTCGGCCTTGGCTCAGGATGATTGGGGCGACGGCGGCTGGGACGATGGTGGCTCCGATTGGGGCGACGGGGATGATTGGGGCGATAGCGGCTGGGACGACGGTGGCTCCGACTGGGGCGATGGCGGCTGGGATGACGGCGGCTCTGATTGGGGCGACGGGGATGATTGGGGCGACTCCGATTGGGGCGATAGTGGTGACTCGGATTGGGGTGACGGCGGCTGGGATGATGGCGGCGACTCCGATTGGGGTGATGATGGTGGTGACTCCGATTGGGGCGACGGCGACTGGGATGACGGCGGCGACTCTGACTGGGGCGACAGTGATTACGACGATGGTTGGAGTGATGACGACTGGAACAGCGAGACCGGCGAATTCTATTCGGACTGGGATGACGATTATTGGTACGACAGTGACTGGGACTACGGCGACACCTGGTACAACGAATACTATGGCTATGATTATTGGTCAGACCCTTATTACTGGTACGACTACTATGACTATAGCTGGTATTCGATCTACCACTATTATCCGTGGGAAATGATGACGGTGTGGCCATATGGGTACCTCACTACCACGTGTGTATGGTCGCCCTACAACTGGGGTTACGGTTGGTGCTATTCCGACCGGATCTATTACACATGGTGTGCATGGCACCCGAGCGAGTGCAGGGCTTGGCACGGGGACCCACGGGTCTATTGCCGTTACAATCGCTGCAACTACGTGGTGCGTTCTCGCGGAACGTGTGCGACCACGGTCGGCAGCGAGAGCCAGGCGGCGGTTGCCGGCTTGCTGTTTGGTCTGCTCGCGGTCGGTTTGGTTGTGACCGGCGTTCGCCGCCGCCGCCAAGGTTGAGTTCTTCCTCGACGTAGCTTCTCCCGCGTAGGCCCTCTCCCCGCCATTGCGGCGGTTGCTCCCTTCCCCGCGCATCTCGAACCGCTTTGTAGGTTTCTCGGGATTGCTCGTTCCTTAGGTTTCATCGTTACTAAGATCGAGATTTTACTTTTCGGCGAGAAGGTTCTTCCCTCAGCAGACCGAGAACATCTCTCGTCGTTGCGAGAGTAGTGGGATGTTCTCGCAAATCGGTGCAAGGACAGAAGCTCCAACCACTGGTGATAGTTAGGTTCTCTGTTCCGGTGTTGCGCCTGGAGCCACGGCGACACCGAACTAACAGTATGTATTTTATGCAGATAGCAATCGGAGTGTTTGGTGGTGGCCATTTCGGCACCGTACAGAGGCGGTGGATTTACAAATTTGTCGGAAATATGTTAATCAGAATTTTTTATTTTAAATTAATTCTGTTTGTTTGATTGTAAATTGGTGGCTCTCATGTTAACTGGTATGTTCATTGTATGCAAATTAGCCGCGTTATGTGCGAGTGCAACCCAAGGAGGAAATACCGATGAAGGCTCAGTGGCGTGGCTTACGGTCATGGGGTGTCGCGTTGTTTTGCGCGATGCTGTTGGCGGCATTCCCTGTGTCGGCCCAATGGGACGATGATGATTGGGGTGATGATGGTGGTTCGGACTGGGGCGACAGCGACTGGGACGACGGCTCGGACTGGGGCGACAGCGACTGGGACGACGGTTCGGACTCGGACTGGGGCGACAGCGACTGGGACGACGGCTCGGACTCGGACTGGGGCGATAGCGACTGGGATGACGGTTCGGACT
>MGSU01000090.1:11919-13145 GCA_001799195.1 Deltaproteobacteria bacterium RIFOXYA12_FULL_61_11 | reverse complement strand
TGGGGGCGACCGCAAGGATGCGGACCTCCAAGCGACGCGCAGGATGCAGCGGCGTCGGTGTGAGAGGCGACAGGACCCCTCATCTCACCCAGGAGTGAACTGATTCCTGTCCGGGAATCCCCCCCTCGACCGCAACCCTTCGAGGTGGTACCCTAGGTCAGGTCCCGATCGGACCAGGGAACATGGAGTCGAGGTGGAGTGAAAACCATGCGGACGATCAAGCCCCGAGCGATCCTGACGCTCTCACTCGCGACGCTCGTGCTGGGGTGCGGTCCCCTCCCCTGGACCGGACCCGAGGAAGCCCCGGACGGTGCCGAACAGACCGAGCAAGCGCTCGGGGCGACCGAGGACCGCGAACCGGGAACTTCGGCAGACCCAACCTCGGAGAAATCCGAGGAGGACGACGTTGACCAGAACCCGGCAACAAACGAAGAGGAACCCACCCCCCACGTGAGCGTGGCTCCCCCTGTCGGTGCGACATCCTCCCAGCCACGGGCAGATACCGCCAGCGGCGCCACGGTGACCTACTTCGGCGACGATGCCGTGGTCGTTTCGACCGGAGGGACGGTGACCTCGGCAGGCAACACCGCGATCATCACCGCGAGCAGCTCCTACCATGACGGTACCGTGTGCGCCCGCACGGACGTCTCCTGCACCAACGGCGCCGGCTATTACTACCCACGGCCCACGACCACGGCTCCCGCCACGCCCCCACCCACGGATCCTGCAGCACCAGAAGAAGACCCGGCACCGGAATCCCCACCCGTCACGCAACCCGTACCCGCACACCTCACCGCTGAGGCGAACGGACTGCAGGTGCTCGCGCGTTCTTCCTCGAGCATCGAACTGCTCTGGAGCCAGGTACCGGCCTCCGTCGAGACGATCGCGCTGCAACGTCTCAACGGCACCGTCTTCGAGGAACTCGCGGCCTTGCCCTCGACCGAGGGTTCCTACCTCGACCAGGACCTCGAGGTTCTGACCACCTACTCCTATCGTTTCATCGCGGTGAACCCAGCAGGGGCGAGCCTCCCCTCGGCCGTGCTCACGGCGACCACCTTCCTACCCGTGCCCTCGGCCCCCTCGGACTTCGCCGCCGTCCAGGATATCGAGAACACCTCGCTCTGCATCGCGCTCTCCTGGCAAGCAGAGCCCCTTCCCGAGACCAGGACCTTTGTCGAACGCTCGGCCGATGGTGTCACCTTCTCCCTGCTCGACCCCGCGGGTAC
>MGSU01000090.1:8042-11910 GCA_001799195.1 Deltaproteobacteria bacterium RIFOXYA12_FULL_61_11 | reverse complement strand
CCGGGCGATCGACTGCGGCGACGACCTGAAGCGCAACAAAACCTATCGGTACAGGGCCTATCGTTCCAACCCCAGCGGGACCTCGCCGCTCACCGCGACCCTCGATGTGCTCCTGAAATAGTGGGAGCATCGACTGCCCTCGACGACCAGGTGGGTGCGAAACCTCTGTGCACTTGTTATTTCCACCACGCAACGCGATAATATCCTGTATTAATTATGCTATTTGCGGTGCTATTGGCACAGAGAGCGCAGAAGATCAAAAAATCAAAAATTTAGTCCTGGGGAGCGGCACAACGAAACCCGACGCGGTAATCCCTGCTGCCGGGAAGGAAGTTGCTGCCGCGTTCCGCCGCGCGCACATAGACGTTGTCGCTGTCATAGCTGCCCCCGCGCAGCCCCCGGCCGGTGCCACTTTCAGGCCCCACCGGATCTACCAGGGCCTCCGAGGAATAGTTACCATACCAGTCCGCCACCCACTCCCACACGTTGCCGGCCATATCGTGGAGCCCGAAGGGCGATACCCCCATGGGGTAATTCTGGACCGGGGTGGTAATTCCGACATTCCCATTGTAATTCAACTTCGTCACCTCCGGACTCTCGTTTCCCCATGGATAGGTCCGGCCGTCACTACCCCGCGCCGCATACTCCCACTGGGCCTCGGTCGGCAGGTCCCCGTCCAACCACTGACAGTAGGTCCGGGCCTCATACCAATTCACCTCATTTATCGGGTGAGCCTCGTTACCCGTCCGGTTGTACGTGTAATTATCCCCTGACGTGGAACCATTATAGGTACATACCCCCGCGTCCACGCAGGCCTTGTACTCTCCCGCCGTCACCTCGTACTTCAACATCATGTAGGCCGACAAGGTCACCTGGTGCACAGGTGTGGCTATTTCCTCCTGGCCCATCTGGAAGCTGCCGTTCGGGATCGGCACCCACTCGTTCGTTAGCAGCTCCGGCACCACGACCTCCCGGAGAATGGTAGCCATCGCCGGGCCGGCCAAGTTGTCGTTCTCGTCGCGGAACCACACGTACACCGTCTTCTCGCCCGCTCCGGCCGAGAGCGCATAACCTACCTCGGCGTTGAAGATCGCCTCCACCGCCACCTCCTCCCAACAAGCATCCCCGAGCACCGGAGTCTCATCCTCTTCTCTGAGGCAATACCCGCTCACCCCCCAATTGTCCTCGGCTGTGAGAGTTACGGTCACCTCAGCGCGGTCAGTACTCGTCTCGCCGTGGTTCAGCATTATCGTCAGATTCGTCGGCGCAAGAAGGTCGGTCAGCACGACGGTGAGTTCGAAGCGCTGGCCCCCAACCAACCCGGCGCTGTCCAACACCACCAAACCGAAGCCGTGCGTAACCCCCACATCTGCGGGCTGCGGTTGCCAGGTCAGGAGCCCCGTCGCGACCTCCAAACTCGCCTCGGCCGGGCCTTCCATGAGGTAGTAGTAATACGGGCCTTGCCCACCGTTGGTTCCCACCTGATACTCGAAAGCAACGGTGCTATCCAAGGTCTCCGGCGGCACCGAGACGATGCTCGGCACGTCCAGCACCCCAAGCCCCTGCTCGCCCCGTGGTCCCTGTTTCCCCACCGGTCCGGGTTCTCCCACAGCACCTGCTAGTCCCTCCGTTCCTTGCTGACCTTCCGGTCCAGCTTCCCCGACTTCACCCTGCGCGCCGACCTTTCCGTCCCGAGCCAAGATCATCCAGTCCACGCCGTCATACACATAGGCCACGCCGTCCGCGGGGTTGTAGTAGGCCTGGTTTCGCGCCGGCTCCAGCGGATCCTCGGCAAGACTGCCCAACCAGGTGAGCGAGCTCCCCGGATTGCCCTGCAGGCCCTGTTCGCCTACCGGTCCGGGTTCTCCCGCGGTACCGGCAGGACCCTCGGGACCCTGGGGCCCCTTGACCTCTGCCAGGAAGGCCTCATTCTCCATGAGCCTCCGGGTCACCTCGGCGGTCAGCACTTCCTGCGTGATCGCCCCTTCCTCCTGCAACTTGAGCAATTCCTCGAAGCTGTAGTCTGATAGCTCGCCGACCTGTGTCGTCGACGGCTTCCCTCTGTTCTCTTCCTCGGCAGGCTGACACCCCAGCCCGAGTACTAGTACCAACACCATCATCAATCGAACCATGCGGTCACCTCCTCGCTTCGGTAGGGCTCCTGACCAGGAAACGGGCAGGATAGTATCCCCTCGGCAATTCATTGCCAACACCATGTCCGCAAGCATCTGAGATTCCGAATAGGAAGGGATACGCTGCGGGGAGGAAGCGAAGAGGCCACTCCAACCACGCCGACCGACCCTGGCAACGCCTCGAAGTGAGCAAAGACCAGGTAGTCCAGACGATCTATCTCGTGGACCTCGAAGGAGGAGCCCCCCTCGTCCACCCATGACTGCCCCTCGATAGAGAATTCTCTTGGAATGCTCCGGTCCTGCCGCTAGACTACAGCCCTCTTGCCCGCGAGGACCCACCATGGAACACACCTGCCTCTCTTGCGGCAGAGCCTTCAAGACCCTCGGCGCCGGTCGTTGGGCCTGTCCCTACTGCGCGACCCCGCTGGATCCTGGCCCCCAGGTCTCGCCCCCCTTGCCACCGCCCGCGATGAGCCCTCCGGACGACAACATCCCGCCCTTCGAGCGCGAGGGCGGCTTTTCCCTGCACGGTCTCATCGCGACCTGGCACCGCGCCCTGTTCGAGCCCTGGAACTTCTTCCACCGCGTCAGATCCCCCGGGGGCCTGACCCAACCCCTCGTCTTCGGCATGGTCTTCTCGACCCTCGGGTGGTCCTGCTCATTGTTCTACGCCACGTTCCTCGGTGAACTCGGCCTCTCCTGGCTCATCGAGAACGCCAAGCTCCAGACGGTACCCCAGCACCCCCTGAACGTACCGATCCTGGTCTTCCTGCCCATCATCCCCCTCCTGAGCGTGCTCGGCCTGCTCTTCTCCGGCCTTACCCATCACATCCTCCTCATCATGGTCGGAGCCGCCCGGCGGCCTCTCCGAGACACCTTGCACACGGTCTGCTATGCCCGTTCCGCTCCGGCCGTGCTCGAAGTCATCCCAGTGGCCGGCGGTTTCCTCTCCTGGTTCTGGGGGACCGTGACCCTGATCGTCGGACTCGCCAAGACCCACGAGGCCTCGTATGCCCGCGTGATCGCCGCCCTCCTGGTGCCGATCCTCCTCTCGCTGCTGATGCTCGTCAGCGTGCTCACCGCTCTGGTCATGGCGACAAAAGGCGCTTGACCTCACCCGATCGGCGGCAACGTCGTGGGATCGAGGTCTTTCGGGAAGGCTAACTCGACAAAGGGGACCGCACCGCACAGACGGTGGGCCAAAGCGAAACTCGTGTTCCACTCGGCAGGACCGAACCAGGCACAACCGTGGAGTTGCCCGGGGAAGAGCATTCTCAGCACCTGGATCGGAGGGAGGGGCGTCAGGCCGAGCGCGAAGTCCTTGCGCAGCACGTAGCATCCGGCAAGGGGCAGCCACGCGGTTTTTCCTCCTCCACCTCCGTACCACAACGAGGCCCGCACCTCGGCGGCTCCTCGGCGCAACCGCACGAACACCCCCTCTTCGCCCAAGCGTCTCTCGGGCGGAACGTTGCCAACCAGGGTACTCTTGCCGCTGCCGGAAGGACCGAGCAAGAGGATGGCTCCCCGAGCTCCCAGGACTGCTCCTGCGTGGAGCAACAGCGTCCCCGCCGCGAGCGCCCGTTCGGCCGAGAGCATCCATAAAACCCGCACCAGGGCGGGGAGGAAGGAGGACCGGCACCGTTCTCCCGGATCGACCAACAAGACCGTGCCCACTCCCCGAGCAGCCCGGAGGGCCAGGGCATCCAGCACTGCCACCGGTTCCCAGCCGTCGGCCA
>MGSU01000090.1:0-8029 GCA_001799195.1 Deltaproteobacteria bacterium RIFOXYA12_FULL_61_11 | reverse complement strand
AGCGAGCCCCAACGGTTGTAACCAGGATGCAATTTGGTTTTCCCCCACATCCGCTTCGCGTTCTACGGAGAGAACCTGAAGGTCAGGAGGTCCCTTCCGCCAACGGCCGACCACGCCGCCGAAGCTCGGCAGGAGCTCGCCTTCCAACCACAGGACCACGCTCGGTGGGAACCCCCGGAAGCCCACGGTCAACGGAGCTCTCCCGTCGTGCAGCCGCAACCCGCCCGCGGTTTTTCCCGGTGCGGGCCCGGCCTCGAAATACTGCTTGACAAAGGACAGGCATTCCATTAGGTTGGCGACCGTTTCAGTGTCTCTCAGACGCCTAAGGGTACGTGATGAAAACACTCTATGTCAAAACGGACGATGTCGAGCGCAAGTGGTATCTCATCGATGCCCAGGGTAAACGCCTCGGTCGGCTGGCCTCCCAAGTCGCGCGCATCCTGCGCGGCAAGAATAAACCCATTTTCGCTCCCGACCACGACACCGGCGATTTCGTGGTGGTGATCAACGCGGGGAAGATCGAGGTCACCGGCACTAAGCTCGACACCAAGAAGTATTATCAGCATTCGCGGTATCCGGGCGGCTTGAAGGCCACCCTGCTCAAGGTCATGCTGGCCAAGAGTCCTGAATACGTCATCACCCACGCGGTCAAGGGCATGTTGCCTAAGAACCATCTCGGTCGGGTCCAATTGAAGAAGCTCAAGGTCTATCCGGGCGGGGACCACCCCCACACGGCCCAACAGCCGACCGTCCTGACCCTGCAGTAAGTCACCCCAAGACGGAGTTTCCCATGGCAGACGCCAACACCATCCACGCCGTCGGCAAACGCAAATCCGCGGTCGCCCGCGTGTTCCTCAAACCCGGTCAGGGGAAAGTGATCATCAACTCCCGCCCGATCGAGGAATTCTTCGGCCGCGAGACCGATATCATGATCGCGATGCAGCCCCTCGAATACCTCGACCTCAAAGGGCGCTTCGACCTAACGGTAACCGTGCGCGGCGGCGGTTCCTCGGGGCAAGCCGGCGCGATCAAACACGGCATTGCCCGTTCGCTGCTCGTCGTCAATCCCGACTACCGCCCACGCCTCAAGGAAGGCGGCTTCCTGACCCGCGATGCCCGCATCAAAGAACGCGACAAGTACGGTCTTGCCGGTGCGCGCCGCGGTTATCAGTTCTCCAAGCGCTGACCACCAAGAACTTCACGACATCGCTCCACGCACCTCCCCCGGATCGATCATGCTTGGCAACCAACATTTCCTCTTTCTCGCGGAATTACGGCCCCCCTCGTGGACTTTGGCCTTGGGGTTCGCTCTCCTGGTCTGGCTTGCCCGGGCGGCTGAACCGGGAACTGCCCCTGCGGTTCCACCCCCGCAGACCGTTCCTCCCCCGCCCGAGATCATGCTCGACGGCAAACCCGTACCCCGCTCCTGGCCACTCTCCAAAGCCGAACTTGCCAAACTCGAGGCCGGAGAACTGCTCATCCAGGACGAGAGTTTTCTGGATCCAGCGGGTATGCCCGTGGGCAAGGTGGTCTCCTACGTCCTGCTCAAGGCTTCCATCCAAGCCTTGGCAAAAGCCATCTTCGAACCGACCGATCAACCCCAGTACATGCCCCGGCTGACCTCGGTCGAGGTCCTCTCCACCGAAGGCCGGCGCAAGCGCATCCGTTACAAGCTCAAGATCGTCATCGTGGACATCGAATACGTGCTCTTCCTCACGCGACTGGTCGAGGAGCCCGAGTTCGCGGTCTTCTCCTGGGGCCTGGACAAAACCTACGCCAAGAACGACATCAGGGAATCGATCGGGAGTTGGGTCCTGCGCCGGTACGATGCGACCCGCACCCTGGTCCAATACAGCCTCTACGTCGACACCGGTCGCGTGGTGCCCGAGTTCGTCCAGACGTTCCTGATGAAGCAAGACCTCCCCGACGTGCTGGGCAATCTGCGGAAACGTCTGGAATCGGGCGGCACATGGAAGAAATGAGCACCCTGCCGGTGGAGCGGGCCGTGTTCTTCGTCCTGGCCCTCTCCAACGGGCTGCACTGTGCCCTGGTCCATGCCGCCAGAGCCGGTACACGGCGGCGGGAGAGTTTCCGCCTGACTCTCGAGCTCGCCGGGCCGTGGTCCCGGGGTCTGCGGGACGTCGGGTATCGCGTGCTCACCCTTGTCGCCGGCGTGGTCACCCTGCTCGGCATGCTCTCGCTGCTGCTCGCCAGCGAGTATGCCCTCTTCTTCATGGGAGGATTGGTCGCCGCGCTTTCCTGGTTCTGGGTGGCCTTGCGCTGAGGCGGTTCACCACTCGTCCTCGGTGCCGACCTGGTGCTGATACTCGTTGAATTCCCCTGCCGGCGGCTCTTTGTCCTGGGGGACCGGCTTCGCTGCTCCTTCACCGGAGGCGGGTTTGTCCTCGGCCAGGCCCTCTTCGATCTTGCGATACAGACTCGACCAGATCTCGTCCTCGGCGAACTCGCCTTCCCCGAACGTCGAGCTGGGCCAGACTTCCTTCCCGTCCCCCCCTCCGGGCGCGCCCTCTTTGGGTTTTCCCTCTTCGGGTTTCCCCTCCCCTTTCTCTCCAAAGGCCTTCATCCACTCGTCACCTTCGTAGCCCTTGTCGTCCTTGTCCTCGTTCTTGAAGACCTCCTCCCATCCCTGGCCGGCAGCTCCCTCTCCGGAAGGAGCCTCGGCCACCGGTTCAGTCGAGGGCGTCGGTGGGGAGAGGGAAGTGCGCGCCTGACTTGTACGAGCTTTCTTGGGAGGCTTCCGTTCGGCGATCAACTCCTCGAAATCGCCGTCGTCGATGCGGGTGACCGTCTCGGGCCGTTCCCTTGCGATGAGCTCACGCAACCGGTCCTTGAAGGGTTTCGTACTCTGGTACTGGTTGAAGGTCGTGTCGAAGGTGACCAAGACGGCAAGCTGTTCCTCGGTGGCGGAACCGAACATACCCGCAAGACCTGCCCAGGCCACGAGGGCAAGGGACAGGAAGCCCCCCAGCAGCGCCAGTGCCTTCACCACGAACCTCCACTCCGATCCCCGGTAGCATCGCAGCCCGGGTCGGCCGTGCAATCCGCTTCTCCCCGGGACGCATCATAGGATATCCCGAGATACCCGCCCTTCGCGTTCTCGGAGGTAGAGGCTGACCAGGCGCATTGCATGGTCAAACCCTCGTCCCCACACCCCGTGGCGACGAGGAGGGCGACCCCCAGGCCCCACGTGGCCCTCTCGAACCCTCGCAGGTGCTTCACCATACTCGATCCGGTATTCCAGAGCAACGACTTACCAATACTAGCGGCACATTTCCCCTTTGACAACTCCCCCCTCGGGGACTAGGCTTCCGCCGGTTCGTCTGGAGGATGATCGACCATGCAACGCTTCTCCGCAGCTCTCGGTATCGCGATGATCCTGTTCCTCTCCGGGGCTCCTCTCCTGGCGGAGTCCCCCCCGGCACCGACCGGCGAAGCCGCCGAAGCCGGGATTGCCGAGACTCCCCCCCACGGAGCAGGCCACGACCTCGGCCGAGAGCTGCCGCTCTGGAGCATCCTGCCCTTCGTCGGGATCCTGTTGTCGATCGCCCTCTTCCCCTTGCTCGCCCCGCATTTCTGGCACCACCATTTTCCCAAGGTTTCCCTGTTCTGGGCTCTGCTCTTCGCCGGCCCCTTCCTGCTGGTCTACGGAGGAACGGCGGTGCACTCCATCCTGCACATCTATCTCTTGGATTACATTCCCTTCATCATCCTACTGTGGTCCCTGTACACGGTTTCGGGCGGCATCCTGATCGAGGGGAGCCTGCGCGGGACGCCGCAACTCAATGCCCTGCTCATCCTGATCGGCACCCTGATCGCCTCCTGGGTCGGCACCACCGGCGCCTCGATGCTGCTGATCCGTCCCTTGCTCCGGGCCAACGCCGGGCGCAAGAACAAGGTCCACACCGTGATCTTCTTCATCTTCCTGGTCAGCAATATCGGCGGTTCGCTCACTCCCCTGGGAGATCCCCCGCTCTTCCTCGGCTTCCTGCACAGCGTGCCCTTCTTCTGGACCATGCACCTGCTCGGCCCCCTCGCGCTCACCGCCGGTCTGGTCCTGGCCATCTACTTCATCCTCGATCTCTTCCTCTATCGTCGCGAGGGAGCCCTCCCCGTCGACGCAACCGGGGCTGCTCTTCGCATCCGGGGCCTGCACAACCTGCTCTTCCTGGGCGGTATCATCGGCGCCGTACTCCTGAGCGGCTTTTGCAAGTTCGGAACCTTCGAACTGCTTGGCACTCCCCTGGAAGGCCAGAACCTCCTGCGCGACGGCCTGATGATCCTGATGGGCATCCTCAGTCTCCGCACGACCGCCCGCGTCCTGCGTCAGGGCAACGAGTTCACCTGGGACCCGATCCTCGAGGTGGCCTATCTCTTCGCGGGTATCTTCATGACCATCATTCCCGCCCTCGCCATTCTCAAGGCCGGAGAACACGGCAGTCTCGCCATCCTGATCCGCAGCATCGAAACTCCGGCCCATTACTTCTGGATCACCGGAGCGCTCTCGAGCTTCCTCGACAACGCTCCGACCTACCTGACCTTCTTCAACACAGCGCTGGGCACCTTCGCGCCGGGGATGTCCGAACCCCTCGGCGTGGCCAAGCTCATCGCCGAACAGGAGACCTATCTGGTAGCCATATCCATCGGCGCGGTGTTCATGGGCGCCAACACCTACATCGGCAACGCCCCGAACTTCATGGTCAAATCCATCGCCGAGGCCACGGGGGTCCAGATGCCGAGCTTCTTCGGCTACATGTTCAAGTTCTCCCTGCCGATCCTGATCCCGGTCTTCGCCTTGATCACCCTGATCCTGTTCTGATCGGATCGCCCCCGTGCCCCAACGACCGCTCCGCGACCTCGCCCTCAACCAGGGAGCCTTCCTCCTGAGCTTCGTCGGCAAGGCCATCGTGTTCGTGGTCATCTCCCGCCACCTCGGCAAGGAGAGTTTAGGGCACTACGCGTATGCCATGACCTTCGCCGTCACCTTCTTCCTGGTCAGCAATCTCGGCCTCTCCTCGACCCAGGTGCGCGAGATCTCCAAACACCCCCACCGCCTGTTCGACTTCCTGTCTTCCCTGGCCGTTTTGCAATTCCTGATCGTCCTCGCGCTGCTCCCCCCCTTCCTTATCTATGCAGTCTTCCTCGTCCCCGATCCCACGCTCTCCATCTTCCTGGGGCTGGCCCTGGTCCTGGCGGCGTTGGAGAAACTGCGCCACTTCTTGGGCTCCAACCTCAACGGTCTGGGCCTCATCAGCACCCTGTCGCTGACCTCGGTCCTCGAGATCGGCCTCGAGCTCGGGCTGATCCTCGGCGCCTTCTTCCTCACCCGGGATTTAGTCGCGGTCTTTTTGGCCTATATCGTCAAGGGGTGCCTTGCCATCGCCTATGTCTCGTGGCTCAACGCCACGGCTGCCGACCAGCTCCTCTCGAAAGCTGGAGCTCTTCCGCGCTCGCTGCTGTGGCCCTCCCTGCACCTCGACCTCCGGAGACTGCTTTGCGAACTCGGAACCCGGTTGCTCGCCCGCCAGGAAGCCCCCCCCATCTCGGGCATGTGGTTAGACTTCCTCCGGCAGGTCGGCCCCGTCTTCCAGTGGGAATTGCTGCAAGCCCTGCTCCTCTTCTCGCCCATGCTCCTCCTCGAGCACCTCAGCGGCCCTGTAGCGGTGGCCGACTATGCGGTTTGCACGAAAACCGCCTCCTTCTTCAACTTCCTCCTCTTCGGCATCGGCGTGGTCTACCTGCCGAAATTCTCCCAAGCCCCCGAGGCCGGAGCTATCGCGGGCCACGTCCGCGACTTGGTCCGCTATGTGGGTCTCCTCGCCCTGCCCCTCGGGGTGGGCGCTTGGTTCGTCGCCGAAGAGGTCCTCATCGCGATCTGGGGCTTGCGCTTCGCCGGACTCGCCCCTTGGTTCCTGCTCAGCCTGACGACTCTCTTATTGACCTTCTTGTCGCAAGGGCTGAAGACCCTGGCGATCGCCCGCGAGAGACTCACCCCGCTCATTCGCTTGGCCGCGGGGATCCTCCTGTGCAAGGTGGCGCTGCTGCTCTGGTTGGTGCCCCGCTCTACCGCGTCCGGAGCGGTGCTCAGCGACCTCGGGGCTGAGATTTTCTTGACCCTGGGGCTCTTCACCGCCTTCGTCCTCGAGTACCGGGACTTCCGTCCCGATCTCCTCGCGCTCACCCGCTACCTCTTCGGCTGCGCTGTGATGGCCGCAGGTCTGACTCTCTTCCCGACGGCCTCACTCCCGCTCGATATTGCGTTGGGAGCGACGCTCTACGGACTCATCCTCCTGCCCTGGGAAGGCCGGACCTTGCTCTCCCAGCTTCGCCGGAACCCTGCCCGATGAAGTTCACCCCCCTCTCCGTCAACGCCACTCGCGTGGAACCAGAGGCCGGGATGCGCGTCCCCGCCGTGGTTTATGCCAATCCCTCCCTGCTCGCCGCGGCCAAGAAGGACCGCAGTCTGGAACAGCTCTGCAACGTAGCCTGCCTCCCCGGCATCGTCGGTCAGGCCGTGGCCATGCCGGATCTGCACTGGGGTTACGGCTTCCCCATCGGCGGCGTGGCCGCTTTCGACCTCGAAGAGGGCGTGGTCTCCCCCGGGGGGGTTGGCTACGACATCAACTGCGGTGTACGCCTCGTGCGCACCTCGTTGCCCGCGGAACTGTCCGCTGCCCAGCGCAGCGAACTCCTCCGCGCTCTCTCCGCGGCCATTCCCACCGGGGTCGGCTCCACCCGCAAAGACCTCAAACTCACGGCCCGCGAACTGCGCAAGGTCCTGACCCTCGGGGCGGCTTGGGCGACCGATCGGGGGTACGGCCAGACCTCTGACCTCGAAGCGTGCGAGGACGGGGGCATGCTGCCGGGAGCAGATCCGGCGGCGGTCGGCGACAAGGCTCTCGAACGGAGTCTCGACCAGCTCGGCACGCTCGGCTCCGGCAATCACTTCGTGGAACTGTGCGTGGTCGCCGAGGTCTTCGACTCTGTTGCCGCACACACCCTGGGTTTGGCCAAGGGCGACCTCTGCGTAGCACTGCACACGGGCTCCCGAGGGCTCGGACACCAGGTCTGCGAGGATTATCTCAAGACCATGCAAAGCGCGGCCGCTCGTTACGGCTTCACCCTCCCCGACCGCCAACTCAGCGCGGCCCCTCTCGGTTCGCCCGAGGGCCGGGCCTACTTCGCGGCCATGCTCTCGGCCGCGAACTTCGCCTACGCCAACCGGCAGGTCCTGACCGGAGCTCTCGCGACCGTACTCCAACGCCTCTATCCGGGGACCACGGTGCGCACGGTCTACGATCTCTGTCACAACATCGCCAAACTCGAGCCCCATTTCGTCGAGGGCCGCGAACGAACGCTGTGCGTGCACCGCAAGGGTGCGACCAGGGCCTTCCCACCCGGCCACCCCCTGATCCCGGAACGCTATCGGGCCCTCGGCCAACCAATCCTGGTACCCGGCGATATGCGGCGCGGTTCCTTCGTGCTCCTCGGCACCGAGCGCGCCGAGACCCTCACCTTCGCGAGTGCCTGTCATGGCGCCGGCCGTGTCATGAGCAGACAACAGGCCAAGCATGGTTCGGGGGGCAGGGAGGTCCTGGCCGAGCTGCGCGCCCACCACATCGAGGTCCTGGCCGCTTCTCTGCACACCGTGGCCGAAGAACGTCCGGAGGCCTATAAAGACGTGGCCGAGGTCATCGCGGTCCTGACCGAGGAAGGCCTCGCCCGGCTGGTGCTTCGGTTGCGCCCGCTCGGCGGGCTCAAGGGTTGAGTCTTACTCTTTTTCTTGTTCTTTCTTGGTCTTGCGCAATTGTCGGAGGCAACGTTCCTGGATCTGACGGATGCGCTCCCTCGTGAGCTGGTACATCTCGCCGATCTCCTCGAGCGTGTAGGTCTGATTGAGGCCGATGCCGAAACGTTTCTTGAGGATGGCCTGGTCCCTGGGCTTGAGCGAGGAGAGCAAGGCGTTCAGCTCGGCCTCGCGGTCCTTCTGGTCGAGCACCTGCTCCGGATC
>MGSU01000089.1:4072-13092 GCA_001799195.1 Deltaproteobacteria bacterium RIFOXYA12_FULL_61_11 | reverse complement strand
CTTGCAACCTCTCCTTTACAAACGTGTAACTGCGTTTCCCTCCTGCGCGTCGATACCATGAAAAATAGTGCCTCGCGCTCCAGCCCTGATGCCGTGCCCGATACCTCTCCGCTATCTCCTGTACCTCGTATCCTGGCGCTCTCCGCTTGGATGGCTCGCTGATCCGCCGGTCCTGTAAGCCTTCCATGCCGCTCTCCTCGTATCTCTTGAGGTACCGTCGAAAAGTGCGCTCATCCACTCCTAACAGTCTGGCCGCTTCTTTTTGTGTTATCTCCTTCTCTTGCCATCCCCGTAACGTCTCTTCAAATCGCATGCTCCTGGTCTCCTGCATCCATACTGCCCGCCTCACCTCGGCACCTCCTCCTGTGCCTCCTCGATCCGGACAGTTTATGTGCTAGAAAACCGGACAGATTATGTGCTCCCAACAGGATGTGTCTCCACCTCTTCGGAGAAGCCGAGGTGAGAGGTTGGTACGTCGTGGTTCGGGTAGCGGACCTCGGTGGACGCGATCGAGCACCCCGGGTTGAGCGGAATCGCGCACTCTTCCGCAGGTGTCTCGAGATGAGATATTGTAACAAATTGAAACAAAGAGTTGAAGCGGAGTATTCGAAGAAGTAGTGGCACGAGGCTTGCGCGAAAGGCCCCCGGATCTCTGGCTTGGAGCAAGAATGATGATCGCACCTGCGCAGCGCCCTATCGATGCTCCTCGCCCGCGCGTGTTGTTCGGTCTGGAGGCATGCTTGAGAATGGCACATGGGTCGGTGCCCGTCAGAATCACCGCTCTTTCGCCCTCGGCGTGTCGAGTACGAACTTCCTCGGCGACGGTCTTACAAGAGGGGTCGGTCTTGGCGGTGCTCTTTCCGGGGGAACTCGCCGAAACCCTCCTGCCGGTTGCCACAATGGAACCCGTACCCGGAGACCGAGCCGGGACCCAGCACTTTCTCCACTTCTCGGACCTCGGTGGGACCCAACGCGGTCGTATCGAGGAGGTGCTGTCGAGCGGTCCGGCCTCTGGCCTGCTCGAAGAGCTATCCGGTTGCATGATCGACAGCGCCCTCCACGCTCAGCTCGAGACCGGGAACGGCACGCTGCTCCCGGTCAGGCTCCTCGAACTCGAGGCCGAGGGTGCGCGGGTGCGGGGAGTACTCGAACTCGACCCGACAACCCCGCTGATACTCCACCTCCACAATCCGATCACCGGTCGGGAACGACCGCTGAGGTGTACGATCCTACACCAGCGCTCGATCGAACAGCCGAGTTCGATTTCTTGGGAACAGGACCTGGGCTTCCTCCGGCTCGAACCCGACGATCGCCAACATCTCCGGGGAGTCTCTGCCGTTGTCGAAAGGGGGAGACGGCAGCGTCGCCTGCGCTTCGAAGAGCAGTTCGAACGCGGAGGAGAAGCTGAACGTTCGGGTTCGCTCACTGACAGTGGACCGGCTCAGCCGGAAGAAGTAACAGCAGCTATAGGAACAGGAGAAGCCGAGCAGCGCTTCCCTCTCGAACGGGTCGTGCTGGAGGATTTTGCGGTCCAGGGGGTGTGTGAACCACGACCTTGCCTGCCGAAGAGGAGGCCGACCCGGAAACCTTGGGTCCTGGGGATCGCGCTCCTGAGCTTGGCTCTCAGCACGATTATCTTGTCCATGCTCCTCCTCGGGGATGGGGAGGAACTCGCGGCGCACGACGGCATCCGGCCGCTCGACATGAGTGAGGAGGGCTTCGAAGCATCCGGTGAGGCCTCGCTCTTGCGCCGGGTTCGGGACTACAATGACCGGTTCCGTGGCAGGGCCGAGCAACTCGAGCCGGTCAAGACCACTACCCTCGGGCCGGTGAGGTTCCGCGTGCTGTCCCCCGAAGAGGCTCCGAGGCGTGGGCGTTTGCTCGGGCCCACGGAGTTCGCCGATCGGCAACAGTTCCTCCTGACGGCAGGTGCGCGCTATCTCGAGGATCTCCGAAGGCTCTGGCGCTTGGCGGACGACCAGGCGATCCGTCGCATGCTGACTCGCAAGATCAGCGGCTTCGAACGAAGATTGGAGCGTCTTCGGTCCGCTCTCTCTCACGAGGAGTTGCTGTGAAACCACGACGGACTACCCTCCGGAGCGGCTTCACCCTGGTGGAGTTGGTGTTAGGACTCCTTCTTGGGGCTCTGGTCGTCCTCGCAGCGATCAAAGCCGGGGCGACCCTCGATCAGGGGTGGAGCCAAGCCGAGGAAGAGGCAAGCGACAGGGCTGCCGATTTGCGGGTACTCGACCAAATACGCCGGGATCTCTTCCAGGCCGGCAGTGATCCCAGCCCTCGGATCGATCAGAGCGCCGATACCTATGGTTTCGCCCTCGGACGGCTCGAGACGGAAGTGGCGGCTATTCGCGGTATCCTGCCGGTGGGCTCAGCTTCTTTCCAGGTGTTGGCGCTGAAGCCCTACGATAAAGACCGGGACGGGAAGATCGCGGCCAACGAGGGACTCTGTCTCGACGGCGTGGTGACTGGGACGAGTCTCCTGAGTCCGGACCCGGATTGCTACAGCACCGCCGACCAGGTGGGTACAGTCGTGGATCACGTTCCCCTTAAGGCCATTTCGCGGGATAATATCCTGTATTCCTATGATGATTGTGACCAGGACGGGCAGCTCGACTGTCTGGTCACCCAGAACCTGGGGGATCACCGTACCAGCAACGATGATGGTACGGTCGAGGTGTTGCTGCGAGGGGTCGAGTACGTCCGGGTCTTCTACTTGTTGGATGATAACACAATGGTTTTCTATGATTCATCGACCGGATTGTTCAACGACGGTAGTGATGACAACGTGGCCCTCGAGCTGCGCAATACCATCAAGGAAGTGATCCTCGAGCTCGGTGTACGCCGTCAGGGTAAGGATTTTGGCTATCGCCTCAGCCAACGCATCTTTGTCGATGTCTGAACCGTTTGGTTCTGGACAGCGCTGCGAAGATCGTGGTGAGGGAGCGAGGAGGTGTTGGATGGAATGCAGGAACCGATCGAACGAACGCGGTTTCACCTTGTTGGCAGTATTGGTGCTGCTGGCCCTCTTGAGCGCTGCCGGAGGTCTGATCTACCTCGGTTCACAGCAACACCAGCGCGCGGAACGAGGCTTCTCGACGATGCAACATGTCGATATTGTTCTGATGTCCTTGGCGAAGGAGGCGAGGGATCTGATAGCGGCACGCTACGAGACCGATTATGCCAACCTCATGGCCGATATGGCCGCGAGCAACCCGCTCCTGAGCACCAGCCAGAGCCTCGAGCGTTTCCATCGCACGCTGAAGGACTACACCTTCAATTTCTTCCTCAGCGACAATGACGATGGCGATGCGGACCTGGGTATAGACCTCGACGGCAAGATGCACCTCGAGGTGCGGGTGTGGAGAGGAAGCGAGGTCATCAGGAGGCTGGACAGTTTCGTCGAGGTCCAGATGGAGACCAATTACGGTCCCAAGACCGTGGCCGCGCTCCCCGCGGCCTTCGGTGCCTGTTACGATGGCCTGTACAAGAACTTCAACGTGAAGATCGATCTCGACAATGAGGGCGGGGTCAAGAAGATCAAGGTCAACGGCAACAACCATCTCCTTGACGGAACCCCGGCGACCTCGGACCACAAGAAGGGTCTTGCCAGCAACGGGACTTTTGGTGAACCCTGGTACGAGAACAACGTGGAGAGCCTTCCCCAGGTCAGCGGTCTGGAAACCCTGGTCGGCGCCGATGCCGTGCTCGAGTTGGACTGGATCAAGGTCAAGTGCAAGAAGTACCGCGGCATCGAGTACACGGTGAAGTACGATCCCCACGTACACCATGCCCACCAGGTGGTGAAAATCACGCCCGAAACCACCACCTTCGACCTGACCGGCAAGAAACTGATCGAGTTCGACGCGTCGGGCGGGGGAAAACTCAGCATAGCTCCGCCCGTGCCGGGCCAGCCGATCGTCCTCGGCACAATGACCGATCCCGTAGTCGTGGTCGTGAAGGGTAAGTACCCTCGCTGCACCGCCCAGGTTGCCGTCGAAGCCCTGTGCAACTACGCGGAAGGGGACGGCGTGATCGAATTTCTCGGGCCGGTCGAGGGGTACGGTGTCTTCATCCAGGACGGCAGCGTGGACGTGTCCGGCGATTTCACCTGGGGCGGGTATTTCCAGGCCATGGCCCGTTCGGACGAAGAAGATCCCGACCAAGAGCTCGGCCGTGTCTTCGAGGTCCACGGCGATGCCACAATCACCGGGGGGGTCCTGTTCAACATGCCCAAGGGGTATGCCACGCTGGGTGATCTGGACCCGGATCCTTTCAATAATTACGGTTTTGTCGCCCGGGGTGAGGACAGCACCATCCGCTACAGCCAAGAGGCCCTGGAGCTCGCCGCGGAAGGCCTGACCACGATCACGCGACGGATCACCCGACTCTATGCCTTCCACATTTTCCACATCGACTGAGCTGGAGAGTCCAAGGGAACGAGGTTCAGCGGCACGAAGCCAGGGCGTTGCGATAGGCCTCGGCCGCGGCCTGCATGCCCGCTGAGTTCAGGTGAAGTCCGTCGCCGCTGTTGAGAGAACCCGGGTCGGCGTCCATGGTGGCGCGGAAGTCGACCAACTCGGCGTTGTCGCGTTTCTCTACTTCCTCGGCGATGATACGGTTGAGCACGGGGGCCGAGCAGTTCAGTTTTGCGGCGTACGGTCCGGTGACGTAGCGCTCCTGGGAGTTGACCCAGAACACGCAACGAGCCGCGGCCACGGTGTCGAGGGCTTGCCCGATCCGTGAGTGCATGGTGCTCTCGGCCACCGGGCACCCCCCGCCCACGTCATTGATGCCGAGCTGGATGATCACCGCCTCGGCTCCCTCGCGGGCCGCTTCTTCTATATAGGGCATACGTTTGCTGACGCTGTCGCCGACCTTCGCGTGGATGGTGAGCTCGTACTCTTGCTCCAGGGCTGCTTTGGCGGCGTTGGTCGCGCCGACCATGAGGGAATCACCTATCAGATAGACCTTGTGCGGCGGCGGCGAGGTCGGCTCGGGCGGCGGAGTGACCGGTGCGGGTGGTTGTTCGACCGGGGTGAGGGGTTCGGTCGGGAGTGCGACAGGGGCCGGGTTGACCTCGGGTGCGGTCGGTAATTCGCCTTGCGGTAGGTCGTTGGTGGCGATGGAAGGCCGATCCGGACGGGTTACTCCTGGGTCGGGTTCTTCGGGCGTCGGGTCGGGAATGGGGGCAGGGGCTTGGTAGTCCTGGTAGGCCGGTTCGATGGGGTCGGAGCAGGCCCAGCCCAGGACGAACGCGAAGGTCATGAGCAGGGAGGAGGCGGAGTGATGGGGTTTGGGTTGTGCGTACTTCATGCAGTCGAGCCGGTCACGGTGCAGGGCTTCGAGGTAGAGGATACTCCAACGGACGGGCTTTTGCAGCAGGAGGGGCTTCAGAAATACCAGGCGCCCGAGAGAATGCCCTCGAGGCCGACGAAGGTCGACCAGGTGGCATGCAGGCGGAGTTCGGTATTTGTGGTGACAGGCACATTCCCACCCAGGGATAACTCGGCGTCATGTCGGTGGTGGGACCACGGTACCCAGTGATACCGGGTCGAGGCCAAGAGGCGACTATGCCGGGGAAGCCCCAGCAGGAGACCTGCATGGGTGCCGATCCCTCCCCTTAATGCCCAGCGATCGCGGGGATCGGCCCGCACGGTGAAGCCTGGCATCAGGTAGGCGGTAGCTCCGCCACCGGGTAACAAGGCCAGGGCTCCCCCTCGGCCCCAACGCAGGTGGAGTTCGTGGGCGGAGAGGTCGGTGAGGGGCCCACGGCCGGCAATCCCCAGCTCGACGAGATGAGACGGGAAGAGGAAATACTCGCTCATGGGTTGCAGGGAGTAAAGGGACAGGAGGTCGAGCCGCCGGAGCATCAGGGAACTCTGTTGGGGGAATACGCGTACTTCCGTTTCGCCGCCGATGAACTGGGCGTGGGGGTCGAAACCCGCCGGACGCGCGAGGAGATCGTGGAAGGAGGGTCGGAGCAGTAGGCCCAAGAAGGGGGCGCTGTGCTGGGAACCGGTGGAGAGAGCCAGCCGCGAGGTCTCGTGGAGTTGCTCCGGCGTAGACGAGGGCGTGGGTGGAGCCGAACTCGCGGCCGCGGGCAACTCGGCACGGAAGTGGCCGAGCTGTCTCAGACGTTCACGGAGCGCTTCCAGTTCCGGCAAGGGCCGTTGGGCCTGGAGACTCCGGCCGTGGTCGTAGGTCAGGTATTCCAACGCGGCGTCGAGTAGGGGAACCCGCCGTTCCGGGGGTAAGGCTGCCAAGGCGGTCAGGGGGAGGACCCGGTCGGGGGCGAGCAGTTCTGGTAACATCGCGCGCTCGGGGGTGTGCAGGAGGGCGAGTTGATGCTCGAAGCGTCGCCTCAGCGAGGGGCGCCAGTGCGGTTTGCCCACCACGTCGGTCCTGCGTTGTAGGACCTTAATGGTGTCAATGGGGACGGTCCAGAGGCCGAAGCTCTCGGTCAAGCCCTGTCCCGGTACCGCGGTCTCGACCAGGCCGAGGAGGTGGTAGGAACAGTTCTCGGTGAAGAAGAAGTAGTCGAACCAGGTGCCTTCGCCGAGTTCCCAGAGATGGCCGAGAACGAGGTCGAGCTGCAAGGGGGTCAGGGCCAAGGGGTATTCCCACAGGTCGCGCTGTTCGAGGTGGTTGTACTCGAACACGCGGGCGAAGTAGGGTAGCAGGGAGAAGGTCCCGGTGAAGCCGCCGAAGATGCCGCCCACGAAATACCACACCGTCCCCGCGTCGCCGGTGTTGGCCGAGAAGTTGACCGATTGGTCGGTTAAGTCCGGCTGTTTCGGGCCGCGCCGCAGTTTGAGCAGGGTGTGGCCGAACATCGAGGACGGGTTGCCGAAATAGTACGAAGCGAACACCAGCTCGAGGCGGTTCACGTCGAGCTTCTCTCTCCACCGTTGGTAGTGTCGGCAGGAAACCTGGGGCAGTCGGTCGGGGTCGAGGCGGAGCAGGGAACGCAGGACCAGCTCGCGTGCAGGGTAGTGGCAGCGCGGGTGGTAGTCGGCCACTTCGTCGGGGGCCAAGGGCGCGTGGAAGGCCCTCAAGGTCGCCTGCAGTTCGGCCCGAGGATCGGTGCGGCCTCTGGTCGAGAGGAAGAAGGAAGAAGAATCCTGCTCGCTCTCGTAGCCCCCCAAAGCCGTCTTGCGCCAGTGGCCCACGTGCAGCCAGGCAGGATGGGCGAAGACCTCGGGCAGGCTCGCGGCGTGCAGCAGGGCGTCGAGTTCTGAGGAGTTCTCGGCTGGGGGTCGGACCTCGGCGCCGGAGTTCGAGGCGCTGAGCAGGAGGGAAGTCAGGAACGCAAAGGTGGAGAGGCAGGGGTGCAAGCGGGGATCAGAGCAGCGTGCAGGTGATCGAGCCGTCGGTGACCACGGTCTGCTTCACGCCCTCGAGCATGGTGGGGGCGTTGTGGATTGTCTCGTAGTTCCTGTGCATCAGGGAATTGAATTGGTCGACCTCGCTGCAGCCGAGGATGTGTCCGAGGGTGCTGAGGTGCTCGCCCTGGCCCTGGGCCATTTCCTTGGTCAACACGTCGAGGTTGGCTTTCACATAGGCTTCCTGGGTGCGATTCTCGACGAACAAGCCCTCGGCGTCGCAGTTCAGGGTGCCGGTGGAGATCCCGAAGAGTTGGCTACCGAAGGTGCTATTGGTGGTCATGGCCAGGATCTGGTTGCCTATGCCGTTCTTCTCGCCGAAGACCAGTGAGCCCAGACCGCAACCCGCGGCGCCGTAACCGCCCGCATACACGGAACCGGAGAGGAACAGGAAGGCGAGGACGAGGATGAGTTTCTTCATGGTTTTCCCCTTCTAGGGATGGTTGCAACAGGAGGCTAGGATCGGAGTCGGCGGGAGGTATGTCAAGATCATTTTTCGAGACCTATTGGAACAGTTGGTTGGAGAAAGATGGGAGAGGAAAGAGTTGTCAGTAGCAGCCGCGGTCGTTGCCGCCGCGGTTCCCATTGCGATCGTTGCCCCAGTTACTGTCGTTGCCGCCGCGGTTATTGCCCCAGTTGCGGTCGTTACCACCACGGTCGTTACCCCAGTTGCGGTCGTTGCCGCGGTCATTCCCGCGTTCGCCTCCGCGGCCCCAACCACCCCGGGAACCGCCCTCGCGCTTCTGCGGCGGTTGGGCTTCGTCGACGCGCAGATTCCTGCCCATGAATTCCTGGTGATCGAGCGCGGCCTTGGCTTGTTCGGCGGCTTCCTCGTTCTCGAATTCGACGAAGGCGAACCCTTTGTTCTCGAAGTGCTTGATCTCGACGACCGGGCCGAATTGGGAACAGAGGGTCATGAGGTCTTCCTTGGTCGTGGAGTAGTTGAGGTTACCGACGTAGAGCTTGTTGTTCGACATGCACCTTCTCCTAAAGAGGGAATAGAAGTTGTCCTCGCCTGGCTGTCATGTAGGGGTGTCTGGTCTCAGGAGAGGATCATACCATCACTCTGCCAGCTCGATAGGGAGCGTGGTTCCCGCGGTGCCGTACAGTCCGGAAGAACCCGATCCTGCTGGTCAGCAGACACGCCCTAGCACGGGCGGAAGGCGATTGCAAGGCAAAAATGGAGGACGAAACCCATCCTGCGCCGTGGTCATCCCGCGGGCCGCCGGAGGACCAGGAGCCGCGGTTCGGTCATCTCTTCCATAGCGTAGCGCACGCCCTCGCGACCGAAGCCGCTGGCCTTGACCCCGCCGTAAGGCATGCTGTCCACCCGGAACGACGGCACGTCGCCGACGACCAGGCCGCCGACCTCGAGGCCCGCCCAGGCGCGGTGGATCTGGTGCAGGTCGCGGCTGAAGAGTCCGGCTTGCAGGCCGTACTCACTGTCGTTGACTTCGGCCAGGGCGTCGGAGAAGTCTCGGTAGGTCGAAAGCATGGCCACCGGTCCGAAGACCTCCCGGCGGTACAGCGTGCAATCCCTCGGCACTCCTTCCAAGAGGGTCGGAGCGACCACGGCTCCTGCGCGAGTGCCGCCACAGAGAAGTCTGGCCCCTCGGGTGA
>MGSU01000089.1:998-4035 GCA_001799195.1 Deltaproteobacteria bacterium RIFOXYA12_FULL_61_11 | reverse complement strand
ATCCTCTGTGATCAGCGGGCCGATGAAGGTCTTTTCATCCCGGGGGTCCCCGCAGGGAAGGGCTTCGGCCGCGCGTACCAGACGGGAGGTCAGAGTCTTTGCCACGGCTTCGTGGACGATGATCCTCTGCACGCTGATGCAGCTCTGGCCGGATTGGTAGAAGGCGCCGAGGACAAGTCGCTGCACGGTGTCTTCGAATTCGGCGTCCTCGGTGACGATGCAGGCGGCATTGCCGCCGAGTTCGAGCACCACCTTCTTCTTGCCGGCGCGGTGTTTGAGGTCCCAGCCGACCTCGGGGGAGCCCGTGAAGCTGAGCAGGGCCAAGCGCTCGTCGGTGCAGAAGAGCCCCGCCCCCTCGCGGCGGCAGGGCAGGATGGAAAAGGCCCCGGACGGTAGTCCGGCCTCGGCCAGGATCTCGCCGATGATCAGGGCACCGAGCGGAGTGGCACTGGCCGGCTTGAGGATGAAGGGGGAACCCACGGCCAGGGCTGGGGCGATCTTGTGGGCGACCAGGTTGAGTGGGAAGTTGAACGGGGAAATGAACGAGCAGGGACCGATCGGGAAACGCCGCACCATGCCCAGGTAGTCGCGGCTGCGCTCGGCCCGGTCGAGCGCGAGGATCTCGCCGTCCAACCGCACGGTTTCCTCGGCCGCGATGCGAAAGGTGTCGATGAGCCGGACCACCTCGCCCCGGCTGTCCTTGATAGGTTTCCCCGCTTCCTGGCAGAGCAGGTCGGCCAGTTCCTCCGCGCGTTCCTCGAAGCGACGGACGCAGTAGTCGAGGATCCGACGGCGTTCGAAAGCGGCCAGGGCTGCCATGGCCGGTTTTGCCCGTACAGCCGCGGCGATGGCCCGGTCGATGGCCGCGGGGTCGGCGAGGGCGACCCGGGCAATGGGGGTGCCGCGGTATTTGTCCAGGACCTCAAGGTCCTCGTTGGGAGCGAGGGGTTCGTTGCCGAGGTAGTAGGGGTAGGATCGTCGTTGCATGGTCGGACCTCCTCTGTGCGTACCCTGTTGCCGGACTTCAGGGTGCGGCCGAGAACCTACCCCTGCAGCGGCCGGATGTCCAGGTCGGTTGGTAACGAATGGAAAGGGTTGGACTGTGTGGGTTTGCTCGTCGAGGCTGAAATCCTTGCGAGGGGCCTGTTTCATGGTTGCCTTCGCCCGCGGGTATACTGTTGCGGCCGTTGCGCTCGGGCGTGTCCCTCTTAGGTATGCTGCCATTATTCGGTTGACATCCAGTGTTGCCGCGACTAGAGGAACTCAGGCTCGTACAAGAAAAGGTCAGCCCGTTCGCCACGGGGACAAAGGAGGAACATGATGAACTTGCTGAAAGCCAAACTCGATGACGCCAACTACAAAAAATTGGAGAACCTCGGCAACGCCGCGGTGATGCAATTCGTAGCCCGCTACGTCGAGCACTGCAACCCGGCCAAGGTCTACGTGACCACCGACAGCGCCGAGGACATCGCCTACGTGCGCAATAAGGCCCTCGAGTACAAGGAAGAGAAGGCTCTGGCCACCAAGGGGCACACCATCCACTTCGACAACTACAAAGATCAGGGCCGCGACAAAGCTAATACCGGGGTCCTCGTTTCCAAGGGTGAGAACCTGGGCAAGCTGATCGAGACCCTCGACCGCGACAGTTCCCTGACCAAGGTTCAGCAGATCCTCAAGAACATTATGGCAGGCAAGGAGCTGTTCGTGCGCTTCTTCTGCCTCGGACCGAACAAGTCGGTCTTCTCCATCCCCTGCCTGCAGCTCACCGACAGCGCCTATGTCGCCCATAGCGAGGATCTGCTCTATCGCCATGGCTACGAAGAGTTCCGCCGCCGCGGGGACACCGCCGACTTCTTCAAGTTCGTCCACAGCCAGGGCGAATTGCTGCCCAATAATACCTGCAAGAACCTCCAAGACCGCCGTATCCTGGTCGACCTCAAGGAAAACACGGTTTACAGCACCAACACCCAGTACGGCGGCAATACCCTTGGGCTCAAGAAATTGGCCATGCGCCTCGCCATCGCCAAGGGCGACAAAGAAGGCTGGCTCACCGAACACATGCTGGTCATGGGCGTCAACGGGCCGAAGCAACGCAAAACCTATTTCCTCGGCGCCTTCCCCTCGCTGTGCGGCAAGACCTCCACGGCGATGATGATCGGCGAGAGTATCGTGGGCGACGATATCGCTTACCTCCGCAAGATCGACGGCACGGTGCGCGCGGTCAACGTCGAAGCGGGTATGTTCGGCATCATCCAGGGGATCAATTCCCAGGACGATCCGACCATCTGGAAGGCCCTGCACAGCGAACGCGAGCTGATCTTCTCCAATATCCTCTACACCGACGAGCTCGTCCCGCACTGGATCGGCAAGGACGGTGAGTTGCCCGAGAAGGGGTACCACCACTCCGGCGAGTGGACTAAGGGCAAGAAGGACGAAAAGGGCAATGAGATCCCGGTTAGCCACCCGAACGCCCGCTTCACGCTGTCGCTCAACTACCTCGACAACCTCGACAAGAACCTGCACAACCCGGCGGGCGTCGAGGTCGGCGCGATCGTCTACGGCGGCCGCGATAGCGACACCTGGGTGCCGGTGGAAGAAGCCCTGAGCTGGAACGACGGCATCATCTGCAAGGGCGGCTCGCTCGAATCCGAGACCACGGCAGCCACGCTCGGCGCCGAGGGCAAACGCGAGTTCAATGCCATGTCGAACATGGACTTTCTGCCCATCCCGGTGGGCAAGTATATCCAGAACAACCTCGATTTCGCCAAGGGGCTGCAGAATCCGCCCAAGATCTTCGGGGTCAATTACTTCCTGAAGGACAAGAGCGGCAATTTCTACAATGGCCGCCAGGACAAGAGGGTGTGGTACAAGTGGATGGAACGCCGTGTCCACGGCGAGGTGGAGACCCTCACCACGCCGACCGGCCGCATTCCCAAGTATGAGGACCTCAAGGCCCTGTTCAAGGAAGTGTTGGATAAAGACTACACCAAGGCCGACTACCTGGCCCAGTTCACGGTGCGGATCCCCGAGCAGCTCG
>MGSU01000089.1:0-987 GCA_001799195.1 Deltaproteobacteria bacterium RIFOXYA12_FULL_61_11 | reverse complement strand
CGCATCAAGGCCAAGTACCAGCAAGACGTGCCCGACGCCCCGGCCACGCTCTTCAAGCTCCTCGACGCGCAGAAGAAGCGCCTCGACGACCTCCGGGCCAAGCACGGCGACAATGTTACCCCGGACAAACTCTGAGTTCCCTTACCTCTGCATCCCTCCCTCCTGACTGAGCCTCTCGTCTTTTCATATCATGGAAAAATTTGCACTTTTCACGAGTGAGCGAAGGCCGACGATCGTTCTCTGCATCGGAGAGTAGGGGGCGGAATTCAGGGGCGCCGAGACTCGAGGGTTTCTTGGAGCGACAGGTCGCCGGTCAGGATGCCCGAGGAGGAGATTGCCGTGGGTACTTCGTGACAGGTCTTCGCGAGGGGCAGCACGCGGAGGTTGTAGACCATGCCGTCATAGGTCTCGCGAGCGAGCGAGGTTAGGGCTATGGAGCCGCCGTCCTCGAGCACCAGGGTGTCCTCGGGCTCGAGCTGGTCGGCTCGCAGCAAGCCGCGACCGGTGAGCATGGGATGGCCGGTGGTGACGGCGAGGGTGGTTCCGCCGTCGGCGACCAATCTGATGATCTCCCCGGCCTCGGGACCCGCGACGACCTCAAGCACGAGCTGTTCACTGCCCTCGGGGCCGAGCACCCGGTCACCGGGTAAGAGTTGCCGGACCTGGAGATCCCCGCGGTCGGGTGTGGCGACCGTCACGCCCTCGAGGAAGCAGCCGTTGGTGCGGATGTGCCGTTCGCACTTGAGCTTGTAGCCAGGTGCCCCATCCTTGGGGTAGCAGTCGCACTCGGCCGTGCAATTCCTGACCAGGTTCGGGGCGCAGGGGTTATCGCAGGAAAGTCCGCCGCGGCGATCGCAATCGCAGATGGTGTCACAACTTCCGCGGATACAGGGCGGCGGAGAGGGTGGCGGTGGTGGTGACGGTGGGTCGTCGGAGGGATCGACCGGTTCTTCTTCATCACCCGAGGGATCGCTCGGCACTTCCTCG
>MGSU01000088.1 GCA_001799195.1 Deltaproteobacteria bacterium RIFOXYA12_FULL_61_11 | reverse complement strand
GCTCAAAGGACAGGTCGAACGCATCGAACGGAACTACGAGAGAGTGGCCGAAGAGCTCAATCGCGCGTATCGCGACACGTATCCCGAACTGGCCCAAGCGACCGGCCGCATCGCCGGTCTCGAGTTGGCGCGTTTGGAATACACCAACCTAGCCTATGTCCGCACCATCCTCTTCGAAGACGGCAAGCATCAAGTACGTACCAAGTTTTCCCAGAAGCACGGGATGAGCATGCAACTCTGCACCAGGCGGCTGGGGATCAATTTCGCCTGTCGCGATATCGAGGAAGAGTTCAGGCCATGAGCTGTAGGTACAGCACCAATGCGGGCGCGGCGAGCAGGTAACCGTCGAAGCGATCGAGCAAACCGCCGTGCCCCGGCAACAGTTTGCCACTGTCCTTGAAGCCTGCGCTGCGTTTGATCATGGATTCTAAAAGATCACCGGATATTCCCACCGCGGCCACGAAGAGGGCAGCGGGAATGGGATAGAGAATCACCCCGACCAGCGCATCACCGACCAAGAAGCAACACAGCTCACTGCCCACCACTGCGAGCAGCAGGCCTCCTGCGCAACCCTCGAGGGTTTTCCCAGGTGAGATCAATATATTGAGCTTCGTGCGTCCGAGCAGGCGACCCGTGAAATACGCACCGGTGTCCTGGGCGGCGACCACGACCACGAGGAAGACGAGCAGCCAGAGACCATGGGGACGTTGATAGAGGACGAACAAGAAGGACGGAAGGATACAGGTATAGAAGAACCCGAATACGGCATTTTGGATTTCGTGCAGATTAGCGGTCACCTCGGTGGTACGGAACTGGTACCACCCCGCGTAACAGAGGAGGAAACCGAACAGGGCAAGGACCTGCGCCCGTCCCCCCGCACTCCCCAGGTAGAGCAGGATGAGCAAACCCGCTGCCAGCTCGAGGACAGGCCGGGGTACTCGGTGGTCAGGTCGGGACATGGCCAAGTACTCGCGGAGACAGCCCAACGAGACGACGATCAGCAACGCGGCAACGCTGAAAGAACTGCCGTACGCCAAGACGATGGCCAAAAAGGCCACGATCACGACCGCGGTGAGTATGCGAGTGCGGAGCATGGGGACCTCCACGACCTTGTTCGATCTCAAGTCTTGGTACGCCGTTTTCCCGTCGGTCTTTTATCGGTCAAGGCTCCATAGCGCCGATCCCTCCGGCCATAGGCTTCGAGCGCACGATGTAACTCCACGGCATCGAAGTCCGGCCATAGCACCGGTGTGAGGTAGAGTTCACTGTAGGCGAGCTGCCAGAGCAGGAAGTTACTGAGGCGCTGCTCACCGCTGGTGCGGATCATCAGATCCGGATCCGGGAGGTCCGCAGTCCAGAGGAATTTGGAAAACAAGGGGGCATCGATTTCCTCGGGAGTCAGCTCCCCCTCGAGCACTCGACGTGCAATGGTCCTCGTCGCGGTGAGGATCTCTGCGCGGCCGGAGTAATTGAAGGCGATCACCAAACGTAAACCGGTGTTACCTGCCGTCGCTTCGATGATGTCCCGGACCAAACGGGAAGTTTCGTCGGGGACAGGGGATAAATCACCGATGGTGGTGACCCGGACATTATTGCGTTGCAGTTCTGCCCGTTCTTTGATGGCATAGGTCCGCATCAAGCTCAGGAGGAAACTGACCTCTTCTTGGGGTCGGCTCCAATTCTCGGTCGAGAAGGAATACAGGGTTAGGTAGCGTATTCCGATGCGGGAGCACTCGCGCACAATGGTGCGCATGGTCGACATACCCCGGAGATGACCGCGAATACGTGGCAGTTGACGCTGCTGGGCCCACCGTCCGTTCCCGTCCATGATGATAGCCAAGTGCGCCGGCACCTGCTGCACGTCGACAGGCATTGACTCAGACTTCCTGGATTTCCTTGGTTTTCTTGTCGATGCGGTTATCGATCTCCTCGATCGTCTTGTCGAGCAGGTCCTTGACCGACTCCTGGGCCTTGTGGAGCTCGTCCTCGGATATCTCCTTGCCCTTCTCGAGTTCTTCGAGGTCTTTGTTCGCGGTGCGGCGTTGGTTGCGCATCGCGATCTTGGCTTCCTCCCCGATCTTGTTGATGGTTTTGACCAGGTCTTTGCGACGCTCGTCGGTCAGGGTCGGGATGTTCAAACGGATCAGTTTGCCGTCGTTCTGCGGGGTAACCCCGAGATTGGACTTCTGGATCTCTTTCTCGATATCCGAACACAATTTTTGGTCCCAGGGTTGGATCACGATCAAACGTGGCTCCGGGGTGGAAATGCTGGCCACCTGCTTGAGCGGAGTCGGCACACCGTAATAATTGACCTTGATACCATCGACCAGTGCCGGAGAAGCCCGGCCGGTGCGCAAGCGAGCGAGATTGCGGTCCAGGGTCTCATAGGTCTTGTCCCTGGTTTCATTGAATCCGGTCATAATCAGATCGATCATGGTTCACCTCCTCGAAAGGGACTCGTGGCGTTCTTCATCTACGGCAGGTCTCAGCGGTCGCCGAGTACGGTGCCGACCTCTTCGCCTAGGACCGCGCGACGCAGATTACCAGGGGGAGAGAAGTCGAAGACGACGACGCGCAGACCTTGTTCCATACATAGGGAGAAAGCCGCCAGGTCCATGACGGCTAATCGGCGTTCCAAGGCTTCCCGGTATCCGAGGTGCGAAAACCGTCGAGCGGTGGGAACGACTTTGGGATCGGCATCATAGATCCCATCGACCTTGGTCGCTTTGAGCAGGACCTGAGCATCGATCTCCAACGCCCGCAAGACAGCCGCGGTGTCAGTGCTGACGAAGGGGTTACCCGTTCCTCCTGCGAAGAGCACGACCGAACCGTTTCGGAGTGCGGCCAAGGCGCGATCGCGCCTCATGCGCTCGATCATCCCCTCGATCGGGAAGGCCCCGAATATCTCTGCGGGTATACCGCGGTTGGTGAGGACATCGCGGAGGACCAAACAGTTCTGGACTGTGGCAAGCATGCCCACGTGATCTGCGGTAACCCTGTCGAGCCCCTTGACCGCGCTGCGCCCACCCCTGAAAATGTTACCGCCCCCCACAACCAGGGCAACCTCGACCCCCAGGGTGAGCACTTGGCCCAACTCTTCACAGACACGTTCGAGGCCGTCATCGGCGAACACGACTTCGGCCCGTTCCGCCGAAAGACATTCTCCGCTCAACTTGAGCAGGATCCTCTGGTAGCGGGCCTTGGTCATTCCGAGGTTCAGCACTCCTCGCCGAGCTGGAAGCGGATAAAACGGCGCAGGACGATATTCTCGCCAATGGTCACAATATGGTTCTTGAGATGTTCCTCGACCGTGATCTCGGTATCCTTCAGGAAGGGCTGGTACAGGAAACAGATCTCTTTCTTGCGTTTCTCGACTTTCCCTTCGACGATCTTTTCGAGTACGGCTTCCGGTTTCCCGGTCTGCCGAGCCTGCTCGAGGTAGATCTCGCGTTCTTTTGCCAGGAATTCCGCCGGAATGGACTGTTCGTCGAGGTAGAGAGGGCTGAAGGCCGCGGCATGCATGGCAAGATCGTGGGCCAATTGTTTGAACTTCTCGTTGCGGGCGACGAAATCCGTCTCGCAGTTGAGTTCGACCATCACTCCAATGGAGCCGTTGAGATGGATATACGACTCGATCAATCCCTGAGAGGTTGTCCTTCCCGCTCGCTTGTCGGCTTGGGAGAGGCCCTTCTTGCGCAGGTAATCGATCGCCTTCTCGATATCGCCCTCATTCTCGGCCAGGGCTTTTTTGCAGTCCATCATGCCGCAGCCCGTCTTTTCACGCAATGTCTTGACCAATGCAGCGGAAATTTCCATGAGTGCACTCCTATGCTCGAGGACGGTACGACCAGGGAGGATCGTTCGATCTCAGACTCTGGCCTCGGTTTGATCGGCCTGGGCTTCGGCGAGGGACGGCACGCGCTCGTCGTCTACAACCTCTCGATTGATCGGATCACCTATAGAGGCGGTCCCCAGAGCCTTGGACCTAACTTCCAATCCGCCAATACAAGCATCGGCGATGAGTTGGGATATCAGCTTGATCGACTTGAGGGCATCGTCATTCCCGGGAATGAGATAATCGATATCGTCGGGATCACCATCGGTGTCGGTCAAAGCGACCACCGGAATATTCAGGGCATTGCCCTCTTCAACAGCGATGCGTTCCTTACTCGGATCGATCAAGAAGATCAGAGCCGGTAGACCACGCATATTCTTGATACCGCTCAAGGATTTATTGAGCTTTGCCAATTCTTTTTCAAGACCCACGATCTCTTTTTTGGGCAAACGCGACCGGGTTTCTGGATCGCCCAACAGTTTTTCCAGATTGCGTAGCTTATCGATAGACTGCTTGATGGTCTTGAAATTGGTGAGCGTCCCGCCGAGCCAGCGGTTGTTCACGAAGTGCATGTCGCACCGTGCCGCCTCCTCGCGTATCGTGTCCTGGGCCTGGCGTTTTGTGCCAACGAAAAGGATCTGCCCACCTCGGGACACGGTATTCTTGATCTCGTCGAGCGCTCGAACCAAGAGCGCCGCGGTTTTCTCGAGGTTGATGAGGTAGATGCCATTACGGTCGCCGAAGATGTAAGGCCTCATCTTCGGATTCCACCTGCTGGTCTGATGCCCGTAATGGACGCCAGCCTCGAGCAGTTCTTTCACGCTCACACTTGCCATGCCTTTGCTCCTCCTTGCCCCTTACCGGGCTACAAGAAAACCCCACGCACCTTTCCCTTCCAGGGGGACGAACCTCCTGCGAAGGTGCGGCACCATACTCGCACCTTGGACAGATTGTCAATACCGATCGTTGGGTAGGTTAGAACCTCGCTCGAGGTCACCCTTTATGCAGTAACTGGAGCAGCGTGTCGAAATCATGTTGCATGGCAACTTCTTTGATTTCGTACACTTTGCTATCAGTGAAAATGGTATAGAGCCCTCGGTCGAGCTTACCGGCCTCGACCTCGAAACGAAGTATATCGAGCGCTTTCTGTACCGGCATCGCTTTTTTATAGGGTCTGTCCCAGGCGGTCAGGGCATCGTAGATGTCGGCGATGGCCATGATACGAGATTGGACAGGAATGTCGGCTTCTTTCAGGGCCAAAGGATAGCCGGTACCATCGAGTTTCTCGTGATGCGCGTGGGCGTAATCCGCCAACTTCGTCAACTCCCGGGTCCAGGGGATTTTCTTCAGGAAGTTGAAGGTGTGGGTCACATGGGATTCGATTTCCAAGCGCTCTTCGAGATTGAGGCTCCCCCGTTTGACCGAGAGATAGGAAAACTCGGTTTCGGTCAGCACCGGAAAGACCTCTCCATCGAATTCATACTGCATTTCTTTGCAGGTATGGAGCAAACCGCAAGCCTCCTCGGGCAGCACGGCCGGTTCATTGGCATCGCGAATGACTTTGGTAAGTTGCAGCATACGTTCGCGTTCTTGTTCGAAGCGCTTGTCTACGGTTAGAACGGCGGGGTCGGAAAGGTTGCCGTGATTTCGCGCGAGGATCTGTATTTTTTCGTACAGAGCCTTTTTTTCCATCTTATCAAGGATCAAGGCCAACCTAGCCTCGAGGATGGCCAAATCGGCATCGTAGAGTTTTTTTGCTTTGACCAGGACATGTTCGCGTACCCCAATCTTGCCGAAATCATGGAGTAGCGCTGCATAATAGAGTTCTTTCAATTGTTCGTTATTGAACACAATACCCGGACCGGCACTGTGTCCGGTTTGGCTGAGAGCCAAACCAAGGGAGTAGAGCGCGACGCGTCGGGAATGGCCGGAGGTGGTCGGATCTCGTTGTTCGATCGCGCTCACGCTGGCCCTGATGAAACCCTCGAAGAGGTTCTCTATGCTCTTGTAGAGTTGGTTGTTCTCCAGGGAAATACCGGCGAGATTCGCCATGGAGAGCGCGAGCATCTCATCGCTCTTCTCGAAAGCGCGAACGTGGTGTTCGATGAACTCGGGAGTGTCGAGAGTGACATCGCTGCGTTCTTTTTTATTGATGAGTTGGATCACTCCGAGCAACTCGTTCTTGTGGTTGGTCATGGGAATGCTCAGGATCGATTTGGTCCGGTAATTGGCCAACCGATCGAACGACGAGTCGAAGGTGACGGGCAGATCCTTGGAAATATCATAGGCGTCGGCGATATTGACGATGGTGTTGCGCTCGGCCGTGTATCCTGCGATGGACTTGGAGTTGATCGGCATCTTGAAGGACTTGAAGGGCAGATTGCGCGAAAAACTCTGAACATAGATGAAGATAAGTTTGCCAGGGTCGTCGGGGTCCACGATATACAGACTCGCGCCATCGCTCTTGAGCAGCTTGCGCATAGTGCTGAGCAAGTATTGATGGAGGGTGGCATGGTCTTTTATCGTACCGAGCGCCACGCCCATCTGGTTGATCTCGACGATCTCGTCCTTTTTCATGGCCAATTCGCTGGCGAGATGGCGGATTTTTTCCTCTCGGGGGCCGAGAGCAGCCATCGCGACGAGATATTCGGCGAAAAGGGCGGAATCGAGGAGCGTCGGCGGTGCCTCGAAGACCAAGGTGCCCTCACAAGGTCTTTTACCAAAACCTGCGACCGTCTCATCAAGCACTATCAGGGTGGCCTTAGGAAGGTGTTCGAGTAGTTTCGAGAGATGCGTCGAGCCTACGAGGACCACCGAGGTATCGCCCTGGTACATGGTCTCGAGCTCGAGCGGACGGAAATCAAGACCACCGCGGCGCGGCAAGTGCGCTGCTTCGATCGTGTGGACGTCATAATAGACGATCGACATCGTGAGCCTCGCTAGGATCCCCGCTGGAACAAGAGAGAGGACTACCACGCTAAGCCCTGCGGTGCAAGGGACAATTCACCCTTGTCGGGCAGAAGCTCTGTCCGGTGCGAACTCGGCTGCCGTGAAGAAGGCAGACGTCAGCGTGGTCAGGCTGCACAGGTCGGCAACGCCCATCAATTCGCGAACAGCATGCATCGCGAGGATCGCCGGTCCGACATCGGCGCAATGGATACCCAGCTCGGAGGCCACGATGGGGCCAATGGTACTACCGCAACGGAGATCGGCTCGATGGACATAGGTTTGTAAGGGGAGACCGAGCCGGCGGCAGCAAGCACGCACCTGTCCGCCGGTCAAGGCTTCGGTGCCATAGTGAAGATCAGCGTTGACCTTGAGCACGGCACCCCGATTGAGCAGAGGAGGAGTGGTGGGATCGTGCAGGGAGGCATGGTTGGGATGCAAGGCATGAGCCGCATCGAGGGAGAGCAAGGTACTGCCGGCCAAGGTGCGCAGGTGGGCTTCTTCGTCTTTCCCGAGGGACGCGGTCATCCTGCGTAACATGGTCCCGAGGAACGCCCCAGCCGCTCCTCGGTTGCTCCTGCTACCGATCTCCTCATGATCGAACAAGATCGTCACCGCGGTGGTATCGAGCGACTCCTCGAGCCCGCAGAGAGCCTCTATCGCGGCACAACACATTGCCTGATCGTCCAACCGGGGCGCTGAAAGAAATTCTCCACCCAGACCGCAGAGGGACGCGGGGGTCGCGTCACCGAAGATCAGATCATGACCTACGATACACTCGGGGGCACAGGAGAGCAGGTCGCCCAGCAGCGCTTCGAGCGAGGGAATTTTCTCTCGGCCATCTGCAAGGAGCACGGGGAGCATGGTCTGAGGATTGAGAATCAGGCCCTTCTCGTTGACCTCTCGATTGAGGTGCAGAGCCAGAGAGGGCACCGTCATGTGGAAGGGCAGTTCTACGAGACGGCGGCGTACCATCTCACCCTCCAGGACCGCGACCTGTCCTGCCAACCGGAGCGGACGATCCAACCACGTCGCCAAGATCGGACCGCCATAGACCTCTACCCCCAGGGATCGCACCTCCCTGGTCTCGAGCTCGGGACGAGGCTTGAGTTTGAGCGCCGGACTGTCCGTATGGGCCCCAGCGATACGTAGACCAGCCTCTTCCAGTGGAGCATTACCGATCCGGAAGGCGCACAGGGCAGAGCCATCTCGAACGACATAGCGACGCTGTCCCGGCTCCAACTCGAACGGAAGCTCTTCCGTCAATGGCTGGAACCCGGAGGCCTCCAACCGTTTGACCACGTTCCTCACAAGATGCGCGGGACTCGGCGAGGCATCGATCAAGGACATCAAAGCGGCAAGGAGGTCAGCGTCAGCGCACTTCATGTCGGAATCTCCCGAGTGGTCCGCAGGTGGATGTCGGCTAGCAACTGCTCGCTCGCGGTATCCGGCTTCTTGCTACCGGTTTGTTCCCAGGAGCGGAATTGGTCACTGTACAGCGTGCTCTCGGTCTGCAAGGCTTGCTCGGTATCGATCCCGAGGGCTCCCGCGACATTCGCCAACACAAACAGGGCTGGCCCGAGCCCAGCTTCGAGTTCTTCGGGTCGACCGTGTTCAATTGCTTCTGCGAGCCGACGCAGTGACGTAGCAGCTCGCGGAGCCAGCTCAGTTCGTTTGAGTACGGTATGCACCGAGGTGACGCGTTCACCGAGTCTCCAGGCTCTGATGAGTGCAGGCAGGGCAGGCGGAATGCCATCCAGAAGGGAAGAGCGCCGAGCCGAACGTTTGCGTTGGTTCCAGCTCTGCTCCACCTCTCCTGCGCTAGCCAAGCGCTCCCCCTCTCCAAACACATGAGGATGCCGATCGAAGAGTTTATCGGCTAAGCCGGTGATCACGTCGCAGAGCTCGAAGGCGTGTCTCTCCTCGGCGATGCGAGCGTGGAACACCACCTGGAGGAGGACATCCCCCAGTTCTTCGCACAAACTCTTATCATCATTCTCGGCGATGGCCTGGAGAACCTCGTAGGTCTCCTCGACGAGGAACCTGGTCAAACTGGCATGGTCCTGGGCTAGGTCCCAGGGACATCCTCCGGGCCCCCGCAGCCTAGCCATGATCCCGACGAGGCGTTCGAGTTGCACACACCGTCGATCGGCCGGAGCACCAGAGGGAGGCAGCGAACCGGTCACAGGATATGCACCTGTTTTTCCGGGGAAGCCAAAGCATTCCCCGAGCTGTCCTTCACCCCGGTATAGGTGATGGTACACTGGTCCGTGCTGAAATTGACCTTGTCCTCGTTGAGGAAGGTAAAATACCCCTCGGTCAGGAGAGGTGGGTTCGAACCGACTGCGGGATAGACCCAGGTCCAGCTGCCGCCGCTCGGCGCTTTTGTGTCACCGCTCTTGTCCGTGCAAGCCACCGTCGGTGGCTTGGAATGGTCCATAGCTTCAGAGAACTCAATCCTCAGGCGTCCGACTTTGGCGCTGCCATCGAGCTCGACGGTGGTCACGGCGACTACGGTCGGTTTCGTTTCATCGTACAATTTGAGGATATGCTGGTCCGGCTTGGAGGGGAAATTCCAAACCCCATCGCGATTGATGGGCACAATGACGACCGAGAGCTCGTTGTCAGAAGCGAAGGGGGTAAAGAGGTTGCCATCGTCGGGATAGACATCGAAGGAACTCAAGTCTACCCGCATATAGGCATACCCGTCGGACACAATCAGGGTCTCACCGGCGACCGGGAGGATTTCACGCCAACCGACATGATGGTCCCGGGCAAAGAGTAGATAGCTCGTAGCTCCCGGCACCTCGGACCACATCAAGGTCACCGCTGTCGTATTCCAATCAAGGGTAAAATCAACGAGGAAACGCGAGAGGGTCGGAGCATCCTCGGGTTGCAGGACGGGGAGCCCGGCGTGTCCGAGGAAGCCATAGCCGTGCGCGGTGAGACGGCCACCACTCACTGCCTCGAACTCACCGGCCAGGGTAACGGTGTAACGTCGACCCGGAACAAGTTCCTCGACCGGTTCGACGGTCAGCAACACTCCGGCCTCGTCGAAAGAGGTATTCACACCAACCTGTCGTCCTCCAGCCGTATCATCGCTCTCATCCAGGAGACGCAACTCGACCAGGGAGGCATTCGCCGATGTAGAGACCATGGGTATCGAGAAGAGGAAGCGCAGTTCCTGCGAAACCTCGAAATATCGCCAACGAGCGGTAGGATCCTCTCCGGTCGCAGCGGGTAATTCGGGCACGTTGGTCCAAACCACCTCGGGTTTGAGGGCCGCTCGTTGCATATCGATCACGAAAGGCTGCGCAGTATCCAACCCGGTGGAGGTCAGGGAGATGATCGTAGCTGGATTTTTCATCCACGTAGCGTACTCGTACCGTCCATCGCCATCTCGATCAATGGGGAGGACCATCAAGGTACCACCCAATTCGCCACCGATGGTCGACCGCGGTACTTCGAGGAACTCGAAACTCCCATCCTCTTCGGTGAGTACATCGCGGGTCAATTCGAAACGGGGCATGATCAACCGTACCAAAGCACCGCCTATCCCCGCTTGATCCCCGCTCTCGTCCCCAAGGACTCGACCGCCGAAGATCGCTGTCGCCTGCACCAACGTTGCATCGAGCTGCAGCAATGGATGGTCGGCGAGAAGCAGTTCGGTCTCGGTACCGTTACCATCCCGACCGTTGAGGATCGGGTCAATCCTGAAGGTCTGGTAAAAGGTCGCGTAGGTAGGCCCCTCGACGAGTTTACCTTGCTCATCGAGAAGCTCTGAGGGACCACCAAACCAGACTCTCAAGGCCACTCCAACAGGTAAATCCTTAATATAATAGGTTCCAGCTTCATTGATCAAAGTCCGTGTATTGTCTCTCGTGGTCTGCGTGTGCCGCCAAGAACCATTGACGAGGACAGCTACTTCGACACCTGCGAGGCGTTCACCGGTCTCGAGATCCGTCACCACCCCCTGCAAGCCCCCGTTGGAACGGGTTTCTTTAGGGGAGGTTTTCGGCAGCCGTAAATCACAACCACTCATTCCGACGAAGAGCAGGAGCATTGCCACTAGCACGCGCATCGCCACCTCCTGGAAAGCTACGGGACAGGGGATCGAACACCGAAGCGGTCGTAGCAATCAGGCCACCGGATGTCAATGCACGAACCCTTCTCTGCTTCTCCTTACTGAGACATGCCTGCCGCGATTCCTGCAGGGGGTTATCCCATGCTATTCCAAAAATGCATCTAATTTCAATCAACAAGGATTGTCGGTCAAGCCGCAGTCTCGGCATTGATCTTGCAAAACAAACTGCGAGCACCTCAATGCGAAGAGGAAGACCATGAAAACCCGTAGCAGCAACCCGACCGCGATCGCTCTGCTCTTGCTCGCCTGCTTGCTCATCGCGATGGGTTGCGAGAAGCGTAGCTCGAGCAATCTCGGTTCGAGATCCCTCTACAGCACCGGGACCGGTACTAGCACCTATGGCGCCTACGGCACCAACACCGCAATGACCGGGTATGGGGCCTACGGGACCTACGGAACCAATCCCTATATGTATAATCAGAACATGATGACGTCCACGATGAACAACCCCCTGTACGAGAAGTACCTCCAGGAGGCTCGTCAGGACCGTAATGATAAATTCCGCCAGGACATGATGATGATGCTGGCGATGAAGGGCACCGAGGTCATCTCGATGATGCTGATGGCCAAATCCATGAGCTCGGGTGTGCCGATGGTTTCGCCCTCTGTCACGACGCTCCCCCAGCAATACCTCTCATCGCCCCAACTGGTGGGATCCTACCCCCAAACCCTGGCCAGCACCGCGTACATCGATCCGAGCCTCGTCAGCGGTGGGTTGACCATGTCTAACCCACGCTACCTGACCAGCGCGCAATCTATCGCTTGCCCGACCGGGGATTGTTACGACTACGACGTCGGCGTGCGTGGTGTGCGCAACCAACTGATCGTACGCTGACTCCAGTTCAAGTTCCTGGTTCCTTCCTCCCCAGAAGTTCCCCTGCCAATTCCTGGACCGACCGTCCCAAGGTTTCTCCGCCGAGCATACGAGCCAACTCCGCTCTGCGCTGGACCTGATCCAGATTGCGGACCGAAATACAAGGACCATCCTCTCGCTGGAGTTTCTCTACGAGCAAATGGCACACTGCATGCCGGGCGAGCTGTGGCGCATGGGTAATGACCAAGACCTGGAGCTCCCGGGCAAGCTCGGCAAGGAGCAACCCGATGGCTTCGGCGACTTCCCCGCCGACACCGGTATCGACCTCGTCGAGGAGGATCGTTGCACTCTCGCCATGACGTCCCAACAGCACCTTCAAGGCCAGGAAAAGTCGCGACAGCTCGCCTCCTGAAACAACGTGGTCCAAGGGCTTGAGCGGCAGATCCAGGTCGGATCTGAAGAGCAAGCGGACGGTGCTGTACCCTCGTTCCCCTAAGGCATCGGGCGTCGGATCGGCGGGGGCCTGCACCTCGATCACCAATTCGGCTCGCTCGAGCCGCAGCGAGCGTAAGATAGTATTGATCGCAGCACCCAAACGCGGGGCAGCGACCAAGCGTTGTTGGTGCAACCTGCTCGCTTGTTCCAAGAGTAAAACCTCGAGTTGGCTCAAGTCGTGATCGAGCCGTTCCAGAGCCCTGTCGTGTTCGGCCAGCGCAGTAAATTCCGCCTTTGTGGCGAGTGTATCGGCCTGCAATTCTTCGGGTCGTAGTCGATAGCGCCGGAGATAGGCATCTAACGCCCCCAGACGGTTCTCGAGTTGCTCCAACCGTTGGTCGCCATCCTCGAGCGAGGTGGCAAACGATCCGAGCTGTTGTCCAACCTCGGCCAGGATGGAGGCCACGGCTTCGAGCTCGACGACAGCCTGCTCGAGTTGCGGTGCACGCCCACGCAGTTCTTCGAGGGAACGGAGTACTTCGGCGAGCTGATCGTAGAGAGCTTTATCGCCGGAATAGAGTCGTTCGTGAGCATGGAAACAGGCCATCCTGATGTGCTCAGCATCGCGGAGCAAATGCGCTTCCTGCCTGAGCATCTCGAACTGGCCAGGATCCCCCCCAAGAGTTGAGAGATCCCGCAGTTTATCTCCAAGTTCTTCCCGGCGTCTGCGTTCCGACTCCCCTTCTTCCCTCAACACCTGACGTTGTCGGCGAAGGCTGAGCAAGTCCCGATACCCTTGCCGATAGACCGCAAGCGCGGACTCGAGTCCGCCGGATCTATCCAGTAACCAAGCCTGGTACTCGCGACGCAGGAGCTTCTGGCCATGAAACTGGCTAGCCACATCGACCAATAATGGGCCCAATTCCTCGAGCAGCGATGAGGGCACCAGACTCCCCTGGATATAAACGCGATTGCGGCCGTCCCGACGAAGTACCCGTCGGAGAGTCAGATCGTCTTCTCCAGCAAGCTCGTAGGGTTCGAGTAGCTCGTCGAGTTGTCGCCAGACCTCGGCATGGGGTTGCCTGACGAACACTGCCTCAACCAGGGCATCATCCGTTCCATCCCGAAGCATCTGGGTACTGGCCCGTTTTCCCAGAACCAATTGCA
>MGSU01000087.1 GCA_001799195.1 Deltaproteobacteria bacterium RIFOXYA12_FULL_61_11 | reverse complement strand
TCGAATACAACCAGTGCGACGCCCTGACGACGTATTTGTTGTGGCTGCGTACCGTGCATTTCGCCGGGCTGCTCAGCGCCGAAGACTATACAAGTGAACAACAGCGCCTGCGCGAACTGCTGGAAGGACGGGCAGTCCGGGGCGAGGAACACGTAGGCCGTTACCTGCAACGCTGGAACGAGCTCTCGACCACCCTCCCGACCACCCCTCGGTAAACCCAAAAACCTGACTGCCAATAGGCCGGCGAAAAACTCCTGACCCAGAAAAGATCCGACGGCCGAACTCGACCGCGACCTACGGCAAGATCCTCGCCATGGATGCAAGCGAACGAGCCGCTTGAACCATCCTTCCCGCTACCTTTCTCCAGCGCGGAAGCTGGATCGAGGCTTGGTACCTACTCAGAAGAACATCAAGAACATTTTCTGCAGGTAGTTCATGGTAGCATAATTATTACAACATACTATGGGATTTTTTCCTTGGCACGGAACCTGCTTTATTTCCCTCAGAATTGTAGAAACGATGCCATGGGGTTTCCTCCTCCTTTCCCCATGGCTTTTTTTTACCTTGCGCACGACCCTACATCACTCGAACACGTTCTCTTGTCTTTGGTTCCATCCTGAGGCTATACCGGGGCCAGGATACCTCGGTCCCACTTTTGTCTCACGGGCCAAGGTCAACGAGGACTCGAGCCGAGGAAGGGAGGAAACCCGGACGATGAGCTACACACCCGCCATGAAACCCCTGAGAGGCTCTCCATGACAAAGACATCCGAGGATCCGGGTAAGCTCCTGCCCTTCGAGAGAGCGATGACCGCCCTGGCGGATATTGCCCTGGAACATCGCATCCTTGCCCTGCTCCTGGCAATGAGCCTGATTACTCCTATGGTCTGGCGCACCGCGACCCATTTCGGCCGACAGGACAATTCCTTCGATGTGTGGTTCGAGGCCGATGACCCCGATTACCAGCTTTACCGGCAGTTCAAGGACGAATTCGAATCCGACGAACTCGTCGCCGTGGCGATAGTGGGCTCAAAACAACTCGACCGCCTCCAACTCGAGGCTCAACGAGAGCTGGTACAACAGTTACGCACCGTTCCGAACCTCCGCGAGGTGAGTAGCATCTTCACGACGAGCGTTATCGAGAACAGTGCCGGTGAACTCGTGATCGCCCCCCCCTTCTCCCTCGACGAACCATTGACCCCAGAGGTGATCGAGCGAGGCAGAGCCCGGATCGACCGAGGTCTCCGCTTCGTCGGCCATCTCTTGTCCCCCGAACGGGATGCTGTCCTCATCCTCGGCCGTCTCCAAGCCGATCTCTCCCATCCGATCAAAGCTACTCTGATACACACCATCGAGACCATCTTGTCCGACTTCAAGACGCGCCGGCCTGGATCCATTACCCATTTCACCGGCACCCCGGTGATGGACATCACGGTCGACAAGCTGGCGTGCTCCGATCAACAACGATTCTTCCCCGTGGTCCTCCTCGTCTCAGCTCTCCTCTTTCTGCTCATTTTCAGGCACTTCGGCCTCATGCTCGTGCCCTTCTCCGTCCAACTCGCGGTGATCTTCTCCACCATCGGGGGCTATTACTGGTTCCATCCCACCAGCAACATGGTCTTCGCCATGGTAGTGCCGATCGTCCTCGCGGTGACTATCGGGGACAGCATTCACATACTGCATCGTTTTCGGACGCTCTATAGAGGATGCGAGTTCCGCTCGACCCTCTTGTGTGCGGTGGCGGAAGAAGCCAGACCATGCTTCTACACCTCGATTACCACCGCGGCCGGGTTCTTCTCCTTCCTCACCTCCGAGGTTGCACCCATCCGCAATCTCGGTTTATTCGCCGGTCTGGGCAGCCTCTTGGCCTACCTCTTGACCATTGTCTATATCCCCGTACTGCTCTCACTCCTGCCCAAACAGTGGATACCCTGCAACTATGCCCAACGGATCACAACCCCTGCAATGGGCACCTCCGTGCATATTCTTCGCTCGACCACGGATTGGACCTTGCGCCACCAAGGGTTGGTCTTGGCGATAACCCTTGGGATCCTGGTCGTTGCGTGCGTGGGTATCACCCGGGTCAGGATCGAGGTCAGTGCCATGGAATTCCTGCACCAGGACCATCCCGTTCGCGAGGGGCTGCGCCAGATCCAGGACCGGATTACCGGGCTGGGCAACGTCGAGGTCATGCTCCGAGGTGAAGAAGATTCGGCCAAGGATCCTCACCTGGTTGGCGCCATCGCCGCCTTCCAAGCCGAAGTCGAAACCCAACCAAGGGTGACCGGCACTACCTCCTACATTGATTATCTCGCTGCCATCCACCGTTCGCTGGGTGACCTCGATTTGGAGGATCAGCCCCCAACCCGCGAACAGACCGCGCAATACCTTCTCTTGGCAGAAACAGCCGGGGACCAGGACCTGCCGCGCTACGTGAACCACGATTACTCGACCGCTCGCATCAGCACTCGCTTGCGTCTCAGCGTGAGTCAAACCTATCGCGAGGGTCTTTCTCGCATTCGCGCCAGTATGCAGCGTTGGTTCGGTGAGAGCGGGGCGCGGGTCACCGGTCTGGTCCCCATGTACCGTAAACTCGACGAGCTACTACTGCGCAGTCAGACGACCAGCTTGCTCGTAGCCTTCGGTATGGTGTTCCTGTTCCTGTGGGGCCTCACCCGGCAGGTCGGTCTCGCAGCCCTGGCCATGGTGCCCAATATCCTACCCATTGCCTTGACCGTGGGGTTGATGGGGTACTTACACATACCCATCGATCCCGGCACCGTACTCATGGGGGGAATCGCCTTGGGCATTGTGGTCGACGACACCATCCACTATCTCAATCACTTCTCTCTCGAACTCCGGCGTCACGGCGAGTACCCCCTCGCAGCCCGCAATACCGCTACCAAGGTCGGACCGGCCATTGTCGCGACCTCCCTGGTTCTGATGTCGGGTTTCCTGGTCCTGGTGCTGGGCAGTTTCAATCCGACGACCAATTTCGGTCTGCTCTCTGCCTTGACCATGCTCTTCGCACTTCCGGGAGATCTGGTACTCCTCCCCCTCTTGCTCATACTTTTCAAACCGTTCAGAAAACAGTGAAGCAGGTATACTACGGAAGTGAAGGGATAAGTAGGTCGCTACAAGAGCAGAGCTAATGACGGACAACGGAATAGAAGATTCCGGTGCCGGAGAAGCCAATGCGAAGGTGCCGGGAGAAGCCGAGGACGTGAGGCCTACTTACTTCTTCTTATGACGGTTCCTTCTCCGTAACTTCTTATGCTTGTGCTTGCGCATCTTCTTGCGCCGTTTCTTGATGACGCTGGACACCGTCTACCTCCGTTGGTCATGCGCCTCGGACGAAGGATCACTACCTAGCCGATCCGGAAGGGGAAGTCCAGCACTTTCCTTCTCACATTCCAACTTATGAAAAATGCTCTGGGAAAGGGTAGACCTGGGCACGTTTCAAGGGGAGGAGGAGGTAGCAAGAATGATCGCGAGCTTACTCTTCGACCGGTATTTCGGCAGTATCGGCGGAAGCATCGGCGGAAGCATCGGCCTCGAGTAGCTCCTGGATCGGTTTGCCGTCGTCACCGAGGATGACAATGTCACCATCGGCCGTGTATTCGACCTTGAACTCGGTATTGTCAGTCAGGTCCTTGAAGATACCCTTACCCGCGCCGGTCGGGTCGAGGGTCACCTTCAACTCAGCATAATCCTCACCCTCTGCGTCGACAAAGACCAAGGTCAGGAGTTCTTTGCCGGTTTCCGGATCCACGGCCGAAGTATAGCGGATGCTCTCGTCCTCATCCATCTCGAAACCTCCGGCTATGGTGTTGCCATCGGCGGAGATGGTAAAGCTGTCGACCTCGGTCCCGGGTGTCATGTCCTTGTCAGGGTAATAGGTGACCTTGTAGTTGCCCTTGTCGTCGAAGGAGTAGCGCAGGTACTCTTCCTCGACCCGGTCATCGGCATAGGTAGTCTTGCGGGCCTCGCTGCCGCTGAACTCATCCTTGCCGACCATCTCGCCCTCGAAGTACATAACCATGCGGAAGCTGGTGGTGTACTCTTCTTTCTTCACCACCCAGCTCCCTGCCTCGAGTTCGAGTTCGGCCCAGAACGCGTCGAGATCTTCGAGGTCGTAATCTTCGAGCGATTCGTCCCCGCTGGCTTCGCCATCGGCAGTGAGCACGACCGTATCGTCCTCGCCCTGTTCCTCGCCTTCGAGCATGAGCTTGGGCAGATCCTGGTCCTCGGGATAGGTCGTGGTGCCGGTGACGGTCTCCTCGTAGACCATCATGGTTTCGTCCGAGGAGGTGTCGAAGACCGTGCTGGTGTTCTCTTTCGTGCCGTCGAGGTATTCGATCTCCTCGGTGCGCGGCATGCCCATGACCGCGTCCCAGGATGAGAAGACCCAGGCTTCCCAGAACTTGGACATCTGCACGCACTGCTTCTCATCGCCCGAGAAACACGCTGTTTCCAGGCTATCGTAAGCCGGGAAGACGTAGAAGGTGGTGGTGCGCTTGACGATATCGCCGAAGGACCACAGGCCGAAGGTGTCGAGGGTAAAGGCCGGCGCGACGTCTTCGTCCGCAGCGGTGGTGGCGACCGCCTCGGGTTCCTCCCCGAGCAGCGGATCATCCTCAAGGTCAGACCCGAGCAGCGGCTCGTCTTCGCTGACCTCGTCCTGAGTCAGGAACAGGGGCGCATCGCCCTCGAGATCGTAGTCCTCGCCAAAGAGGTCGGTATAATAGTCGTCGTCGAACTCCTCGAATTCCTCGAATTCATCGAAGTCGAGATCCTCATAGCCGCTGCTGAGGGTGGAGGGATCATAGGTCTCGACGAGAATCACCTTGAGCAGGCTGGCTTTCCCGAACAGCTCGGAATCACTCATTTCAGCCGAGGTAGTCACATGTACCGTGGCTCCACCGTCCTCGAAGTCGAAGGCCATCTCGAGGGTCGGAGGCTCGGGTTTGGTCTCGTCCTGGTAACTGAACTCGCACAGAGAGGGGTCCTCGGCGCAATAATCATCGCTCATGTCGAAGCTGCCGTAATCCCACAGGCCGGAATCCCAGTCCGTGTCGTCCTCGCTGCACCACCAATCGACCTGGGGATCGCACTCGTAACTGTCCCAATCGTAGTCGTCGCTCAGGTCGTAGTCATAGGTGTAATCGTCGCTGAGATCGTAATCGTAGTCGTAATCGTCGCTGACATCGTAGTCATAGGTGTAGTCGTCACTGGCATCGAGGTCGGTGCAATACTCGGGGAACTCGATGCAAAACTCGTCATCGGTCTGAGTTAGGAAATAGAAGGCGCTCTGGGAGCGGCTCTGCTCGGCGCGTTGCTTGAACTCACCGGATTTCTCGCTGATCTTCTTGGTGTTCTCCTTGACCTTGGAGAGCTGCTTGTTGACCTTCTGCAGTTTGTACTGGCTCTTCTTGAGCGTGGTCAGGCTGCGTTTATGGTCTTTCAGGGTACTGACGGTGCGATTGAAGTTCTGCTTGGATGCGCTGACGGTGTCACCGACATTGTCGGCCGCGTCCTTGATATCCTTGACCGTGTCGCTGCACCCAACGGTCAACAGCAACCCGATCCCCAGAAACAGGAGTATCGCAACCAGCACGGTCTTCTTCATGGTGTACCTCGTGATTATTCGGGCTGCTTTTGCCTAACAAGAGAGAACAAAGAGTGCAACAGGATTTTTCCGAAGGCAACTGCAGTGGCTCTTGTTCTCAACCCAGGTCGAGAAAGATATTTGATTGATTTGGATATGGACAGCCCCCCCAGAACAGGATAGATACTGACCCGAGCTGACCATCTTCAGCGCAACATGGACTCGAAACCCCAGAGCTACCTCCTCGTCGATACACCCCAGGCACTGGTACGTCTCGCCGCACATTTGACCGGTAGTACCCGTCTCTACTTGGATACGGAATTCGACAAGAGGAAGGATCGAACCATTTTCTGCCTACTCCAAATCCACAACGGAGAAGAAGTCTTCCTCGTCGACGTACAGCGACTGCACAACCTGGAACCCTTGGCAGGCCCCTTGTCCCAAGCCGAGTGGGTACTCCACGCCGGAGAACAGGACGTAGCCCTGCTCTGCCAATACTTGGAACTACCGCAAGCTCCGAACTTGTTCGACACCCAGATCGCATGGGCCTTGCTCGGCCCGGAGCACCAAGTTTCTTTGGCCTATCTTCTCTTCCGCGTGCTTGGACTTCGTTCGAGTAAAGAACATCAGGTTGATGACTTCACTCGCCGTCCTTTACAACCCTCCATGCTCAACTATGCAGCAGAAGACGTGCTACACCTCCCAGACCTAGTCGACGCTCTGCTCCTGCGGTTGCGCGAAAGTGCCAAAGACTCATATCTTCATGAGGTTTCGCGAGAATACTGCACCGCACGCACCAGACCTCAACAGATTCTAACCCTCCAGGATTTCCGGAATGCCTGGCAGCTCGACCAATCCGGTCTGGCTGTGCTCCAAGTCCTCCTCCATTGGTATCACACCCTGCCGGACCAAGAACGGAGAGAACTGTCCGGCACGCAACTCCTCTTCACCCTAGCCCGGCGAATGCCGAACAATCTCGAGGACATGGCTGGAATGAAGGGAGTGCCTCGAGGTCTGGTGCGGCGACGCGGCAAGGAATTGCTCGACCGGATCACCGAAGCTGCACGCCAGACGCCCGCTGAGCCGTTTCCAGCCATGATGCCAGGGCCCTATGCCACCTTCCATGACTACCGAGTAGATGCTTGGCTGCACACCCTACGCGCCGTGGTATGCGAACGCGTCTCAATAGCACCGGAACTCGCCCTGCCGAGTTGGATCCTCGCCCGGATGCATGCCATGATCGAGCTTCGTAAAGAGAAATCTTCGATACTCGAGGTATTGGAAGGCTGGCGAGCTCGGCTGCTGGGTCAGGCCATTACCGATTATTTACAAGAGGGTGGCTGATAGCAATATATTGTTTTCTCTTAATATTTATTATCAACATGGTTAAACTGATTAGTCGCACCATGCATCGAAGCGAGGGTGGCTCTCTTCTGCCGAGCAATCGATCGAAGAAAAAGAATATCCCTTGGCCTCATCAATACGACTTGAGGGTTGCACCGAGGTTGGATACACCAGATAGTCGTGCAAGGTGACTACCTCGATCGAAAAGAGCCCCTTCTCATTCTCCCGGAAAATCCAGCGCCGTCCAGCCTTCCACTGGAAAAACTGAACGAAGGAACCAGATGCGGTCTCTAATCGTATCCTCATCGGTTTGAAAAGAGCCTCAGTACCAAGTCGATAAGCTTCCATTTGATAATTCGTGAGGGTGAAGAACTCTTCAAGTGCGCGCTGGGCCATGGTGAAATCGGTAAAGACCAAATACACTGATCGATTCAAGGCAGACCTTTGCTCACAACGGGTTTCTAACGTCAGAGCAAAGACGGCCTTCCCATTGAGGGAAAAGAGTTCCTGTATCTCAGGTAAAATTCTGGTAGCCAAGGGAGCACTATGCCAATGGTCATACACAAATTCGAAGCTAGTAGTGCGGAGCTCTTCTCGGAATTCAGGTTGGGGAAGCGAGGCTACCTCATCGAGTAAAGGTGCACCAAGTGCGAAACCGCTGCACAAGCACACTACAAAACCCCAAAAACATTTCATTTCCATGTGTCTCCTGTAAAAATCCCTGAGGGAACCCTGCAGATGCTATGCCTTAATAAATGAACATTAATATTCTGTTTTCACATATATTCCTTATTGTTCACAATCAGGAAGTGATCATTTCTCAAGACACCTGCCCAATATACGAGACAATCCATTCGAGCCCCCCCCAACCCCAGGGGAGGGCTCCCGGGGGAGCAACGCTCCAGAACCTGTTGCGAAATCCTCATAATTGAGCTATGGGAAGTGTGGATGATCTTCGGGATCCCTACAGATAATGAAAAATAGAAGAGGGGGAAGTCATGATAGTCCGTGGTCTTGCAATTGTCACCTCTATCATCTTACTCTCCCTGTTCACCGCTGAAAGATCACATGCTGCAACCTTCCTCCCCTTCGGCAGCAGTGATGAAAGTGCCCCCCCGGTCCTCGAGGTGGAACGGCAGGATCATCAGGGGGTGAGTTTAATCCTGCGCTCCCCCGGCGCCTATCTCGACGAACTCGAGGTTGCCGGTCAGACCTTCCACACCGTGACCATGCCCGACCAGGGCATGATTATCGACCCGGGGAAACCGGCTCTGCCGACCTATACCCACTTCCTGGCCGTTCCGAAAGGAGCCTCGGTCGAGGTCACCGTGCAAACGGAAAACCTAGAGTACGGCGACTACCTGGTCTACCCGTCCCAACCACCCGCCGCCGACGGGGTCGGCCTACCTACTCCTCCCTTCGCTTTCGATCCAGCCAGCTACAGCTCCCGGAACCTCTATCCCTCTGCACCGGTGCTGGCCGATGGAAGGACCACCCTACGCGGTCTGGATCTACTCCTTTTACGTTTCTTCCCCGTGCAATACCTGGGAGCCGAACGCACCCTGGTGACCCACCCCACCATCCGTGTCCGCGTCACTTTCAAAGGTTCCCAGGGCCATTTCTTTCATACTCGAACCTATTCGCCCTGGTTCGACGGGTTGTATCGCAACCTCGTCGTCAACCGGGACAGCCTCGAACGGGTCAAGTACGACTGGCGCCGCTCCGGGGGTGAGGGTGCGGACTACCTCATCGTCACCGATGATCGTTTCCTTCCCGCAGCGAAACGCCTCGCCAAGGCCAAACGATTACTCGGCCTGAGTACCCGCATCGTGACCATGGACCAACTCGGCCGCAGCGCCGAACAGCTTGTAGCCTATATCAAGAACGCCTACTCGACCTGGCAACCGGCTCCTTCTTTCCTTCTTCTGCTGGGTGACTCCGAATTCGTGCCGACCAATTACCGCACCAAACACCCCTACAACCCAGGCCTCACCGGCACCGACCTCTACTATGCCGCGATCGACGGCGAGGATCTCTACGCCGATATTTCCCACGGCCGCATTTCGGTCGACACCTTGGAGCAGGCCGAGCACTCGGTGAACAAGATCCTGGCCTACGAATTCGACCCCATCGACGATCAAAGCTATTACACCCGCGCGGCCAATGCTGCCTATTTCCAGCACGCCGGAAACGGTTACGCCGAACGTCGTTTCGTCCTCACCTCGGAGGAAACCCGCACCCACCTCCAGAAAAAGGGTCTGGCAGTGGACCGCATCTATGTGACCGAGCCAGACGTCAATCCCCTGTATTGGAACAAAGGCACCTATGCTAACGGCGAACCGATCCCGGACGAGCTGCGCCGGCCAAACTTCGCCTGGGACGGTGATCGCGAGGATATCATTGCAGCCATCGAACAGGGCCGTCTCGTACTCAATCACCGCGACCACGGCGCAACCTGGGGTTGGGGTGATCCGAAATTCACCGTCGCCGATGTCCTCTCCATCAACAATGGCAAGAAAACTCCGGTAGTCTTCTCCATCAATTGTCAGACCGGTTGGTTCGACAACGAGACCGACAAGAACAATTCCACCCCCTTCGAAGAAGTGCATTTCTCGGAAGCCTGGGAACGCAATCCGCAGGGCGGCGCCGTCGGCGTGGTGGCCGCCACCCGGGTCAGCTATAGCGGCTGGAACGACATGATCTTCAAAGGATTCTACGACGCGGTGTACCCCGATTTCGTCCCAGGCTATGGCGGTTCAACCCCCGAGTACCGCCTCGGTCACATCGTGACCTATGGGAAGGTTGCCGGTGAGAACATCTGGGCAAAATGGCCGGAATACAAGACCGTCGAATTCGAGATGTTCCATTGGTTCGGCGACCCTTCGATGCAACTCCGCACCCGCTATCCCCGGAAACTGGGGCTCACCCACCCGGCAGAAATCCCCTTCGGCTCCACCGAGGTTACCATCGAGACCGACCTCCCGGGGACCCACGTTGCCTTGCTCCAGCACGACGAGATGATTGGCGCCGGACACCTCGAACAGGGTCGGGCCACCATTTCCCTGTTCCGCCCTCTCACCGACAACACCCTCATTACCGTGGTCGGCTCTGCCCATGATGCCTTCCCCTATCGATCGGTCATCCGCCCCAGCGCAACCGGAGCAGCCTTTGTTTCGGCCACCTCTGTGCGCTATGACGACACAGCCCACGGTGACGGGGATGGCATACCCGAGGCCGGGGAAAAAGTATCCCTGGCCATGACGGTCAACAACTTCGGCAAAGCAGCAGTCCAAGCAGTCTCGGCCCGGCTGACGCTCGGTGACCGCTATCTGAATCTCGAACTCCCCATGCTCGGCATCGGCGACCTGAACCCCGGCGATGCCCGACCGGTCAATGGCTTCTTACTGGCTATCGCACCCGAGACCCCCGACGGGTACGAAGCTACGCTGCGGCTGACCTTCTCTGCCGAAGACGGGTTGTCCTGGAACCAGGAACTCTCGATCGTCGTCCAAGCAGCTCCTGCCCTGGAACTCGACCAGACCTCGGTAGAACTCACTCTCCAGGCGGGTTCGATTGGTAAAGCCACCCTCGTCGTGCGCAACAGCGGTCTCGGCATCCTGGACCTCGGTCTGAGCCACCAACTCCTGCGAGATCGCGATGCCGGAGGCCCTGACGACGCGGGCTACACCTTCCGCGATAGCAATGACCCCAAGGGACCGGCTTTCGTCTGGGAAGACATCTCCTCGTTCGGCACCGCTATCGCGACCTGGCACCCGGTCAGCAACCGGCCTGGTACCGACGACGGCTACAGCGACCCGCTGGCCTTGCCTTTCCCCTTCCCATACTACTCCGCTGTGCACACTGCCGTTCATGCGGTCAGCAATGGACTGTTGACCTTTGCCCCGATCAGCGACAGCACCAACTATGGCTTCAAAATCCCCTATGCTTACAAAAATCTGAGCGAATTGATTGCTCCGCTCTGGCAAAACCTGACCATCGGATCAGATAGCGCGGTCTATTACCACGGCAACGCCGAACGCTTCATCGTGCAATACCAGGACGTCTGGATCGGCTCGGCCGACAAGTACCGGGCAACCTTCCAGGTCGTGCTGTACCCCAGCGGACATATCGACTTCCGCTACCAACGCACCGACAGCATCACCTTGATGGTCGCCGGCATTCAAGACAAACAAGCGATCACGGGTCTGTTGGTGTACTACCGGCCGAAAGCCAATCTTGCCGGAGTCGCAGCACGGATACGCCGCAAGGTGGAATGGTTGGGATACTCTCCGAAGACGGCGAAACTCCCGACGGGACAGGAAATGGAACTCCTGCTCGCGTTCGATGCCCGGGACCTCGAGCCCGGCGATCACGCTGCTCAACTCGTCCTGCGCAGCAATGACCCGGACCATGGCAAGATTATCCTCCCCATACTCCTGCATGTGATCGAATAAGGGCCAGCGTGCGTTTTCCTGCCATGCGCAACTCAGATGCGGTTTCTATGAACTCGGTGAACCGAACGTCCATCACCCGCACACTCCTACAACGATCCGATCACGAGAGGAGGCCCCTCATGCGCTCACGTTTGTACTTCGTCTGTTCTCTGCTCGCCGTACTCATGTTGCTACAGAACTGTTCCTCGAGCAACGGCGAGAAGCCTGACGAGGTACTGCCCGACACTTCCTCCGATACAACGGATCTCGGTCCCTCGGAAACCGTTGTCCCGGAAACCCCTGCCGAGGCCCCCCCTATCCATCAGGAAGAAAGTGTGGACCTCACCTCTTACTTCAACTCCTCAGCCTTATTGAGCAAATCAGGTACCGGCGCCCTGATCGGGCAGATGACGGTCGGAGCAAGCGTCAACCTTGCTTTACCGGCCTCGGCAATTCCCACCGCTGCGATACCCGCAGCAGCACTACCGGCTTCCGCGCTCGCTACAACCTTTCTACTGGTTCCCGAGGACCCTGAGGAGAACAAGCCTGCTGCCGGGGTCGACATTCTGCTCCTCGATGCGGAAAACAATGAACGCGCCCATACCACGACCGACGAGAACGGCATCTATGCCTTCAATGAGATCGAGGCAGGAGAATACTCCGTCGTCGGCAACGTCGAAGACCAAGAGGGCACTATCCTGGCCATCCGTCAAGACAACATCCAGGTCGTGGCAGGCAATATCGTCAACCTCTCCACCCTCACCCTTGCCCAGACCGGAGCAATAAAGGGGTTAGTAACCCTCACTGGACTCGAGGAGCACACCGGGATCGAGGTTTACATCGCGGGCACCTCCTTCACGGGACGCACCGACCAAGATGGACGCTTCATCCTGCTCTTCCTGCCCGAAGGCACCTATGACCTCACCTTCAACCGCCATGGGTTCGAGGATCAGGTTCTCACGAAGATCGCGGTCACTGCCAAGAGAACGACCTCGACCCCGGCAGTGGTGCTCGAACAGCTCACCGGCACCTTGACCGGCAAAGTGGTCCGCTACGATGCCGACGCTCATGGTCAATCCACAGTCAGCTTGAACGGAACCTCAGAGGTCGGAACCACGGTCGAACAAACGGTCGCGACGGCCGCGGACGGTTCTTACCATTTCGAGGACATCCCAATCGGTGTGTACGAACTCACCGCGAGCCGCGATGGGTATTTCCCGGAACGTTTGGTCAACCGGATCATCAAAGCAGCAGAAATGCTCGAGGTCGAAACCCTGATCCTATCCCCGCGGCGAGCCATCGCGCTCGAACTCGCCGCACCCGAAGCGTTGAGCCTCGGCACCGAGCTAGTACTGACCATCACACTGCGCAACCGTGGGGCCAAGGAGGTCCGGCAGGTCATCCCGACCCTAGAACTGATCGGAGGCGAGGATTTGCAACTCCTGGAAGACGGTTTGCATGGAGGAGCCATCGCCAAGCTCGCCCCAGATCAACAGTACAAGGTGACCTATCGCTACACGACCGCAGGGGAGGTCTCCGGCGTAGTGAACATCTCGATCAAAGCCGAGGGTTATCCCGTCGGCGACGAAACAGCCGTGATCGACAGTGACGAGGTCGAGGCAGAACTCGAACTTCTAGAACCCGGCCGACTGCTGGTCAGCAGCATTAATCTTCCCTCATCATTATTGCCCATGTCCGCCAACGTGCCCATCGCGGTAACCGTCGTCAACAACGGCGGGGCTCCAGTGCTGCTCGATCACCTTGTGCTGACCGACACCGCAGGAGCTGCTCCCTTACTCGACGAGGCGGGAGCTCCCCTGGTTATCGCGATTGGACAAACCCTGGCCGCTGGAGAAACATTGACCGTCCAGGCCATTGCCCGGGTAGCCGCCGAGGCTACCGGTACTTCCATCCAGGTGTCGCTCGCAGCGGTCGACGGTCTCGATCTGACGACCTCCCGGGACCTGCCTGCCTCCGCAGTCACCGCCACGGTCGGTTATGCCACTTGGTTCCAACAACTACCCTGGATCGAGCTGCTCGGCGAGGACTTCGGAACCCAATGGTACACACATTCCGTGGCATGGACCGATTTCG
>MGSU01000086.1:1411-13546 GCA_001799195.1 Deltaproteobacteria bacterium RIFOXYA12_FULL_61_11 | reverse complement strand
ATCCCCGCTCTTCCCAACCGCGACCTTCACCGGGGCTCGTTTGAAGATACCGCTCGGAAAGTCACGCCGCGCATCCCGGTCCACTCCACACGCCCTCACGGAGGGACCGACCAAGCCCAGATCCAGGGCGGTCTGTCGAGAAATCATACCGGTATCCTCGAAGCGTGCAAGGACCGAGGGTACGTTCCACAGCAGGGTAACGGCACCGGTGATATCGCGCATGGTCCGGTCGAGACGGTTGAGCAGTTCGGCGGCGCGCGGTTCCTCGAGGTCGAAGGCCGATCCGCCTGGCCGGAGGAGGTTCCGGCCGAAGCGATTGCCGCAGAGGAGCGCGGTCAGGTTGAGCAGTTCTCCACGCAAACGACCGCAATACGAAGAGGTGGGGAGATAACCGACATCGCCGGCCAGGGCCCCGAGGTCGCCGACGTGGTTGGCCAAGCGTTCGAGTTCCAGGGCAATCCCCCGTATTGCCTCGGCTCGCTCCGGTACCACGCATCCTGCCAGGGCTTCGACAGCCTGACAATAGGCAGTGGCATGACCAATGGTCGTGTCGCCGGCAAGAGTCTCCATGTGGGAGATTGTCTTGAGGGTTGGCCCCCCGAGAAGGGCGCGTTCGATACCCCGATGTTGGTAACCGAGGGAGATCTCGAGATGCAGCACCCGCTCACCGTAACACTGGAAGCGAAAATGTCCGGGTTCGATGACCCCGGCGTGTACCGGGCCGACTGCGACCTCGTGGACTTCTTCGCCCTCGACCCGGAAATAGGTCGTGACCCCTGGGAGAATCTCGGTAGCAGGATCACGGTTCCAGGCGTCGTTATCCTTGCGGTAGGACCGGTGGAAGCGGAGGGGCTTCAACCATGGATGTCCCTCAGGCGTGATAGCCCACTGCTCGGCGATTTCTCGTTCGAACCAATGAGCCTGAACACATCCGGGCGTCAGGGCTTGGTAGTGGTCCTCGATGTCGGTCGAGATCAGAGAGAAGTCGCCGCTCCCGCCGTGGGCCATGACCGCAACGAGTTGGAACGTGGTTCCCTGTCGGGGGACGGCATAGAATGCGGCGAGCCGTGCATCCTGCTGGAGCGAGTAGAGGACCTGTTCCCGAAATTTTCTAAAGGGAACAATTGGTAATGCTGCACGTTCTGCTGGTTGGCCATTGGTTAGGCGGAGAGGTGGAACGGAGTTCATGGCCGGCCTCCGATGATCTGAGCGGCGGACTCCATCATTCCGTGCAAGGGGGTGGGTAGCCACAGTCCGAGGAGGAGGAGGAGTCCCAGCGCGCCGATGACCAGCAGAACGTCAATGATGCTAGAGGATTGCGTCCTCGGAACCACCACTTCCTCACCCCAGGCAGCGGCGATGGCCAGTTTGAGTGCGCCGATGAAAACCAGGGCTGCTGCCGCCAGGAAGATCGCCAGAACGACCCAAGCCTCTTGGTGAATCGCGGCCCGGAGTATCTGCAACTCGCTCATGAAGATGGCGAATGGAGCAGAACCGATGAGAATCAGCACACTGACGAAGAACCCGAGCCCCCAGAGCGGCGAGCGGCGCATTGCACCAGCCATCTTGCCGAGATCATGGGTACCGTAGAGCTGCCCCAAGGAACCGATGGAGAAGAACGCGAGGATCTTGCAAATCGAGTGGTTCATCGCGTGCCAAAGACCGGCGAAGGTACCGATACCACCGAGTCCCAAACCGAGCGCAATGATACCCATGTGCTCTACGCTGCTGTAGGCGAGAAGCCTCTTGCCGTCATGCTGGAAGAGGATGAAGGCCGCCGCCAGGACCATGGAAATCATCCCGAGCAGCGTCACCAACGCCCGTCCCCATCCCAGGTGACCCGTAGCCCCCTCGACGAGGGGCAGGTAGCGCATGATGCAATACAACGCCGCGTTGAGCATGAACCCGGACAGGATCGCGGAGACCGGGGTCGGAGCCTGACTGTGGGCGTCCGGGAGCCAACTGTGCATGGGGGCCAAACCTGCCTTGGTGCCATACCCCACGAGGAGGAAGACGAAGGCCAGCTTCATCGGTCCCGGCGAAAGCCGTTCGGCTGAGCCGTCGAGAACGGTCCAGAGCAGGGTGTCCTCGGCGGCCAACCCCAGTTCCAGGGCCGAAGCGGCTACGAGGAGGGTGCCTATGAAAGCGAAGGCGACCCCGACGGAACATACCACCAGGTACTTCCACATCGCCTCCAAGGACAGAGGGGTGACATGGGCGCATACAAGAAAGGCGGTCAGGAGGGTCGTGGCCTCGATGCCCACCCACATCAAACCGAGGTTGTTGCATAGGAGTACCGAGACCATCGCGGTTCCGGAGCCAAACCACAGGGCTCCGAACTTGCGTCCGTCTTCGAGGTTGAACTCATCGTGAGCGATTTCGAAGCTGAAATAGTGTCGTGCGTAAAGAGAACTCGCCCCGAACACCATGCCGAAGATCAGGAGATGGTAACTCGAGAGCATGTCCAAGGTGAGCCAGTGACGAGCGGCGCTTAGCGTCCCCAGGTACATCACGGTCACAGCTACTGCTCCCAGCAAGAGCGCCCAGAGAAACCCCAGGAACGCGACTGCGCCGAGGATCCGCTGTGGAGAATGGAGCGTCAGGCACAATCCCGCCGAAAGCACTGGGAAGGTCAGTATCGGCCAAAGGATCCAGTCAGCAGCCATACCCTTCAACCCTGCATCCGGTTGAGACGATCGACGTCGATGTGGTCGAATTCCCGGCTGATCTTGTATACTGCAATGCCCATGAGGAAGACGGCGACGAAGGCATCCATGAGCACTCCGAGTTCGACGAGCATGGGTACCCCGCCTACCAGGGCGACGCCGAAAATATAGATGCCGTTCTCGACCACGACGTAACCGATCACCTGACTGATCGCCTTGCGCCGAGTAATGATCACCAAGAGACCGACCAGGATCGTGGTAAAGCCCACCGGAGCCATGAGGGTTGTACCGACGGGCGCTTGGGGGAGGACCAGGGTGGAACCCATCCAGAGCGAGAACATCAGCGCCGATACCGCGGCCAGGAGCGAGAGAATATAGCCGACGAACGGTTCGACCTCGCGGCACACTCCAGCATCGCGAAGAACTCGCAGTAAGAGCTTCGGGAATACAATGCCTTTTATGGCGACGCTGCCGACTACCAACAGCCATGCCCGCAGGGGATTGGCTTCATGATCCAGCAGCACCGGTAACAAGCCGGCGACGATCCCCTGCAACCCGACCATATGGATACAGATTTTCAAGCGGCTGGACCCGAGGAGTTGTAAATTGGTGAGCACGACGGTGACCAGGACGGCTTCAATGAGGGATGGATGGTTCATCGCTCACCTCACCGCCAACACGAGAGCCAGGGTTGCGAGGGTGGTTGCGCCCACGAGCAGGTTGGGTACCCGCAGGAGCCGCAGCCTTGCCATGGTCGATTCGATGCAACCGAGCACGATCGCCAGCAAGCCCATGCCCAGGAGCATGCTCCCCAGATCGAGGAACGCAACACCGGTGCGCACGGGAAGCACCAAGCCTACCACCAGAGAAGCGAAGATCCACAACTTCAGGGCTGAACCATAGAGGATGAAAGCCAGGTCGGGACCTCCATGATCGAGAACCATCACCTCGTGAATCATGGTGAGTTCGAGATGGGTATTGGGATCGTCGATCGGAATGCGCGCATTCTCGGCCAAGCAAACCACGAGCAGAGCCACAAAGACCAGAACGAGAGACGTCCCGTGTTGTAACCAACTCGTCACCGTGACTGCGCCAAGGGCGGATGAGAGCGAGAGACTGTGACTCTGGTGGGCCAATACCGCCAGACTCAGCATGAGGGTTGGTTCCGTGAGGGTGGAGAAGAATACTTCCCGGCTGGCCCCCATGCCCTCGAAACTCGAACCGACATCCAGGGCGGCCAGGACCGTGAAAAAGCGCGCCATGGAGAGGAGATAGGCAAAGAGCAGGAGGTCTCCGGGGAATCGGACCAGTCCGGAAAGTCCTCCCAAGGGGACCAGCAACACGACAACCATCAATGCGGCAAGCCCGATGATCGGTCCCCCGCGTACGATCCAGGTGCTGGTCCTGCTGTAGGTAGCCCCCTTGCCGAGGAGCTTCTGGAGATCAAAATAGAGTTGGAACAGGGGTTGGCCGTGACGGCCGGCGAAAAAGGCCTTCGTCCTGTTGATGATCCCGAGGAACAGTGGGGCCAATACCAAGGCAGCCAGAGGTGCCAGTAAGGCAGTTGCATCCATGCCCTATTTCCTCGTCCAGGTCAGGAGAGCAACGAGTGCCAACACGATGTAGAGCACATACACTTGCACTCGGCCTCGTTGCAGCACCTGCAAGTAGTGCAAACCTTTCTCGATCCCGAGGAACAGCGGCGCATACAAGCTCTGGCGGAACACATCGGGAGTCTTGGTGGAGAGCGAGGCCATTCGCGGGAAAAAACCCTTCGGCAATCCACCAAGATGCCGAGTTCGCAGGAAGATAGCAAAGCGTGCCACAAAAGGCTGAGCAAAGGAGGAGGCGGTATATTGCATGCGTGGCGTGGGTTGGGCGTACCCGCAATCCCAGGTCACGGTTTCTTCCACTGGACGTCTCCTCAACAGTCGCCGGCGGAGTACCACGAAGCCCCCTGCAAGGCTCAAGAACAACAGAGCAGCAAGTGAGAGGATCAAGAGAGGCTCGACCGTTTCCTGCAAGATCACCGATAGGTCATCCTTTGTCTGGAGGGTGAAAGAGGCGACCACCGTCTCCATCGCCGGTAACAGGCCGGCGGGGAAGATGCCGATCACAACACAGGAGAGGGCTAGGATCCCCATGGGAACGAGCATCAGTGCTCCGGGTTCGTGTCCCTCGGGGGTATGGGGATCACGGGGTTCGCCCAAGAACACAATACCAAAGGCCTTCGTGAAGCAGGCCGCGGCGAAGCCTCCGATGAGAGCCAAGCCAGCCACTGCTACGAGCGCCGGACCGAGGGCAACCAGCGCACTATGGGCAGTAACCGTCGAGAATGCCCCGAGGTAGATCAGGAATTCGCTGATGAAACCGTTCAAGGGGGGCAGCCCGGAGATCGCCGCGGCACCGATCAAGAAGAAGAAGCAGGTCACCGGCATGCGTTTCGCCAACCCGCCAAGCTGATCGAGCTCCCTGGTTCCGGTAGCATGGGCAACCGCACCTGCACTCAGAAAGAGGAGTGACTTGAAGAGGGCATGATTGAGGACGTGGAGAAGTCCACCCGCGAAACCGAGCGCGGCGAGTGCGGGAAGGTGCAGGCTGAGGCCGAGAAGCCCGAGCCCCAACCCTGTGAGGATAATGCCGATGTTCTCGACGCTGTGGTAGGCGAGCAGGCGCTTGAGGTCGTGTTGGGCGAGCGCGAAGAGAACCCCTAAGATGCCGGAACTCACGCCGAGGCCTACCAGCAGTACACCCCACCAGGTCGAGGGCGGACCGAGCAAGGTCACGATGCGCACCAAGCCATAGATGCCGGTTTTTATCATCAATCCGGACATGACCGCGGAAACGTGGCTCGGGGCAGCGGGATGGGCTTCGGGCAACCAGACATGGAATGGAACAAACCCGGCTTTGGTACCGAAGCCCACCAACGCCAGGAGGAACAGCCCCCCACTTGGTAGGAATTGAACCACCGGTGGAAACCTGTCGAAGTCATAGGAGCCTGCGGCTTCTCCGAGGAACAAAAACAGAACGAGGAGGAAAGCGGTACCGAGATGCGTGGCGACGAGGTAGATCCAACCCGCCGCTTGCACTTCGGGCCGTTCATTCTCGAAAGTCACCAGGAAAAATGAGGTCAAGGCCATCGTTTCCCAAGCGAGCAGGAACAGGATGCCGTTCTTGGCCAGGATGACCACAATCATGGACACCATAAGGAGGTTGTAAGAACACCAGAACACTCCAAGGGAGTTTCCCCTCGGCGAGGAACGCAGGTATTCAAGTCCATAGAACGCGGCGAGGGTGCACACGAGGTAGATGGGGACCAAGAAGAACCCCGAGAGCGCATCGAGCGCGACCGACAAGGTTCCTCCGGGTATACTCCAGACCATCGAAGCCAGTTCCGGAGTCCCTCCTAATACCTTGCTGACGGCCGACGGGAGACCGAGCATCGAGCCACCTACGATTCCCACCACTGCAATGGTTCCGGACCAACGGGAGGGAAGGAGAGGCAGCAGGGCGGCAAAACCGCAGAGAACGATCCAACCACATCCGAACAAGAGGAATATCATGGGATGAAGTATCACCTCCTGCCGAGAGTCGGCTCGGCAACAGGATTCGCAGGGGGCATTAGAGTACTGTTCGGCGATCCGTCAATGCCGAATACTTGAACTTGCTGCATTTGCACGGTATTTTTTGGTTTCCTCGATAGCGCGGAAGCCGGTGTGGCCGAGGGTGATGAAGAGCTCGACGGATCGACCCAGACAGGTGCTGCGCACCTCGTTCAGAGGGTATTGGCGATGGCGCGGAGTGCTGCGGACTCGTGGTCGATCTGGCGCAAGGCGCAGGTGGAGATCGTCGCCTCACTCGGGTATCTGACGCCCGAGATATGCCTGAACGTGTCGGGATCGTCCCTGAGCAGGTGGATGAGGATGTGCAGCAGGTCGGTCTGGTTCAGTTGGCGGTATTCCTCGGCCGTGACGCAACGGCGGCACGAAGGACCGTCGCCTCCCGTGCTCTCGTTCTTGCAGGCTTGCGTATGGGGGAAGCTCGTCCCTCCCTGCCGTTCCATAGTTTGCAGGGCTTTGACGTCGCGTAGGTAGCGGGCACATTTCGAGGACCTGCGTTCGCGACCCGCGATGATGCAGGCCCTGTCCTGGCTCTTGTCCGGTACCGACTCGTACGCGAACATAGAGGTATAGTTGAAACAGAACTTTCCCTTGGTCTTCAGATAGTCGGCGATGCGCTGTTCCGCGGCCTCGGCGACGAAGAACTCCTCGAAATCCTTGCCAGTCTGACTCCAGTAGCGGTTGGGATAATGGTACCCGACCGAGCCGACCACTCCTCGCATGGGCACATTGCGCAGCTCGACATACCGTCTGGGGGGTAACCGCTCACCGACACCATCGTCTTCGAGCGGGTGGGAATACAGGTAAGCTTGGTTCTTCTTGCGCATCATGCGCAGGAAGACCTGTTGGTCGGACATGCCCTCGGGGATGCGATTGACCGGGTTGTTGCGGTAGGCCGAGATGCGATCGGCCATGACCTGGGGCGAGGTCGAGTCCACGAACTGCACCGGCACGCGTTGGCCCGGCTGGGCCATGTGCTGTTCGAGCGCTTCGCGATTGCCAGGGGTAGTGAGGAAGGTCTGCACATCGAAGGCATCCCACTCCCGGGTGATCCTCGAGAGGTTCCCCTGAGTCAGCGGGATGCCGCGTTGCTGCATCGAGACGACAAAGGCCTGTTGGGCGAGGTAACCGAAGCTGCGGTGATGGCCGTCCGATTGGTATACCTGTGTCGTGCCGGGCATCACGGCCCCGTGTTGATCGAACCTCGGACCGGAATACACTCTGAGCGGCTTTGTTTCGTTGAAGAGCGGCTTGAAGGTACACGCTCCCATGGCATCACAGGCGAAGTTTCGGCCCATGAATTGAGCATAGGGGAAGGAAAGGGCATCTTGGGTCGGCGCGATGGTATTGAGATCGAGGTAGGCAGGTTGGTCGCTCGCGGCGACGAAGGAGTACCATCCGAACGCGAGGAAAATGAGCACGAGCAGAGGTGCGATCGGGCTGCGTCTCGGAGTGTGAGGGAAGGCGAATCGCACTGCGGTCTCCATTGCACGGGAACGCGAGGGGAGCGGCATTGCAAGGTCGATGCCATGAAATTCCAAGTACAATGCGTCAGGAAAATTCATAATCATTTGATTTTCTTTCTTTTGCCTCACGGCATTCGATTGGGGCTGCAAGTTGACGGTGTTCCTGTGGCCAGAAAGGTTACTGGAGCCTGTCATCGGCGGGTTCAGGGACAGGTCTGCTCACCGGCGTAAGCGATGATGAAAGAACTGATGTTTCGGGTCGCGTCCTTGAGTTGAAAGGTCTGACCGTTGGCCGAGAAGAAGGTGGCGTTGGTCAGGTTGCCGGTTTGATCGATGCGCACAGCGATGGTGAAGTCCTCACCTTCGAAGGGACCGAGTACGCCGCCATCCGTATTGGATTGGTATTTCCAGTCGCCGATATACAACTTAGTCGCATGTGCTTGGTCAGTCGATAGCAGTCGGAATTCCGGCCCCTGATAGCGACCTATCGCGCGGACATTTGCGTCGTCGGACTGCAGCACGGCATCGCGCAAGTTGTTACCCCTGACCGTAACGTTCCAGAGCACGGCGTTCTGTTTGTCATTGTCGTTCTCGGTGTTGTGGAACATGGTCAATGCAAGGCCATCGGTACCGTCGAAGAAAAAGACCTTGCTCTCGAAGTTGGTCGTGGGCGGTCCGATCAACGGGTGAGCCGAAGCGCTGGAATAATTGTAATTTGCCGCCGCGGTGGTGGGTCCTTGGTAGGTCGTGATGTAGCCAAGCAGGGGTTCTCCCTCGCGCTCGCCATCGTCGTTGCTGTCCAACCAGATGGAGAGGCGTTTCCCCTCGGTACAGGGTCCTTGCACCATTTCGATAGGGGGTGGATCCTCACTAGGCTGTATATCGTCACCTATTGTCAACGGGGGCAGGGTAGGATCGACGACCGGATCTTCGACTACCACAACCATTTCTCCGTTGGTCGACGCATGCAGGGGAAGCCTTGCGGTCAGGTCCAGGACATCCTCTCCTCGCCGCGCTGTAAGGATGACCCGCGCGGTGTCCAGATCGATATCACCGGGAGATATCGTGAGCAGACCGAGGTCCTCGTCCCATTCCATAGGTAGAGATTTTGGAGCGAGTTCCTCGAGGGAGAGGATCCAACCCGACGCGGGATCGAACCGTTCTCCCTCGAGAAAGACCTGACAGAGGGCATCACCGCTCTGATCCGTACAAGAGATCGTGAGGGCAGAGGCCCCACCGGGAACCTGACCGGATCCGGTCGCAGGAACCTCCATTGGATTTTCTTGGGAAAGGGCGGGATCAAGTCCGTCGAGCCGGTCGTTTTCCGTTTGCTCCAGGGTTGGAGCGGCGGGGTCGTGCGGTGTGGGCTCGGTCGAGGTTTGATCGTGGACCTGAGAGGGATCGGAGACGAAGGCCGGATCCTGACAGGAGGAGTAAAGGAAGAGGAGGAGGTATACACCACTGAGGAGAGCAGGGGTCCGTCCTGGTAGTAGGAAGGCTTGCATAGCGGCGATCCTCGGGTCAGGAAGGTTCGATACCGCAAAGATACCGCAGATCAGCACCGAAAACCAGGGACCCGTCGTCCAGCACAGTATTCAATCGATTGTTTGAAAAATAACACTATCTGTATGAATTTTGGCTTGACGAAGGCCGAGCCAAGGTGCGAAGTACCCCCCGTTCGCTTGCGAGGAGAGGACGATGAGCGACGTACGAACCTTCGACTATGAAGCCCGGATTCGTTGCTGGGTCCTGGCGTTTTGGGTCTCGACTCTGGTGGTTGGGCTGCCACTGAGGGGACAAGACATGACCTCGGCCGACCAAGGCGAGGAGGACGAAGGCGGGAACCCTGCCGTGGAAATCGGAGGGTTCGTGCGCGGCGAGCTCTTCCTGGGCAAAGCCCCGGGGGAGGACAAGGGCGAATGGAAGCAGGGTGGAGGCGAACTGGCGCTGACGTTTCGAGGCCGCCAGGGGAACCTGGGAGAAGGTTTCGCGGAGCTCCGGTTGCGCGAGACCGCGGGCAGCGACGGTCCCGAGCAAGAGTTGGAACTGCGCGATGCCTATGTCGCCACCTGGCTCGGTCCTCTGGACCTCAAGCTGGGCAACCAGATCATAGTCTGGGGCAGGGCCGACGGGATCAACCCGACCAACAACCTCACCCCGTACGACATGGGCCGCAGGTCGGCCGATGAAGATGACCGCCGCCTCGCCAACCTGGCCCTCCGCACCGACTTGCACCTCGGAACGCTACGGCTCGAGGGGGTCTATGTCCCGCTGTTCAAACCCTCGGCCTTCCCGGCCTTCGAGCTGCCCAGTCCGTTGGTGCTCGACTCTCCCCTGTGGCCGGATACCGCGTTCGAGAACGGTATCCAGGCCGTGCGTCTCCATTACGAAGGAAGCATCCTGGAGGCATCGCTCTCGTACCTCTACGGCTTCTCGACCTTTCCCGGTATCGAGTACCGGGGGATAGATACCAACGGGTTGCACGTAGGGTTCCGAGCCTACCGGCATCAGGTCTTGGGCCTGGATTTCTCCACCACGCTCGGCGACTACCTCGGCCTGCGCGGAGAGGCTGCTTGGCGCAGGGCGGACGGGGGAGGGGAGAAAACCTATACCCCCTTGACCGACCTTCGCTATGTCTTCGGGTTGGATCGTGAACTGGTGACCGACCTGAACCTCGTCGTGCAGTATTCCGGCCGTTATGTCTTCGCTTGGGAAGCCCTTCCCTCCCTGCCGGGTGGGGCCGGATCACCCGATCCCGCGCTCCTCGCTCTGCTCCCGGAGAGTGCCCTGCTCGAACAGATCCGCTCGAAGAACCGAATGCTCAACGGGCAGCTCGACCGGCTCAGCCATGGCGTGGTCGGACGGTTGCAGTGGGCCCTCTTGCAGGAGACCTTGAACCTCGAACTCGCCGGACTCTACACCCTGACGACCGAGGAGCTCATGCTCCGGCCGTCCCTGGTCCACGATCTTGCCGATGCCTTGGAAGTGCGGTGGGGCGCGACCGTGTATCGCGGGCCTGAAGGCACCCTGTTCGGCTTGATCGACGAGCGGCAGAGCGAGGTCTTTGCCGAGCTGCGAGCATGGTTTTGAGGAGGCCGTGGTGAACCCTCCCAAGACCTCGTATCCTGGTACAGCGGGACAAGCCCGGAAACGCATTCTCGAAGCCGCCACCAAGCTCTTCGCCCGCCGCGGATACGGTTCGACCGGCGTGCGCGAGATCGCCGCCGAGGCCGGGGCCAATGTCGCGGCCATTTCCTATCACTTCGGATCCAAACCGGCCTTGCTCGAGGAGATCATCACCGGCTTCTTCGAAGATTACTCGCGGCTCGTGCATTTTGCAGTCGACACCGGGGACCCGATCGAACAGCGCCTCCGCCAGTTCGTGCGCTCCGTGGTAAAGCTGTTCCAGGAAAATCCCGAACGCATGCGCGTGGCCCTGCTCGAACTGCCGTATGACCAGCCCGAGATCACCTCGGTCAAGATCGAGCGGGTGCGCGCGCTGGTCGACCTCTTCCGTTCCAAGATGTTGTCCCAACTCCCGGTCGACCAGGTCCAGGCGGTTCCCCTCCATGTCCTCGGACCGTCCTTACTCGGTATGATCACCTTCCACATCCTGAATCGCGACCTCCTCGCCGCCATCTTCGGCCTCGAACTCGACGAGCGTTACTACGCCGAACTCCCCGAGAGTCTGACCGACCTCTTTCTCCACGGGGCTCACGGCTTTCTCGAGAGAGCCCACCAATCGGAGCAGGAGCCATGATGCCGACCCGCGCACTCACCGACTTCGTCATCAAACACCGCGCAATAGTCCTCGGCTTCTTTTTTCTCTTCATCCTCGCCGCGGCCACGCAGTTGCCCCGGGTGACCATCGATCCGTCGATGAAGAGCCAGTTCCCCGAAGACATGCCTTCCCGCCTGAACATCGACCGCATCGAGCATTTGTTCGGTGGGACCGAATTCGTCATGGTCATGGTCCTGGCCGACGACGTCACCGCGCCGGCCACCTTGCGACGAGTCCGCGACCTGTCGCGCGCGATCGAGAGGCTCGATCAGGTCGAACGGGTCCTCAGCCTCTTCACCCTCAAGGACATACGAGGAGAGGATGGGGCCATGGTCGTCGATCCGGCAGTTCCAGCCTTGCCGACTACCCCTGAGGAGCAAACCAAGTTAATGGCCGATCTCTCGGCCAACGACCTGCTCTACGGCAATGTCGTCGCCAAGGATTTCACCGCTACCGCGATCCTGGCCCAAGTCGGCGACAAGACCGATGACTACCGGCTGATCGCGGCGATCGAAGCGGTCATCGACGCCAACCCGGGACCGGAGCTGGTCAGGCTGGGTGGGATGCCCTGGGTCAGGGCCAACATTGCCACGGACATCCAG
>MGSU01000086.1:0-1388 GCA_001799195.1 Deltaproteobacteria bacterium RIFOXYA12_FULL_61_11 | reverse complement strand
CATCGGTATCCTTATTATGCTGGCGTTCCTCTACTTCTGCTTCCGCCATTGGCGGGGAGTGGTCCTGCCCTTCTTAGTGGTGATCATAGCCATCATCGTAGGGCTAGCCCTGGTGCCGCTGTTCGGCTGGAAGATCCAGATCGTGACCATCTTGTTGCCGGTCATCCTCATCGCCGTGGCCAACGACTATAGTATCCACTTGCTGACCAAGTACGACGAGTACCATACCGCTTCCGCAGGGCACTCCGCGACAAGCCTGGTCTCTGCGATCACCGGGGATCTGGCCGCGCCGACCCTGATCTGCGGTTTGACCACCATAGGCGGCCTGCTCTGCCTCATGACCCATGTCATCATCCCTGCCAAGCAGCTCAGCATCCTTGCTTCTCTGGGCATCGCCTTCGCACTCCTGGCCAGTCTTACGTTCCTCCCGGCCTTGCTCCTGTATTTGCCATTACCCACACCCAGCTCCACGGCCCGGTCGGGTTGGCTCGACCGGATATTGCTGTTCCTCGCTGGCCTCGTCACCGGCAAGGCCAGAACGACCCTCCTCATCCTGCTCGTCTCCACGATCGCGGTCGCCGCGGGTATCCCGAAGATCGTCGTCGAGAGCAACCCGGACGGCTACTACGCCCTGGACCATCCCGTGCGGCAATCCAGCAGCCTGGCCAACCGCAATTTCGGCGGTTCGAGTTCGGTCGCCGTGATCGCCGAGGGCGACATCCTGCAGCCCGAAGTGCTCCAGAAGATCGACCGGCTCGAGAATGCCCTGGCCCAGAGACCCGAGGTCGGCACGACCAGTTCCATCAGCCGGGTGGTGCGGCGCATGAACAAGGTCATGCACGATGGCCTACCCGAAGAAGACCGTTTGCCCGACAGCCGCGACGCGGTCGCGCAGTACTTCTTGCTCTATTCCATGAACGGCGATCCGGAAGACTTCGAACGGATGGTCGACTTCGACTTCTCCCACGCTCTGGTATCAGCTCGGATCAGGGAGACCAGCAGCAACGCCTCGACCAGGGTGATGACCTTCGTGCGGGATTGGATCAAGACCGAGGGGAGTGGCCTCTTCGTGGTGGCGGGGGGCTTCACCGATCTCTTTGCGGAATTGGTCGAGGCCATCGTTTCAGGCCAAATGAGCAGTCTCTTCCTGTCCTTGCTGGTAGTGACCCTGCTCGTAGCCTTGCTCTTCCGGTCGGCGACAGCAGGCCTCATTGCCGGGCTGCCCCTCGGCTTCTCCATGGCGTTGCTCTTCGGTTCAATGGGGTACCTGAACATCGAGTTGAACGTTGCTACCGCTCTGCTCAGCTCGATCATGATCGGCGTGGGTGTGGACTACACCATCCACTTCCTGTGGCGTTACCGCGAGGAGCGCGCTCGAGAACTCGAAC
>MGSU01000085.1 GCA_001799195.1 Deltaproteobacteria bacterium RIFOXYA12_FULL_61_11 | reverse complement strand
CTCTATGCCTTCTCCGACTGCGACGAGGACGGGACCAAAGACTGCTTGACAGCTCAGGACCTCGGCGATCACCGCAGCAGCGGGGACGATCGCGAGGCCGAAATCCTGGCGACTGACATCCAGGCTTTTCTCGTGTATTATGTCCTGGAGGATGGGCGGACGGTATTCTTCGACGGCACGACGGGGTATTTCAGCGACGGCACGGACGACGACATCGAGGCCAACCAACGAGACCTCATCCAGGCCGTGCTGATCCAGCTCCGAACCATTGAAGCCGGTCGGGTAGTGACCTACAGCCTGACTCAACAGCTCGCCGTGACCCTCTGAGAATCGATCCGAGGAGCTCGGCCCATACCCTTCAGCACGGAGGAACTCATGAACATGCTACGCCAACGCACCGGCATGATCGTGGTCTCGATCCTCATCATCCTGAGCCTGATCACGGCCGTGACCCTGATCCTGGTGCGACAGTCCATGACCGATTCCCAATCCCAGCGCAAGGAGAGCGTGCTCTTGGCCCTGGACCTCGCGCTGCAATCCGTCCAGCAAGAGGGACGTTCCGCCTGCTTCGACCTGAAGACCAACAACCTTGCAGGCTTCACAGAGAAGTTGCAGAACGGTACCGCGCTCTTCGATCCCGCCCCCTCCTTGGGCAAGTTCGACCGTAAACTGAACATATATACCTACAACATCTTCCTCTCCGATAACGACGACGGCGACGGTGATACCAGTCTCGACGCCGACGGCGTGATCAACCTGCGCATCAGCGCGTACCTCGAGGGCAACGCGGTACGGACTCTGGATGTGCAACTCCAGATCGACCCGGTCGAGACCTATCCTCCCTCGGTGCTCCGCCAACACGCCACGGCCCTACGTACCTGTTTCGAGGACCCGTATCGCGGGCACAATGCCATGCTCGATCTCGACCGCGGCGGCAGCGCTACTCCGATCAGGGTCGATGGGACCGACCGCGACGGCAGCAGCGACGTGGTCGATGGTTCCACGAATCAGGGCAGTGGCTTCATCTCTAACGGCGCGTTCGGAACCGGTTGGTACGCCGACCTCAGCGACGATCTGGTCTATCTCACCGGCAACGGTGGTCTGACCGGCGCCGGTGCGGTGACCGAGGCCACCAACGCGGATTGCACCACCTTCACGGCCTTGGAAGAAGCCTTCGACGATTTCCTGGCTATCCGGTCGAGCGACCCCCGACTGGTCCTCGTCACCCCGAGCACGGTTTCGTATGACCTGAGCACTGCCAAGGTCGTGACCTTCGACGCCTCGGGTGGAGGTTTCCTCGAGGTCACCCCGACCTCGGGCAGCACCATCACTCTGGGCAGTGCCGCCGCTCCCCTGGTCGTCATCGTCAAGGGCAAACCGGTGCGCTGCACCGAGGACGTGGACCAGGCCTTCTACGGTGGCATGTTCAGCCCCTGTCCGTTCAGCTCCGGGGACGGCAGCGTGCGTTTTAGCGGGAATGTTGAAGGGTACGGTCTACTCCTCCTCGACGGTTCGACCGAGATCACCGGCAACCTGACCTGGAGCGGCCACCTCCACGTGGTCATGGGCGCGGGGAACATCGGGGCTCTGGCCTCCTCCAGCGCCTGCGAGGAAGGGGAAGAAGACCCCCCATCCGAAGACCCGGAGAATCCCTGTGACAGCGGGAAAACCGCGTTGTGCCATTATCCGCCCGGCAACCCCGCCGCCCGGCACACTATCTGCGTTTCCTCCAACGGGAACGCCGTGGCCACCCACATGGCTCACGGCGACACCATGGGCATCTGCCCCGATTCTCCGCCGCCCGAACCACCGACAGAACCCGATTGCAGCCCGGACATCGTCATTCCCCCGGACATCGGCAATGTGCTCGAGGTCAAGGGCAATACCCGCATCCTCGGCAGTATGCAACTCAACCGGACGACCGGTACCCCCGTGGTGGGCGACCTGCTCTATGGCACGGTGGTCAACCACAACATCGTGTTGCGTGGTTCCACCAACACCTTGTATTACAGCAATGAGACGCTCGAGCGCACGGCCACGGCCCTCGAGGAGCTATTCAACAGGAAAGAACAGACCTACAGCAAGAGTTTCCGCTGATCACCCTGCCCCGCCCTTCCCGGCTGTGAGCGTATGAACCGCCTCGAGCAGCGCTGTGCGCTTGACGGGTTTAGTCAATAACATCCCCTCGATGCGCCGCACCTGCTCACCCTCGACGAGGTCGGAATACCCGGTCATGAGCAGGACCGGGAGTCGAGGAAATAGCTCGGCCAAACGGCGCCGGAGCTCGACCCCGCTGAGTTCGGGCATGACCACATCCGAGACTACGAGGTCATAGGCCCCTGCCCGCGCCACACACCGTTCCAGGGCGAGCTGACCGTTCTCGACCGCTTCGACCCTGAACCCATCCTGTTCGAGGACCATGGTCACGAAACCGCGGACGCTCTCCTGGTCCTCGGCCACAAGCACCAGCAGGTTCCCGTCGCCGCGGGTACTGCTCCGGTCCGGAGGACTCTCGACCACCCCCTCGGAGGGCGGCTCGACCAGGGGGAAGAACAGCCCGAAGGTGCTTCCCTGGCCGGGCCGGCTCCGTACCGTGATACTGCCTCCGCTGTGTTCGACGATACCATAGACCGTGGCCAGACCGAGGCCGGTACCGCGGCCCTGGGCTTTGGTGGTGAAGAACGGCTCGAAGAGCTGCGCCAACACGGTTTCATCCATGCCCTGGCCGTTGTCCCCGACCTCGAGGGAGAGGTGAGGCCCTGCGGGGATCGTCTTGCCGTCGTAACCAACCAGGGTGCCGTCGAGGTCGACGACCGTGCTGGTGACGGTAATGCGACCACCACCGCCCGGGAGGATGGCATCACTGGCATTGACCACGAGGTTGAGCAGGACCTGCTCGAACTGGACCGGGTCGATCTCCAGGTACAACTCGGGCTGCAGAGAAAAGGTCAACCCGAGGTCCTCGCGGATAACGCGGCTTAACATACCGCGCATACTTTCTACGGCCTTGGCCGAATCCAGGACTCGGGGATTGCAGGGTTGTCGCCTGCTGAAGGCGAGGAGTTGACGGATCAGAGCGGTGGCCCGCTCACCGGCTCTGATGATCTCCTGGAGTTCGAAATGCTGATCGGTGCATCGTTCGAGCAAGGTGTCGGCATACCCGATGATAACCATAAGCACATTGTTGAAATCATGGGCAATACCACCAGCCAAGCGTCCCAGACTCTCCATCTTCTGCGCCTGGACGAGCTGCCCGCGGGTGGCCTCCAGGTCATGAATGGTTTGTACCAAGGCCGCCGTGCGTTGTTCGATCTCGTCTTGGAGGTTCCGCTCGTGATGCCGCGCCTGCCAGGAGAGATTCCACTTGCCGACCAGCGAGAGGGCCAATTGTTTGAGCTCTATCGGTTGGAACGGTTTCATGAGGATCTGGAAACGATCGGAGTTCCCCAAGCGCTTGAGTATCTCTTCGTGGCTGTAATCGGTGTAGGCAGTACAAATCACGCACTCTTGTATGGGATCCAGGTCCCAGATCCGCGAGATGGTCTCGATGCCGTCCATACCCGGCGGCATACGCACGTCGATGAAGGCCAGAGCAAAAGGTTTCGAGGCCGAGGTCGCCTTTCGGACCAATTCGACGGCCTCCTCGCCGGAGTATGCGTGGCTGAGTTCGAAATTCGGTCCTCCTTCTCCCGCCACCGGCTGTTCGAGGTCACCGAAGAGGAGATTCTCGATCCGGGCGAGCTCCTCGGCTCGCCGCTGATGGAGGCAGAGAACTTTTTCGAAGTCGGTGTGGATGAGCCGGTTGTCGTCGACCACCAGGATGCGTTGGTTCTTCCGGGGCGAAGTCATGGCAGGGATACCTCGTTGGGGATTGCAGTCGGTAGTGCCTTCGACGCTGGCTCGGCCTCACCTCGCCATCTGACTTCGAACACCGCTCCGCGACCGATACCCGCGCTGGCTACAGTGATCGAAGCACCCATTTCCGCGAGATGCAGGGCCGCGGTGTGCAGGCCGAACCCGTGCCCATCGGACTTGGTGGTGAAACCGTGCCGGAAGATTTCGGCAATGTGTTCTCGCCGAATGCCGCACCCGTTGTCCGAGATTTTCAGCACGACCTCTCCCTGGGCGTTGCGGTGAGTACTCACGAGGATGCGGCGCGGCCGCGGGGTTTCGCGCAAGGCATCGCAGGCATTCTTGAGCAGATTGAGGATCACCCCGAGCGCCTTGGAACGCTGGACCCGCACCTGGAGAGTCCCGGCCGGGGGCGCCTCGAGCTGGACCTCCAAGCCCAGGCGATCCACGCTGGGTTGCTGGATCTTCAAGGCGGTCTGTACCAAGGTCTCGAGGTCCACGAGCTCTTCGAGCATACCGGAACTCGCATGTTCTTGCTGGCTGCGGAGTACCTCGTCGATCAAGGCTATTTGTTCGCGGAGTTGGACGGCCTCGCGCTGTACCGCCTGCCACGCTTCCTGGTGGAGCCGTAGGACCTGGGATAAGTAGTCGGGCAACAGCCGGCCTCGCTCGTCGCTGCGAAGGAAACCCTCGAGGTCCTCGCGATGGTCCAACAAGAGCCGCGTGGCCTTGCCAAGCTTCTGGGTATCCGGGGCACCGCAGTGAGAGAGGATCTGTTCATTTGAGACCACCATACTGGTGAGGATATTGCCGATATCATGCAGCACCCCGGTGGCAATCTCGGCCATGCCGGCTCGATGCGCTGTCTCCACCAGCAAGGCATTGGTCTCACTCAGTTCCTGTTGCGCTTTCTCCAGCGCCGAGATGTCCTGGAGGACACAGACGATCAACTCCCCCTCGGCCCCCGGTATCGGCATCTTCGTCACCGAGAGCACGACCGGCACGCACTCGCCCTCGGCTGTATGGATCTTCCTCCGCACATGGCGCAGTTCGAGAAATTCTTCGCGGTGCAAGATTTTCGCATCCGGGGAACTTTCCAAGAACGGTAGGAAGGAACGGCCGAGCACCTCGTCGCGTCGATAGCCGAGGTGCTCGAGGAAAGAACGGTTGATCGTACGCACGCAGAGCCCCCGATCGAGGACGACCAACATATCTGCCATTGATTCAATGATATTGTCGACATAGGCTTTCGAAACCGTGGTTTGCTTGAGTTGGCGCACCATGTTGTTGAACGCTCGCGCCAGGAAACCGAGGTCATCGCTGCGTTCTAAGGCGAGGCGTTGGTCCAGGTCACCGGAGGCAACCTTGGAAATGGCATGGGTCAGGGTGCGGATCGGCCTCGCGACAGTCCCGGCGACCATGACGACAGCCGTGAAGGCAAGCGCAAAGATAGCCACGGCCAACCACAACGCTCGCAGGAGGAGGGTACGTACCTCGCGATCCCTCGAGGCCAGGGAAACTCCGAGGACGACTTGACCCAGATAAGTGCCAGATGGAACAATGGGTTGCCAAACCAGCAGCACCTCCAGGCCATCCTTGTCGGAGGGCTTCACCTCTGCTCCCGACGGTTCGGCGAGTCGCAGTTCCTCTGCCAGGAAGCCGTCCAGCCGCACGGGACCGGAATGCCCGATTTCTCGGTTGAACCGGTCGAATACGGTACAGAACACCAGTTCCTCGCGAAGATCGAGACAGCGTGCGGTCATGCGGGTTCGCGCGTCCGCGAACTCGTCGCGGAGGAGGGCTTCTCCTATGCTCTCAGCTAGGTGAGAGCCCAGGAGCATCCCCCTCTGGGCGAGGTGCGCGGTGAGTAACTCCTTGCGTTCCCAGACCAGCAGCAGCACGAGCAGTACCAAGACGGCGAGGGCGACGAGGGACAGGACCAGCACGATCCTCGCCGAGATGGAGCGCAGGGAGAACCGGGTCGGAGGTTGCTGGGCCGGCGAGGAACTACCCCGCGTGACCATGCCGTCCTCCGGGAATTCCCCCGTCGGGCGTTCCTGACTGTACAATCCCTCCGGAGGGAACACCGTGCCGCTCGCCACCTTTCGACCTGGGGTTGGTAGAGGGCCGGAGTGTGCCAGGAAAACGCTGCGAAGACAAGGCCGGTAGAAGGGCTTGTCTTTCCGTCTTGGGTGAATTGCAGGTTGTTCTTGTCACCACGTTTGGGTGGCGCCGACGGGGGACCCCCGCCACGCGCAAGCATGAGCATGGTGGGGGTGAGAGGCGACAGGCCCCCTTGCCCCACCCAAGTCAAAAGGAATACTGGCTTGCAAACCGGAAGACCTCCTGGCATATCCAGGGTCCGTTGGTACGGCGGGGACAGTGGCATGCAATCGTGGTTCCTCGGGACGGACGACTCCGACTGCTCCCTCGCCCCACACCTACGATCCTCGCACTCCCCATCTTCATCGCTCGTGCCGGCATGACTGCGCCGAACCTCACCCTCTGCATGATCGTACGAGACGAAATCCAGGACCTCGCCGCTGCCATCGAGAGCGTGCGCGAGTTGGTCGACGAGATCGTCGTGGCGGATACGGGTTCGACCGACGGCACCTTGGAGCTTGCCTTCGAACTGGCCGACAGCGTGCTCGAGGTCCCCTGGGAGGACGACTACGCCGCCGTGCGGAATGTCTGCCTCGAACAAGCTCGGGGAACCTGGATCCTCGTCCTCGACGCCGATGAACGGATCCTCGACCGGGACCACCCCCTGCTGGCCGAGGCGATGCACCAGCCCTGCGATGCCCTTCGCCTTCCGATCAGGACCTATAGCCAAGACCCTACCGAAGTCGGCTGGTTGCCCCAAGACCCCCGGTACCCCGAATTCCACGGCTACCCGGGGTATGTGCCGACCTCTCTGTGCAGGCTCTTCCGTCACCATCCCCTGCATCGCTATCGGGGAGCCGTCCACGAATTGATCGAGCCCAGTCTCGACGCCACCGGAGCACGCATCGCGCCCACTGAGGCGATCATCCATCACCTAGGGAGAATCAAAGAAACGCGCGGCGGCAACCGCGAACGACGCTATCAGGCCTATCTGAGGGCTCACCGACGCAAGCTCGCCCAAGAGCCGGGGAGCGGGAAAGCGCACTACGAGTTGGGGATCAATCTGCTCCAGCTCGATCGCCCCACCGAGGCCTGCACGGCCTTACAAGAGGCCCGTCGTCTCGGTTGGGATCATCCCGACGCCAGACTGCACTTGCTCATCGCCCTTCACAAGGCCGACCGTTGGGACGCCTTGCCGGCAGCCTTGGACGAATACCGTCGGGACCACGGTGAGCACCCCGATGTCTCCCTGTTGGCCGGTCTCCTCTCGTTACGGAAGGGCAGCCTCGACCAAGCTCGCACCGAACTCGCAGGCGTCCTGGCCTCGGTCCCGAGCTCGTATCGGGCCCTGGTCGCACTTGCCGAGGTCGAGTTGGCGGCCGGGGACCTCGCGGCTTCCCGAGTCCTCTTGGAGCGGGCATTGGCCCTCGATCCTTCCTTCCCCCTCGCCAAGACCCAACTCGGCCTGAACCATGTGCGGGCGAACCGCCCTCGGGAAGCGCTCGCGCTGCTCGACGGGGAGTACCCGCGTTGCGAAGCCGAAGCCATCGCCCGGCGTCAGGCCGCCGCCGCTTTGTTCCAGCTCAAGGACCTACCGGCCGCGACCCAGAGGCTCCACTGGTACCTGGACTGGAAGCCGGACGATGCGGAGGCCTGGTTCCAACTCGCCGTCCTCGAAGCCCACCAAGGGCATGCTCCGGCCGTCGCCGAGGCCTTTGCGAAGGCGGTGCGTCTCGCACCCGACCTCGCCCGGCACGAACACCCACTCGCCTTGCTCTGCGAACACCCCGAGGTGCAGCAATGACCCGGTCCTTGAAACTCGTGTTGTTCGGTTTGGTCCTCCCGATCGTCCTCGTCTCCTGCTGCGTTGGTTACCTCCTCCTGGACTTCAACGCTTACACCGAGCACGTGCTGGTGCTGCCGCGCCCGAATATGATCTTCACCATCTCTCCAGGGGAAAGCTTCCCCTCGATCACCCGTCGACTGCACCAGGCGCACGTCATCCAATCACCTCTCCGTTTTACCCTCCTGGCAAAATTCGAGCGGCGTATCCCGGGCATCAAAGCGGGCGAATTCGAGTTGACCGGCGGACTGACTCCCCGCACCCTCCTCGACCTGTTCTCCTCCAATAACTTCGTCACGTACAAGATTACCGTGCCGGAGGGGTACGATCTTTACGACATTGCCAAGCTCTTCGAGGAAAAGCTCGGCCTTCCGCGCAAAAGCTTCCTCGCCCTGGCCCGCGATTTCCGTAAAGATCCGAAACTCGCCACGCTGCCCCTTCCCCAAGAAGCGTCAAGCTTCGAGGGGTTCCTCTTCCCCGAGACCTACCGCTTCAGCAAGAACAACACGGCCACAGAGATCCTTACCATCATGGCTTCGACCTATCGCAAGGTCTTCGACGCCCAATTCGCTGAAACCCGCAAGGTCCATTTCCTCAGCGAATTCGAACTCGTCACCCTGGCCTCGATCATCGAGAAAGAGACCGGGGTTGCCGAGGAACGTGGTTTGATCTCCTCGGTGTTCCACAACCGGAGGATCCAAGGGATGCTGTTGCAGAGCGATCCGACGGTCATCTATGGTCTCAAACCCGGCTTCAACGGCAACCTGACCAGGAAAGACCTTACCACGCCGACCGATTACAATACGTATACTCGCAAGGGCTTGCCGATAGGGCCCATCTGCAATCCCGGCATCCATTCCCTCCGCGCCGCGCTGTTCCCCGACGATACCCAATACCTGTACTTCGTCGCGCGACATGATCGCACGCATCACTTCTCCACCACCCTGGCGGAACACAACGAAGCGGTCTGGCGATACCAACTCGGGAGGTAAAGAGACGAGGGCGGACGAGGTTGGACTGGTCTCTTCTTTCTCTATCCGCTACAATCAAGATCTCTTGTCCCAGCCATAGGGAGCCCGATCGAGCATGACCGAACAACACCTCGACGTGGCGGTCATCGACGGAGGGATTTTCCTCGAGCACGAGGATCTCTCGGACAACTATAGGACCTTCATCCAGGGGATTTCCGAGCCCCGCGACGAACCGACCTTTGCCAAGCACCGTTCCTGGAACTTCGAGAGCGACACCTACGAGCAGTATGACAGCCACTTCTTCCAACGCTTGTCGGACACCAACCGCAAACTCTATCAATACTATTTCGGACATGGCACGGCCGTCGCCCACATCCTCACCACCTGCATGCCCCAGTGCCGGATCCTCTCGCTCAAGATGCCGTTCGATTTCATGCTCGATGAGAGCGAGATCGAGCACCGTCGGTTGCCCCTCTCCAAGATCCGCGCTCAACTCGAGGAGCGTTTCGCCGCGAAGCGGGCCCTGTTCGGTCGCATGAAGCTCTTCCTCCTCAGTCACAAGGTCCTCGTGGCCAACTGTTCCTGGACCGAACGGTATGCTGATATGCGCGCCGAGGTCGAGACCCGTTACCCTGCTCTCGCTGCCGAGGAACTGGACCAGGTGGCTACCTTCCAACTCAAGACGGTCCGTTCGATCCTGGAGGATTTCTTCCTCGACCCCCGGATAGCCACCCAGACGTTCTTCACCGTGGCCGCCGGCAACAACAACCAGAGCCTCGACGAGCATCCCGTCTACCCGGCCGTGTTCAACGATCATCCCCACATCCTGACCATCGGAGGCACCACGAGAGAGGGCGAGTGGTGGGTCGAGCGCGAGGATTTCGGAGCGAACTGGAGTCCGCGGTACGTCGATATTTGCACCCAAGCTCAGGGTTTTCGGGTCGCCTGGGGGAAAGACACCTTCCAGACCAAGAGCGGCACGAGCCTCGCCACTCCGGTGATCACGGCCCTCGTCCTCGCCATCCTGCGGCGCTACCCGGAACTCCGCCCTGAGGAATTGAAACCCGCCGTACTTCAATTGGGCAGGTCTATCAAGGGGCTCGAGACGAGGGTCAGGAACGGTTTGTTCTTCGATGCCTTGGCGACCATCCCAGGACTCAACGCCCTGCTGCCCCCCAAGGAGTAGTACCGCCCTGATTATGCACCGTCCTTTCGTGCGACTGTTGCCACTCTGTTTCCTCACCCTTGCCTGTACCGAGCCGATCCTGGTCGAGGAGAAAGCACCGCCTCCGAGCGCCGCGGGAGATCCTCTCGCGGACGAGGCCGATCGTCCTTCCCTGGGCCTCGAGCAGCAGGTGCCGGAGGACGCCCCCCCGAGCTCGAGACCGACCCTACCCAACGACGTGCCGGCCGTTCCTCCGGACGATCCCTGCATCCCCTTGCCCGAACTCTGTCGGTGCGCCGAAGCATGTGGTCAAGGGACGTGCGACAACACCCTTTGTCCCGGTGCAGATCCCTGCGAACCTGTTGAAGAGCGGGATTTCTTCCTGACCACGGTGAGCGGTACCCGAACCAAACCCCAGGACCAAGACGATGCCATGGACCTCTCCCTGGTCCATTTCTCCCCGGTCACCGAGGAGGCGGCTCTGGTCCATTACGATGGGGGCACGGACCAAAAAGCTCCCGATTTCAAAACCTTGTTCCAAGACAAGCGCCGGCCGGAGTTTGTCAGTACCGCGGTCGAACCAAACCCGAGTTGGCCGGTCACCCTTCTCGGCCTGCGTACCCTCCCAGGAGAACCCATCCGTGCGCCTGTTTCAGGGTATGACCTCGGGGAGGGTGTGGCCTGCATCGTCCTGTTCGCCGATAACGACAGCGTGACCTGCAAGTACACCCGCGAGGACGACATCGTGCATGGCTATGCCTTGTACGTACGCGGGATCTGCGTCGACGAACGACTGAGCTCGCTCTTTCGGCAGCATGCCTCCAGCCCCGATCGACGTCCTGCGCTGTTCCCCGGACAGGCCTTCGGACGGGCGATCGGGGACAGCATCGAGATCGCCGTCCGCGATAGCGGTACCTTGATGGACCCGCGCAGCGACAAAGACTGGTGGTGAGAACAGAGCCGGAGCATGCCTTGCGCTCGGGTCTTCCTCCCCCACACAAGGCAGATGCGTCTCGACATTGGCACCCTCTGACCATGGGAACTGCTTCAACGTCCTTGGCAATCCCGGTTTTCTACCCGGTTCACTGGACTGGAGCGGCGCAACGGAAACCGACCTCAGGGCCGCGTTCGTCAGGGAGCTGTACGAACCGGTTGGTCGTGCGCAGGTAGACCGGGTTGTCGAAGGTGAAACTGCCCCCGCGCACCACGCGGTGAGTACCGGTGGTGGGACCGGTCGGGTCGGTCTGGTCGTCGGCGCTGTACCGGCCGTACCGGTCCGCGGTCCACTCCCAGACGTTACCGGCCAGGCCGTGCAGCCCGGTCGGGGTGGTGCCGCCTGGAAAGGCATCGACCGGCGCGGTGTAGGGGAATTGGTCGTCGCACACCTCGCGGGCACAGTTGGCCCGGTCGGGATTGGTCGAAGAGGGCGGGGTGTTGCCCCAGGGATAGGGCATCCCGGTAGTCCCCTTGGCTGCGTATTCCCACTGCGCCTCGGTCGGCAAGGTTGCGTCGAGCCATACGCAGTAGCGCCAAGCCTCGTGCCAGTCGACCTGGTTGATTGGGTGATCGAGCTTAGCCGAGTCGCCGTAGGTGTGCGTGGCATCGGTGAGGGAGCCGTGGTAGAGGCAGAAGCCGGCCGTGACGCAGTCCGCGTACTCGCGCGCCGTGACCTCGTAGCGCTGGATCCGGAAGGGCGCCAGAGTCACGCTGTGCACCGGGGTTTCGTCGGGCAGGGCGTCCGGGTCGTACCCATCACCGCCGGTGTTACTGCTCTGCGCGCCCATGAAGAAGGTACCCCCGGGAAGGTCGACCCAGGCGTTGTCGGTCTCGGGTGCGCTCAGCTCGATGGCCGCGCTGGCCGAGGCCGAGATGTTGCCGGCCAGGTCGCGGTACCACACCCACAGCAGCTTTGGCCCGTATTCGGTGAAACTGTGATCGGCGGTGACGTCGAGCGCCGGTGTCTCCGGCACCGCGACGAAACAGGCGGCTCCCGGCGCCGGGGTTGTGTCGCTCTCCTGGAGACAATATGCGCTGACGCCGTGATCATCTTTCGCGCCGAGGTGAATTGCCTGAATCAAACCCTGTCCGGTCGCCCCGGCGACGAAGGCCATCACGGGAGAAGTCGGTGCGGCGGTGTCGCCGATTGGCTCGGGGGCCTCGCCGTCGTCGGATGGCTCGGGTACCACCGGTGGGTCGCCCGACACCTCGGCAGCAACCTCCACGGTCACCAGCAGCTCGGCGTTCCGGCGCGGGTTGCCGTTGTCCTCGACCCGCGCCGTGAAGGAGGCCGTCTCCCCGGCGACCTCGGCCGGGGGAGTGAAGGTGAGACGGTGGTGTTCCTGGCGCAGCCAGGACGGCGCCCCCGAGAGCGACCCGAGGAGCAGGTCCTCGTCCGGGTCCTCGACGCTCAGGTCAATATTGCTGGTCCGGCCGGGCGCGACCCGCAGGCGCTCCGCCATGGTGATGGCCGGTGCCCGGTTCGCCCCAAGGTCGAGACCGCTCTTGAGCAGCAGCAGGGGGATACCGTCGAGCGTGGCATACAGGTATGCGTCGCGAAGAGTGACGAGTACTGCCAGGGTGCAGTCGGGGCCTTCGAGCACACCCTTGATCGGGCAGGAGACGGTCAAGCCTTCGGTCGAGACCGCGGCAAGGTCCGTGTCCGCCGAGCACGTGGCGCGGAAGCTCGTCCCCTCCTGGTCGCGGCAGGTCAAGAGGTAGGCCAGGATCGGTCCGTCGGCCGAAGGTTCGTCCTGGCGCAACCACCAAGACGAAGGCAGGGCATTGGCAGGGAGGGCGTTGGCAGGGAGCGCGGCCACGGTCATATGATCGGCTCCCAGCAACGACGACGGCAACGCATTGGCCGGAATGGCATTCGAAGGCAGTGCGTTGGCAGGGAGGGCGTTGGCAGGGAGAGCCCCGACCGGCAACCCCGAGCTTGGCAGGGCGTTCGAGGGGATGGCCAGGGAGAGACCGACACCGTCGAACTCGGTGCGGCCGTCCAGCCCGAGCCGAGCGGCAACGAGGAGCACCGTCTGGTCCTCGAACACCGAGCTGGTCACCGCGCCGGGCACGTTCAAGGTGAAGAAACCTTGGCTGAGATACTCACCAAAGGCCTCCGCGTCAAGGTGTGCGGCGTCGAGCGCGGTGTCGGCTTGCAGGGCGGCCGCCGGGAAAGACCAGCTCAGTCCCCCGGTCATGGTTACGCTGATCCAGGTCACAGCTGCAAGCTCTCCGCCCCCATTCGAGGCAGGGCGCTGCTCGTAGGCGACGTGGAGCTGAGAATGCTCCTCCAGCAGCACCACGGGCAAGTCGGCATCCTGGTTCGGACGCAGGACGGGCACCAGGTCGTCAGAACTCTGAGGTACTTGCGGTATAGGGGTTTCCGAGGAACTGCAAGCAAGCAGCACCGGTAGGATGTAGATCCAGCGCATGTGCGCCTCCGGAGTATGTTCCTCAACGATTCGGCACCATACTCGATACGCCAGTCCGGAGCAACCGGCTCGATCTCGGAACGGCGCCCCTTCCGATGGTCGCCACTGGTGCACAAGCTACAGGCTGCAGCGATGAAGAGCGTCTATTCTTCGCGCAGGAAACTCAGGAAACTCGAGCGATGAGGGACACTGCCGAGTAGCTGCG